>NZ_JAPZLD010000030.1:0-139316 GCF_030182635.1 Amycolatopsis ponsaeliensis
TGAGCCACACCCGACAGCGTGGTGGGCAGCCGATGAGAGAGCCACCCGTCGAACACCTCGACCGAGCCTGGCCCGGCATCGGTCGTACCGCCATTCAACAAGTAGCCGATGTGCGTGCGAGCGGCGTCGGTGGATGCGGTCAGTGCAGGATGCGCTCGTCCCGGTCGACGTCGACATGGAGGAAAGTGAAGGTACGAACCCCGTCCGGATGGCGGCGAAGTTCCTGAGTCCAGTGCTCGCCGACGACCTCGGTCGCCACCTGCCTCCAGAAACGTGCTGCCGGTGCGTTCTCCTCCAGGAAGGCGATGGCCCAGCGTCCCCGACGTGACCGGATGAGTTCGGTGGCGGCTACCAGCCCGACGCCTTGACGCCGTAGAGCGCGAACGATGAAGAACGCGGTGATGAATGTGGCCGTGCCCTCGAAGGGGCGGAGCAAGCAAAAGCCTGCCAGCCGTCCGTCGGAGTAGATCACATAGGCATCGTGGTCAGCGTCAGTGAAGAACCGCGACAGCCGCGGGAAGTCGAACAGCCCCGTAGGTCCCGGCAGATCGCCCGTCCACTGCGACAAGTCGTGCTGTTCCAGCTGCCCCAACTGCTCAACCACCGGGCGCAGGCCGGCATCAGCCAACCGAAAGGTGACGCCGCCAGCCTGAAGCCCATGATCACTGTTCTGCATGGTGCAACATTGTCAGGTCGAAGCGGCGCTGTCCGCTTTCCCGCGCCCATAGGTGTATATGCGCGCCGCTTACCAACGATAGGTTATGTCATCGCGGCGCTACGACGCGCACCATCGTCGAACTTTCCAGTTGAATGATGCCGGTGACCAGGGTCGCAGACATCCGCTCATGCCGCATAGCGTGCGCCCTGGCGAGCCACCTCATCGGCACCTCGGCTCGAGACGGGGCTCGCTAGCCAAGGTCGCTCGTAACCGTTGGTCCGGCTGCACGACACCGGCTGCGAGATCCTGATCGGCCGGATCCAAGCCCACGTCACTTGCCGAATGCGCCAGATGTTCGACACGCGCGCGGCGCAGTCCTCTCACCAATTTCACTGGGGCACAGCTGGGGCAGACCCCCTGTTACAACTGCACTGAACAACACACGGTTGCAAGCAACGGCGATCAAGCGCATCATCCGACTAGGCGATTCTCTATCGCCGCAGGTCAGAGCCATGATCGACCCTCACTGGCAGTGAGGGGGTCAGGGGTTCGAGTCCCCTTAGCTCCACTCTCACAGAACCCCTTCGCTTCAGCCGTTGTGGCTGGTCGGAGGGGTTTTCTACGTTCCCGGTTGGATCATCGGTGATCGTCTTACGGCGTGATCTTGTGCTCCCGCTGGGGCAAAACTGGAGCACTGCCCCAGCCCCGGTCCGGCGTCCACCCGGTGTTCCCGCTGCTCGTCGGCTCGGTCGGCGAGTGACCCCCACCGTGGTGAAGAGGGTGACAACGGGCGCCACCCGTCCACCGTCGGTGACTGCGTGGGCGGGAGTGGTGCCGCCATGCGCCAGCGGCGCTCGAGATCATCCAGCAGCCGCTGCTCGACCTCCGGGCGACGTGGGAGTAGGTCTCGATAGCCCGGTTGTCCGGGTGATGACCAAGCCTGCGGGCCTGCGCAATCTCCGGTGCGCCGCCCGCGATCAGCCAGGTCTTGTGACTGTGCCGCAACCCGTGAAAGGTCAACCCCGGCCGCACCGCCGCACAGCCCGCCTTCGCTCCGGACGCGTCTCTGCCGTCGACCGCCGGGCGGAATACGCGCCGCAGGAACGTCGAGCGCCACAGCCACGTCCCGCTCGGCGTGGTGAACACGAACCCATACCGGGTGCCGCGCGAGATGCTCGCGCAGCAGCGCAACCAGAAACGGCGGCAACGCGATCGCCCGCGCCGAAGCCCGGGTCTTCGGCGGACCCAGCCACCGCATCGACCCGACTCGTGCAACGCACCCACCAGCGGATCAATCACGATCACGCCACGTCCGAGATCGACATTGTCGCGATGGAGACCGGCCAGCTCGCCCCACCGGCAGCCGGTCCACGCCGCGGTGATGACCAGCAGCCGCGCGATCGGTCCGCCGAGGACACCGGCCTGCTCGGACAACCGCACCACGCCCAGATCCGCTCCGCCACGGCCCGCCGTGACCGCCGGCCACAACGCCTCCGCCGGCGCACCGGGTTGAACGGGATCAGCCGCTCGCCGGCGGCATCGATCAATAGCGTCGACAGGAGGTTCAGCTGCGAGCTCACCGTCGACGGGGCGAGCCCCGCTCGCTCCAGCTCTTGAGCCCACTCGGTCACGCCCAACCGTGGCTCGCAACTGTGTAGTTCCCATCCGACACCGTCGCCTGGATCGTGGACGACGGGACCTGAGCGAACCGCGCCTGAGTCTTCTGACCATCACCTCCATCGCCGCACGATGGGGCTTCAGGCGGCCCGCCGACTTCAGCCCTACCTTCCACCGCCATACGGGCATCAGCCCCCAGCAGCACCGACACAAAGGCCAATGATTCAGGTAGCTAGGCACGCACGAGTCGACGGCGGTTGAGGACCGGCGTGAAGGAGGAGCCGAAGCAACGGCTGGGCCCAGACCTGGCCCGAATACACTCCGGCCGACCCTGGGCGCCGGCCGCCGGCGCGGAATACAGCAGGTTCTCGATACCGCTCATCACCAAGCATTCGGGCGGAGTTGCGGCCGTGTGACCTCCGCCGTGTGGCGAAGACTCGGGTGCGGCCTGACCGTGGTCGACGCCACGGCCCTCGAGGATCGGCGCGGCCACCGCATCGAGAACGCCAGGGCGTGCACGGTCCTCGGACAGTGCACGCCCTGATGTTCAGAGGTTGGTGTCAGCGTTTCCAGCCCTCAGCGCAGAAACTCGAGCAGCAGCGCGGTGAGCTCCCGCGGTCGTTCTTCGGTGAGCCAATGGCCAGTGTCGGCCATTACCTGGGTCTCGACGTTCGAGGCGTAGCCCTTCCACTGTGTACCGACGGCACTGCTCAGCGCCTCTTCGCCACCGACGGCCAGGACCGGCATCTTCAGTAGCCCCGACTCACGGAACTTCTCGTTCTGGGCAATGTCGGTGTGAAGCGCTTGGTACATGTCCATCCACGCCTCGAACCGGCCGGGCTCGCGGAGGTATCGGGCGTAGAACTCGTAGTCGCCGGTGTCAAACGCGCTGTCCACCGCCAGGTACTGCTCGATGAACCCCTTGACCAGGTCACGCTCGTGCCCACGGACAAGATCCTGAGCGAAGTCCTTCTGGAAGAATCCCAGGTGCCACGTCGAAAGCTCACCCTCGGGAGGGAAGGCCGGGAACGTGTAGAGGGACCGGTCGGGGATGGGCCCCTCCATCACCACCATCCTGCTGACCTCGGTGGGCCACATCGCGGCGTAAGGGTAGGCAATCCACGCGCCGATGTCGTGGGCCACGATCTGGATGCCCTTGGCCAGGTCGAGGTGGGCGAGCAGCGTGTGCACGTCGTCAGCCAACTGTGCCGTGTCGTAGCCGGTCGCCGGAACCGAGGAGTCCCCGGTTCCACGAAGGTCGACCGCGATCACGGTGTGGTTCTCGGCGAGTGCCTGAAGTTGCGGCTCCCACTCGGCGGACGTCTGCGGAAAACCGTGCAGAAGAACGACCGGTGAGCCGCTGCCCCCGCGGAGGTAGTGCATCCGGAAACCGTTCACCCACGCGTAGTTCGACTGGTAGCCGATCGGCGGCCGGTGCGACGATTCGGCGGTCCGGGCGGCGGCGCTCGACACGGCAGCCGACTCCGGCCGGGAGGTCACGGCGGCATCGGCCGAGACCAGGCCGGCCCCCACGACAGCGGTGGCCGCCGTGACGACGGCAACGATCGCCCTGGTCAGTACCGTCATTCTCGTTCTCATTTTTTCCCCTGAAGGTGTGGTCGGCTGGTTGCGGATGCCCGACCGGGCCCGAGTCCGCGGTCGGTCAGCGGTTGACGGCGGCCATGTTGGCTTCGTCGTAGCGGTCACCGGCGGCCGACTCCAGGTTGTTCAGCCGGGCTACCTGGGCGTCGGCGAGTTCGATGCCGTCGGCGGCGGTGTTTTCCTCGAGCCGGTCGATGCGTGTGGTGCCGGGGATGGGGGCGATGTCGTCGCCCTGGGCGAGCAGCCAGGCGAGGGCGACCTGTGCGGGGGTGGCCCCGGCTTCGGCGGCGACGGCGGTGACCTCGTCGACGATGCGCAGGTTGAGTTCGAGGTTGCCGCCGGTGAATCGCGGGTTGGTGCGGCGCCAATCGTCGGCGTCGAGGCCGTCCAACGAGCGGATGTTGCCGGTGAGGAACCCGTGGCCGAGCGGCGAGTACGGGACCAGGCCCACGCCGAGCTCGCGCAGGACCGGCAGAACCTCCGTTTCGGGGTCGCGGGTCCACAGCGAGTACTCGGATTGCACCGCGGCGAGCGGGTGCACGGCGTGGGCGCGCCGGATCGTCGTGGGGCCTGCCTCGGACAGGCCGATGTAGCGGACCTTGCCCTCGGCAACCAGCTCGGCCAGGGCTCCGACGGTGTCCTCGATCGGGGTGTCCTGATCGACGCGGTGCTGGTAGTAGAGGTCGATGTGGTCGGTGCCCAGGCGCCGCAGCGATCCCTCGACGGCGACCCGGATGCCGGCCGGGCTGCTGTCCGGGCCGGGGCGCCCGGTGTGCGAGACGAGGCCGAACTTGGTGGCCAGTACCACTTCGTCCCGGCGCCCCTTGATGGCTCGGCCGACCAGCTCTTCGTTGACGAAGGGGCCGTAGACCTCCGCGGTGTCGATGTGGGTGACGCCGAGGTCCAGGGCGTGCCGGATCGTGCGGATCGACTGATCGTCCAGCCGGCCGGCTCCGGTGTAGAAGGCTGACATCCCCATCGCGCCGAGACCGATGCGGGAGATCTCCAGCCCTCCGAGCGAGGTGGTTTTCATCCTGATGTCCTTTTCTGACGTGAGGTCGACCGCTTTAAGTTCCGGTCGGTACAGAACGCTAGCACATCGGGACCGTTCGGTACTAAAGTCTGCTGTGACGAGAGACAGTGGCTCTGGAGCGAGGAGGGCGCCGCCATGGGTGGTTCGGGGAGCACAGCGTTCGGCCGCCCCCGGGAGTTCGACATCGACGAGGCGCTGGAGCGCGCCATGCAGGTGTTCTGGGCTCGGGGCTACGACGGCACGAGCCTGACGGATCTGACCGGTGCCATGGGGATCACCAAGTCGAGCATGTATGCCGCTTTCGGCAACAAGGAGCAGCTCTTCCGCAAGGCAGTGAAGCGCTACGCCGAGGGTCCCGCCTCCTACGCAACGCGCGCCCTGCACGAGCCCACGGCACGGGGGGTGGCCGAGGCGTTCCTTCGCGGAGCCGTCCGGACCACGACATCGCCGGGCGCCCCCGCCGGGTGCCTGTCCGTTCAGGGCGCACTGGCGCTGAGCGAGCAGGGCCGCCCGGCGCACGATGTCCTCGTCGACTGGCGCAACGATGCGGGCGTACGGCTCGAGGAGCGCTTCCGGCGTGCCGTCGGCGAGGGCGACCTCGGGCCGGACGCCGATCCGAGGCGTCTCGCCCGGTTCATCATGACGATGGGATTCGGCATTGCGGTCCAGGCCGCGAACGGCCTGGGGACCGACGAACTCGATGAGATCGTCGCCACGGCGCTGCTCGCCTGGCCGGGCTAACGGACCGGGCCAGCTTCTGTACCGAGAGACCATAACTGGCGAAGGTGAAGCGAAAGGAAGGCGATGGCAGAACCCGGAAGACGGCCGACCGGTGTCGGGATCGTGGGCCTGAGCGCGTCGGGAGGGGCGCCGCGTTCGGGGTGCCCGGCTACGCATCGGTCCGGCAGCTCGCCGAGGACGAGAACGTCGACCTGGTGGTCGTCGCGGTCAAGGTGCCCAGGCATCACGAGCTGATCTTGCCCGTGCCGGCGGCGGGCGTACCGGTGCTCAGCGAGTGGCCGTTCGCCGTCGATCCGGCCGAGGCCGAGGAAATGCACCGAGCCGCTCGCGGGACGCGCGCCTTCATCGGGCTCCGAGGGCGTTCCTCACCCACCACCCGCTGGCTGGCCGACCTCGTCGCCGGCGGATACGCGGGAGAGGTGCTGTCCGCGACGGTGCTGGCGTCCTCGGTCGAGTGGGGTACCCCCGTCTCCGAGCGCATGCGATACACGCTCGACCGCGCACTCGGGGCCACGATGCTCACCGTCGCCTTCGGGCACGGCATCGATCTGGTGTCCATGATCGTCGGCGAGTTACAGGACGTAGTCGCTTCGACGACGGTCCGGCGACCGCTCGTCCCCTTGGGCCGCACCGGCCGGAGGGTCCCGATGACAGCCGAGGATCAGTGCACACCACCGGAGGCTTCACGGTGGTCACCGAGGGAGACCTCGAGCAGGTGCTCGCCGACAGCCCGAAGCCATGCTCGCCGCACTGGCTGAGGCGCACGAGCGGGGCAAGCGGGTGGTGTCGATCTGCACGGGGGCGTTCGTGCTGGCCGCGGCAGGCGTGCTGGACGGCCTGCACGCCACCACCCACTGGCGGTACATCGACGACTTCGAACACGATTTCCCCGCTGTGTCAGTGGATCGCGACGTGCTCTGTGTCGACGAGGGCAACGTCCTCACCTCGGCCGGAGTGTGCTGCGGCATCGACCTGTGCCTGCACATCGTGCGCCGCGACCTCGGCGCGGTAGTGGCCAACCGGATCGCCCGTGGCCCGGTCGCCGCCCCGCACCGCGAAGGCGGACAAGCCCAGTACGTGCCCACCCCGGTCGCGGTAGCCGGCGACGCGTCGCTGTCCGACACTCGCGAGTGGGCTCTGCAACGCCTCGGCGAGCAGGCCACCCTACGCGAACTCGCCCGGCACGCGGGCCTCTCGAAGCGCACCCTCATGCGCCGGTTCACCGAGGAGACCGGCACGACCCCATTGCAGTGGTTGCTCGACGCCCGTCTCGGCCGGGCACGAGAACTACTGGAGACCACCGATCACCCGGTGGACCGCGTGGCACGTGACTGCGGACTCGGTACAGCTGCCAACCTGCGACTGCACTTCCGGCGCGTACTGGACACCACCCCCACCGCCTACCGCCGCACCTTCGGGAACTGAAGCCGCCTCCGCTCCCTTGCTGCTGGAAGGGCGACCCGGGTCACCGATGGCATGGACAGCTACCGGACACCTGTCCGGACACAGTGTCTTGACAGAGTGTCCGAACAAGCTCACCCTGGTCGGGACGGATAGGGAGGCCACTATGAATTCCGATGTGTCTGGTTGTGCAGCGGGGGAAGCCCAGTGACCGCGGTCCTGTGGGTGATGCTCGGCCTGGCCTGGGTCGCGTTCGCCGGCACCGCCACGCTCTCGCTGCACCTGGCGCGGCGAAGCCGGCGCGGGGATACCGGAGCTGACATGGCCCTGCTCGCCCTGACGCCCTTGCTGATCGTCGACTTCCTGCTCTCCGTGCTTGGCGCAGTTGCGGGCGGTTGGCTCGCCATCCGGCTCGACGGTCTCGGCGCCCGGCTGATCGCCGGCACCGGGGCCGCGGTGCTGCTGGCCCGCATCGCGCTCGGAGCGGCGCAGACGTGGTGGTCTCGGCCGACCGAGTGACGGCGTCGAGGCCGAGCTGCGACCTGGTCCGGGAAAACTGACCCGCGGCTGGTACCGGGTCGACCTGACTCTGGCCGGAACGCACTACAGGTTCACGCCGGACTCCGACGACACGCAATTCAGGCACGACGACGGCGGCGACGCACAGACAGAACGGTCCTGGGAGGGTCCGAGATGATCTCGGCCCTCCCAGGACAGTTCGGTACGAGGATCAGATCTTGCCCGCGGCCACGTCGGCGAGGGTCACGCGAGCGGACTTGTAGTTCACCACCCAGCGCTTGGACGGTTCCGCCGAGGTGATCTCCTCACGGATCGGCAGGCCGTTGCCGGCGTTGATGGTGAGGACGTCCGTACTGCCGCCCAGGATGGCGGGGGGCGCGGTGAGGGTCAGCGCGGCCTGGCCGTCGACGGTGGTCTTGCCGACGATCATGTCCGGGATGGTCGCGTACAGCTTCAGCACGCCCGCGCGGACCTCCGCATCGGCGGCGTTGGCGAACAGCGCGTGTTCGGTGTTGCTCCACAGGTGGTTGTTGATGAGGTTTTCCAGGTCCTTGCCCGTCGGACGCGGTTTGGGGGCGGGAACCGTCTTGCCGATCTTGCGGAACATCTCCGCGGTCTCCGCTTGGGCAGCCGCCCAGGCCTTGTCGGCCTCGGCGGGGCTCAGGCCGACTCCCAGGGCATTGCCGGCCGCGGTGATCATCGCGATCCTGGCCTTGTCGACGTCGCCGTTCGCGGCAAGACGGGCCGCCGCCATCACGTTCCCGTCGTACGGCGTAGCGGGCTGGGCGTCGCCCTTGACGACTGCGTCCACCAGGGTCTTCGCCGAGTCGCCCGTGAACTGCTGGCCCTTGTCGGTGTAGAGGGTGTAGTTGAGGTCCGGTTTGTTGTCCAGCCCGAACTTCGTGTTGATGATCAGCGATGCGTCTCCTGGCTGCGTACCGGCCGCCTGGACCGCGGAGGCCAGCTTCACCAGCGGTGCCTCGGCCGCCTGCGGGGCCGCGCCGGACGGGCCGGCCGGGACGCTGCCGCCGGACGTACCCATCACCACGGCCGCCGCGACGGCTGCCGCGCTCACGGCGGCGACGCCGACCTTGGGCCAGGAGAACCAGCGCTTCGGTCGCACGACCGTGGCCACGGGCTCCCCCATCGCCGTCCGCAGTGCCGTACGGGCACGGTCATAGGCCTCGGGACCGGGGGACGGCACGTCACGCAGATTCTTCATGAGATCCATTTCATCCATGGGCTGTCTTTCACGTTGTCGGGACTTGCAGCAGCGCGACCACTTCGGGGGCTTCACGCAACGCCTTGCGCGCCTGGTGCAACAGGCGGCGGGCCGTGCCGGCCGGAATGTCGAGCACCCGCCCGGCCTCGGCGACGGTCAGGTCCTCCCAGGCGACCAGGCCCAGCACTTCCCGCTCTTCCGGTTTGAGCCGAGCCAGTGCCCTGCTCAGCAGTGCCTGTGTGTCCACGCGGGCATCCACCGCCGGCCAGGGATCCCAGTCACTCGCCACGCCGGTCAGGTCCGACGCCGGCTCCTCGGCCGGCGCGGACCGCCAGTGCCGGCGCAGCCTGTTCAGCGCGACGCCGTACAACCAAGGCCTGGCTTCGGGATACGAACGGTCATAGTTCGCACGGGACTCGTAAGCCGCCACCCACACATCGCCGAGCACGTCCTCGGCTGCCTGCCGCCCCACTCTGCGCGCCAGATAGTTCCCGAGCGCGGTCTCGTGCCGGCTGATCACTTCCACGAAGGCATCGGTGTCTCCGCGCAGCGACCTACCGATCAGTTCCGCGTCTGACGACATGAAGCTCCTCGGGTTTCGCTTCGCCCTGACACCCCGTCTTTGCCAACGCCCGCCCAAAGCGTTCAGGTTAGGTCACCCCGTGACGAACATCGCTGGTCAGGCGACGTGTGCGATAAGGAGCCGCAGAGCGTGCGTCCCGGTGAGCTGCTCTCAGCGGCACCTCAACCCGGGAGGGGTTCCTCAAGCAACGCCGCTCATGCGAGTGGGCCGGCTACACGACCTGGCTCGGCCTGGTAGTGCTCGGGTGGATCCAAGCCCCGTTGGACCGAACCCGCCGGCGACGACACCTGGCGAGTCCGCTACCGCCGCACCGACGGCACCAAAGGCGCCATCTCCGGCTTCCCCACCGCCAACACCGCCGACGACCGACCGCCCGTGCGAATGAGGCGCCGCCACCGGACCGAGCCCGGTCGACCAGGGCAAGACCTGAGAACGCGAACTGGCTGACCTGGGCATTGCCCGGCCTGCGTCGGCTCGCCGAGAACGCTCCTCCGAGGCCGGCGGTGATCCTCACTGGACTGTCCCGGCGGGATCGCATCGAGATCGCGCCCGAGCTGTTCGAGGACCGGCTCGTGGTGATCAGCCAGATGGCGCGGCATTCGTGCATCGACCTCCAGGTCAGCTGACGGCATCGCCGACGAGCGGAGCCGGCGGACCGCCGAACCGGGCGCCGGAGCCGACGCTCGAGGCCGCTATCTGCCGGTCGTGCACAAGCCGGATTGACAACAGCCCCTCCGCACTGATGAAGCGTTGTCGACGGACTGTCGACAAGCCGGGGGAACGTGAGGGCGTCCGCGGGACACGCGGGAATTCCGAGCACGTCGGGGAGGACGTATGAAGAAAGTACGCATTCTGACCGTGGTGACCGCAGTAGTCGGATTGCTCGCCAGCGGGGTGGCCACGGCCGACGCCGCCCAGCTCGAAGAGGTGAGCGGCACGGCCCACGGCACGGTGTTCCCGGGCGTCGGCGTGTTCGGCGCGCCGTTGCTCGGCCGTTTCCAGTACCACTTCACGAGCGGAGACCACCACATCCGCCAGGTCGCGGCGATGCCACTGCCGCAGCAGTCCGCGGTCGAGGTCACGTTCGCCGACGAGAACGGCGACGACAACTATGGCTATCGCGTCTCCCACGAGCGCGTCGATCCGGCCGGGATCGTGCCGGCGTCGTTCCACGGAACCTGCGCCGGCCAGTGCTCCGTGCCGCTCTTCACGCGCCCGGCCGGGGACTTCGTCTTCGTGCTCAGCGGCTTCCGGTTCGGTTTCGACAACGGCGACCACCACCTCGACATGATCGGGGTGTCGGAGAGCGGCAGCCGGCTGACGGTGCAGTACAAGGACAACAACGGCGACGATCCGTTCACCTACGACGTCAGCTACGCCTGGGTGCCCCGGTCCCGGCTCGGGTTCCTCGCGACCGTCCTCAACACGGTGCACGCCACCGGCACTGCGACCGGCTCCGCCCTGGGCGGGGAGAAGGTCATCCGAGGGTTCTTCCTGGACAACACCGCCAGTGGTGACGCGGGTGACAACCACATCCGTGATCTGGGCATCGAGGCCCAGGCCACCAGCTTCGACGTCCAGTACGGCGATGCCAACCCCGGAGACTCGGCAGACTGGCGCTACCAGATCCAGTACGCAACCTTGGTCTGACCGAGCCGTGCTCGTGGGTGGCGCGATCTCGGCGCCACCCACCTCACCGGGAGATCTGCCAGCCGAGCTCGGCCAGCTGTTCCGCGGCTTTGCCCACGGGCCAGAAGCTCACCTTGTCCAACCGGCCCGACGCGGTCCGGAACTTGAAACCGCGGCCGAACGGACCACGCACCCGACATACGCCAGTCACCTCGGCGCGGGCGATCCGGATCGGCATAAGGACCCCGACGCGCAGTTCGATCTGGTTTCGGCTGACCAGCAGACCGGCGAACGGCCACGTCGCGCTGACGCCGTTGACAATGGCCCCGCCCCGCAGGACGAGGTCGTAGTCCTCGTCCTGCAGCGCGGTAATCCGGCGCGCGTACTCCGGGGCCGGCGGCGGGACCTGGCCGATACCCCCGGTTTTCTCCCGCCGCCGGATCCCTACGAACACCGTCGTCACCAAAAGAGCGCAGATCGCCAGCAGGACGATCCCCATTTCCGCACGAGGGCTCATCGACGTTTCTCCGGCATCACCGGCGAAGTAGGTACGCACTCGGTCCCCGACAGTCCGAGTCTATGGGCGGCGTACATCGACACGGGCGCATAGCCCTCATTCCGCTGAGCGGTCGTCATCTGGCTGCTGCCACGAAATCGTCATGGAGTTACTCGGTTGCGCTCCAGAAGTCGCAGGCATCCTTCCCGACACCATAGTCGCGACCAGCGCTCGACTGGGCCATCAAATCGGGCCGACGGTCGGCATCCGGCGAAAGCTCGGCTGCGGCCGATGCCGGCCTGCGGCGACGTCGCCTCAGATTGCGGGGCTTTCCCTCACAGACGTACACCGCGGCGAGCGCACATGCCTTTGCGCTCATCATGCCCGAGCCGGAAGGTAGCGCCGGGCCTCGCAGGAGGAGCCATTCGGCCACCGAACACACCCGAAGCAGTTCGTCATCCGAACACGTTATGACCCACAGGGCAACGTCGTCCTCGCTATAGCGACGGAGATCTTCCGCAATCAAGCCGACACCTGCATCGAGCACGCCGCAGGCTACCGCAGTCATTCCTCGCAACGAGCGGACTGGCCGCGGCCGCATACCGGGATCGAAGACCTCTGTGGCACAACCGGTCACGAACCGCCCGAACCGGACTTCGCGGGCGCCGCAACGGGGTTGATCCTTGTGGCGGATCGGACCTACTCTTCAGCGTCGATGATTGCCGAGGAGGACTCCCATGCGAGGCGCCAACCGTAGTCGTGGCCACTTGGTGATCATCTCCTGCCTTCTGTCCGCCGGTCTGCTGGCCGCGGCGAGCCCGGCAGCGGATGCGGCGCCCGCACAAGCGCCGCGGTACTCGCCCGGTGCGCCGGGCGCGGGGGATCCGTACTTCCCCGACATGGGCAATGGCGGCTACGACGTCAGCCACTACGACATCCGGCTGGCGTTCGACCCCGCGTCCAAAGCGATCGACGCCACCACGACGATTCTCGCCACGGCCACACAGGACCTCTCCCGCTTCGACCTGGACTTCCAGGGACCGCTCAGGATCAGCCGACTGTCGGTGAACGGCCAGAACGCCGCCTTCACCCGCAGCGGTGCCCAAGAGCTGGTGATCACCCCGCCGCACGGTCTGCGGAAGGGCAGCACGTTCGTCGTCTCGGTGAGCTATGCCGGCGTCCCGCAGAAGATCGACGACCCTGCGCTGGGCCTCTCCGGCTGGGTCACCACCAAGGACGGCGCGATCGCGCTCAACCAGCCGATCGGCGCGGCGACCTACTACCCGGTCAACGACACGACCGACGACAAAGCGACCTACACCCAGACCATCACCGTGCCGACCGGACTCACCGTGCTGGCCAACGGCGAACCCGGGCCCACCACCACGCACGACCACCAGACCACCTTCCGCTGGACCATGAACCGGCCGATGGCCAGCGAGCTGAGCATGATCGCGATCGGCCACTACGACGTCACCCGCGGTGTGGCGGCCGGCGGCCTGCCGAACATCACCGCGATCGGCCAGTCGATCGACACCAAACCCGGTCAGGGCAAGGTGTTCAACCAGACCACGGCGCAGATCATCCAGTGGGAATCCTCGGTGTACGGGCAGTACCCGTTCGACTCGACCGGCGGCATCCTCGCCGACGTCGGCGTCGGCTACGCCCTCGAGACCCAGAGCCGGCCGGTCTACGACCAGAGCACCAGCGACGTCGACGGCGACCTGCTCGCCCACGAACTCGGCCACCAGTGGTTCGGCGACAGCCTCACTCCGGTGCACTGGTCGGACATCTGGCTCAACGAAGGCTTCGCGACCTATTCGGAATGGCTCTACCAGGAGAAATTCAACAACGTCCCCGTGCAACAGACCTTCGCGAAGGCCTACGCCGACGAGGACGACTGGAGTGGCAAAGTCGCCGACCCCGGACGTGATCACATCTTCGACGATCTGGTCTACAACCGCGGCGCGATGGCACTGCAGGCGCTGCGCATGAAGATCGGCGACCGCGCCTTCTTCCGCGTGCTCACGCAGTGGCCGACGGCCAACCGATACGGCAATGTCTCGACGCGGCAGTTCATCCAGTTCGTCGAGCGGCTGACCAACCGCAACCTCGACTCGTTCTTCCGCACCTGGCTCTACCAGCCGGGCAAGCCGGCACTCTGACCATGTCGTAGCACTCCTGGCGCGACGTCACGGACTCGGTATCGTCAGAGAAGCCACCGCAGCTTTCACCGCTTCGATCCGGTCGTCGTCCCAGCTGATTCCGGGGTCCGGCTCGAGGAAAGCCACCGCCGTGCCCGCGATGCCCAGGGCCGGGAGTGACCAGTCCTCGGTCGCCGTCGCGCCGAATGGCCGGGCCGGGATGCGTTCGCCGGCGAGGTCCGGTGTGGACAGTGCCATCAGGATCAAGCCGCGGGCGGTGGCGCTGACCAGCGTCGCCACCGTCTCGAACGTGGACCCCAGCTCGGGCCGCAGCCGGTAGCCGAACAACCCGGCGATCTGCTGCCAGGCCGTGGCGACGCGGGTGATGAAGCCGTGCTCCGAACGGGCGAGGATCTCCTGGATTCGTTGCCGCAGTTGGCCTTCCGCGAGACTCAGGAACGTGGCGTGCAACGCGAGGTAGGTGCGCCACTCGGCGGACCCGTAGAGCGCCTGGAAGTCCTGCAGCGCCGCCCGCCGGAACAGTTCCACCAGCATCGCGTGCCGCCCCTCGGCGGTGCCGAACCGGTCCTGGTGCGCACTGACGACGTTCTGGATCAGGCCGATGATCGCATCGGTGTCGGCCGCGCTCGGGACCGCGGCCTTGGCCAGTTCGGTGACCAGGTCGCTGAAGAACAGGTCCTTGTACGGCCACCGGCGGTAGACCGCGCTCCGCGCCACGCCGGCCTCGCGGATGATGTCCTCGAAGCGGAGGTGGTCCAGGCTCACCGTCAGACCGGTGCGGCCGACCATCGCCATCGCCGCCTCGAGCATCCGCTCGGCGGTCTCGTGGTCCGACAGGCGGCTGCGGCGGCGCCCCAGGCCCGTCGGTGCGCGGTCGGACTCGGTCACGCCACTCCCTGGTTACTTTGGACTCTATGTCTCAAGTCTCATGTCCGGTCAAGCTTACCCCAGCACGACCCGACAAGGAGGCAACGATGACGTGGCTGTACTCCCCCGACCGGCTGCGAGCGATGTACCGCGGCGCCCGCGCGAACGCCACCGCCCGGCGGTTCGCCCGGCTGTGGGCCGGCGTCTTCAGCCTGGGCCTGCAGCCCCGGCGCTGGGTGACCCTCGAGATCATCGGCCGACGGTCCGGGAACCCGACGCGGTTTCCGCTGGGCATGGCGGACTGGCACGGCCACTGGTACCTGGTGCCGATGCTGGGCGAGCGGTGCAACTGGGTCCGCAACGTCCGCGCCGCCGACGGCCACGCCGTCTTGCACCGCCGCGGCCGCCACCCCTGCCGGCTGGTCGAAATCCCCGTCGAGGACCGCGGCCCGATCCTCCGCCGCTACCTCGAAACCGTCCCCGGCGCCCGCCCCCACATGGCGATCAGCCCCGGCGCGCCACCAGCCGAGTTCGACGCCATCGCCGCCGGCTACCCCGTCTTCCAGGTTCTCCTCGACCACGCACCGCGGCACCGCGGACGGCGCTGGGCACGGCGCATCCTCATCGCTCTCGCCGCACTCGTCCTGTTGCTCGTCGCCTCGGTCGTCCTCTACGTCAAGCTCACGCCGGTCCCCGCCCCGCTCACGCTGCCCGCCACGACAAGCGCCGCCGTCGGTTCCCTCACCGGCCGATGGGACGTCACCACCGGATCCACCGCGGGCTTCCGCATCCGGCAGACGGTCCTGTTCGCGAACAACGACGTCGTCCAGCGCACCGAATCCGTCACCGGCAGCCTCACCATCACCGGGAACCAGGCCACCGCCGGCCGGTTCACCGTCGACCTGACCACCCTCACCACCGACGGCAAACCCACCCCTCAGCTCGCCATCAGCCTCGACACGGCCCAGCACCCCGAGGCCGTCGTCGCCGTGACCGCGCCGCTGACGATCGACCCGGCCGCCACCTCCGTCACCGTCCCGGGTCAGCTTTCCCTGCGGGGCCAGTCCCACCCGGTCGCCATCACGCTCACCGCCCGCCAGGACGGCGACACCCTCCAGGCCGCGGGCACCATCCCCGTCGCGTTCGCCGACTGGGACATCCCCAGCCCCGCCGGCTACGGCCCCTTCGGCTCACTGGACGACCACGGCACCGCCGAGTTCCTCCTCGTCCTCCACCGCCAATGAGCGCCCCGGCTAGAGCGAAAGGAGGACGCGGCCGAACGGGCCTCCCTCGGCGAGGTGGCGTTGCGCCTGCGCGGCCTGCTCCAGCGGGAACACGCGGTCGACCAGAGGGACGATCTCCTTGCGCCCCAGCATTTCGAGCAGCCGCGTGTTCGCCGAATTGATCTGCTCCGGGGTGAACAGCGCGAACCGGAAGCCGTGGATGTGGGTGTTCTTCCAGATGAGGTCGGTGACGTCGATTTCGGTGCGGGTGCTCGCCGCGTAGCCGATGCTGACCAGGGTGCCGTCCACGGCCAGGGCACCCAGCGCCGCGCCGGTCACGGAACCGCCGACACCGTCGAGGACGACGTCGACGCCTCGGCCGCCGGTCAGCCGGTGCACGCCGTCGCGGAGGGACTCGGTGGACAGGTCGATCACCTCGAACCCGGCCGCGCGGCCGCGCTCGGCCTTCGCGGTGCCCGTGGCGGTCGTGATGGCCGCGCCGGCGCCGAGGACCCGGGCGATGTCCACGCCGCCCTGCCCGACACCGCCCCCGACGCCGGGCGCGAGCACGGACTGCCCGGGGCGGAACCCGGTGAGCTCGGTGAGCGCCAGGTAAGCGGTGAGGTGCCCGGTCGCGGCGGTGAGCGCCGCCGCGGCGGTGTCGTCGACACTGTCCGGGATGGGCAGGACGTGCTTCGGGTCGACGGCGATGTACTCGGCCCACGTGCCGTCGGCGCCCACGCCGTACCGGCCGACGCTGAGCACGACGCGGGTCCCGGCCGGCAACTCGCTCGCGCCCGGTTCGGTGAGGACCCCGACGCCGAACCCGCCGGGCCGGATCGGCAGCGGCCGGACGGCCGCCGCGGGAAGCTTGCCGCGGCGGACGGTGTCGTCCAGCGGGTTCACCCCCGCCAAGGTGAGCCGGACGAGAGCCTGCCCGGGGCCGGGAACCGGGATGGGGACATCGACGACGCTGAGGACGTCGTAGTCGCCGAACTCGTCGTACTGGATCGCACGCATGGAGGACCTCCGAAATAGGTGTTTTGCTTTCAGTTCTTTTCGGACCGTTGCCGGGCGCGGTAGGCGCGCAGGTTGGCCGGATTGCCGCAGACGCGCACGTCGTGCCAGGTGCCGCTGTTGTTGCGCGAGCGGTCGAAGAACGCGGCCTCGCACCGGAGGTTGCGGCAGGCTTTGAGACGGCGCCACGTATCGGCGGCCTGGGCGTCCGCGATCGCGATCAGGGCGACCGAAGCCAGGGCCCGCCAGCCGGTGCCGCGCGGTTCCGGCCGGACCCGGCCGTCCGAGCCGAGGCGGAGAACCACCCCGGCCTGGTGTTCGGGTTGCGGCGCCGCCGGTCCGGCCACGAGGGCGTGGAGGTCGACGCGAAGGTCGCGAAGCGGGTCGAGGTCGTCCTCGCCGAGAGCCACCGCGGGCACTTCCTGACCGGTCTCCCCGGCCCAGGCCGCCAGCGCCTCGCCGGCCCAGTCCTGCGCCGACGTCACCTCGGCGAGCAGATCGGGCCGGCGGGGACGGCCCGCGGACCGGGTGTTGAGCAGGTCGTGGACGAACCCCAGGCTGCCCGGGGCGGGCACCAGGCTGTAGCGCGCGGTCGCGGACCAAGTCATGAAATGAGCATGAACCTTTTGCCTATTTCATGGGTTGCGCTGTGGGCGAGGTCACTGCCTTCGTCAGGCGGGTCCGGCCGGCAGCTCGACGACGACCAGCGCACCCCGTCCGTCCGGCGGATCCTCGAACCGCGCCCGCCCGCCGTGGGCGGTCGCGGTGTCCGCCACGATCGCCAAGCCCAGGCCCGATCCCGGCAACGCGCGCGCCGCCGGGGCCCGCCAGAACCGGCCGAACGCGGGTTCGCGGTCCGCCGGAGCGATCCCGGGGCCGTCGTCGGCGACGGAGATCCGGCCCGGCGCCGAACGGACCGTGACCACGGACCCGGCGGGCGAGAACTTGATCGCGTTGTCGAGCAGGTTGAGGACCATCCGCTCCAGCGCGCCCGCGTCCCCGCGGATCGACCACTCGGCGTTCTCGACGTCGAACGTGTGGTCCCGGGCGCGGCTCGACGCCCGCCGGACCGCCTGCCGGACGACGGCGGCCACGGCGACCTCGGCTTGCTCCAGTTCGTGCTCGTCGCGGGCGAGCACGACGAGTTCGGTGACGAGGTCGCCGAGCTCCTCCGCCTGCACCTGCAGCCGGTCCAGCGTCCGGGCGCGCTGCCCGCCCGCCAGCGGACGGCCGGTGTGCTCGCTGCGGGCGAGCAGGTCGATGTTGGTGCGCAGGCTGGTCAACGGGGTGCGCAGCTCGTGAGCCGCGTCCGCCACGAGCGCCCGCTGGCGACGGCGGGACTCGGCGAGCGCGCCGGTCATCGCGGCGAACGCGCGGCCCATCCGGCCGACCTCGTCGCGGCCGGACACCGCCACCGGGAGCTCGAGGTCCTGGGTCCGCGCGATCTCCTCGGCGGCGCCGGTCAGCCGCGCCATCGGCTCGAGCGTCCGGCGGGTGAGCAGCAGGCCCGCCGCGGCCGCGAGCGCCGCACCCAGCACCGACACCACGACCAGGACGTTGCGCAGCCCGGTCAGCGTGCTCTCGACCTCGGCGAGGCTGCGCGAGATGGCCACGACGGTCCCGTCGCCGGCCGGGCCGAGCAGCACCCGCACCGGCGCGCCGGACTGCGTGTGACCGTCCCGCAGCGTCACCGTCCGCGTCGTCCGGTCCGACGGCTCGAGCACGACCGAGTCCACCCCGGCGGGCGAGCACGTCGTCCCGTCCGCCTTGAGCAGCTGGATCCCTTCGAGGAACCGCTGCAGCGGACGGCCCTCGTTCACCGCACGGCACAGGTCGGCCCAGTCCGGCTTCGGCACGGCAGGGTCCTGCGCGCCGGGCGGCGGCCAGCCGCCAAGCAGTGTCTCGTCCAGCTGCGCACGCAGGTTGTGCTGCGTGGTCACGTACGTCACGGTGCTGATCGACGCGATCGCGAACGCCACGATCGCCGCGGTGATCAGCGCGACGCGGCTGCGCAGCAGCATCCGGCGCTCTCCGCGGCGTTTCACGGCGCCCGCAACACGAACCCGACACCGCGGACGGTGTGCAGCAGCCGGCTCGCCCCGCCCGCCTCGGTCTTGCGCCGCAGGTACCCGACGTAGACGTCGAGGTTGTTGGTACGGCTCGGTTCCGTCCCCCACACCGCCTGCCGCAGCTGGTGCTTGGTCAGCACCTTGCCCGGGGCGTCCAGGAAAGCCGTCAGGAGGTCGAACTCGGTCGGCGTCAACTCCATCCGCTGCCCGCCACGGGTGACCTCGCGGGTGCGCGGGTCGAGCTCCAGGTCCGCGAACCGGCGGACCTCGGGCACGGACCGGCGGCCGCGGTTCTGCTTCAGCAGCGCCCGGACGCGGGCGAGCAGCTCCTCCAAGGCGAACGGCTTGACGAGGTAGTCGTCGGCCCCGGAGTCGAGGCCGGTGACCCGGTCGCCGAGCGCGTCGCGCGCGGTGAGCATCAGCACCGGCAGCCGCTCGCCCGCCGCGCGGATGCGCCGGCACGTCTCCAGGCCGTCGACGCCGGGCATCATCACGTCGAGGATCACCAGGTCGGGCTTCCGTTCGCCCGCAACGACTTCGAGCGCCGTCACACCGCAGATCGCCGTGTCGACGCCGTAGCCCTCGAACTCCAGGCTGCGCTGAAGGCTTTCCCGCACGTCGGGATCGTCGTCCACCACCAGCAGTCGCACCCGGCGGAGGCTACGCGGTCAGCCTGTGCGTGAGCTGTAGATCCACTTCTCATGATTCTCTCAGGCGAAGACCAGGTGCTTCTCACGATCAGTAGTCCACCGTATGGGCAACGTAACCGGTCACACAGCGTCGTGCTCGGCCGCGAACCAGCGAGAACGGAGGAAGCATGTCGGTCGGCGCGACCGGGGGTCTGCGGACCTCCCCCGAACACCGTGCCGCGACGGCCACGGTGGACATCGTCATCCCGGTGTACAACGAGGAACGCGCACTGCCCGGCTGCGTGCACGTGCTGCGCGAGTTCCTCCGCGACCAGTTCCCCTTCGGCTGGACCATCGTGATCGCCGACAACGCCAGCACGGACCGGACGCTGGAGGTCGCCGAGGCACTCGCCCGCGAGCACGACGCGGTCCGCGTGTGCCACCTCGACCGCAAGGGCCGCGGTCTGGCCCTGCGCGAGACCTGGCGGGCCAGCACTGCCGACGTCGTCGTGTACATGGACGTCGATCTCTCCACCGGGCTCGACGCGCTGCTGCCGCTGGTGGCTCCGCTGGTCAACGGGCACTCCGACCTGGCCATCGGCTCGCGGCTGGCCCCCGGGGCTACTACGCGTTCACCTCGGCCGCGCTGCTCGCGCTGCACGCGTTCGACCCGGAACCCGGGCGCGTGCTGGAGCTGACGGTGCTGTTCGCGGCCTCGGTGCTGGGCACCGCGGGCCGGTTCGTGCTCCTGCGCAGCTGGGTCTTCCGCAAGGACAACCGAAAGGACGAACAATGACAGTCGCCGCCGACCACGCGGCACCCGCCGGCCGCGTCGCAGTCCCGCCCCGGGCGAGGTGGCAGGTCTGGGCGTTCGCCGGGATCTGCGTCGCCGCGGGTGTGCTGTACGCGTGGCGGATCGGCGCGGGCCAGCTGGGCAACACGTACTACTCGGCCGCTGTGAAGTCCATGACGGGCAGCTTCACGAACTTCCTCTTCGGCTCGTTCGACCCGTACGGCGTGTTCACTGTGGACAAACCGCCGATGTCGCTGTGGCCGCAAGCGCTTTCGGTGCTGGTGTTCGGCTTCCACGGCTGGGCGCTGCTGCTCCCCCAGGTGCTCGAGGGCGTCGCGGCGGTGTTCCTGCTGCACCGCGCGGTGCGGCTCTGGGCGGGCGAGAACGTCGCCCTGCTGGCCGCGCTGATCCTCACGCTGACCCCGATCACCGTCGCGATCAACCGCGACAACAACCCGGACACGCTCCTCGTGCTGCTGCTCGTCGCGGCGGCCTACGCGTTCACGCGCTCGGTGAAAGCGGACACGAGCCGCGCGCGGACGAACTGGCTGCTGTGGTGCGCCTTCTTCATCGGCTGCGGGTTCGTCACCAAGATGATGCAGGCGTGGATCGTCGTCCCCGGGTTCGCGCTGGCGTACCTGGCCGGGACGAGCGCGCCGGTCAAGCGGCGGATCCTCGACCTGCTCGGGGCCGGCGTCGTCCTGTTCGCGTCGTCGTTCTGGTGGGCGGCGCTGCACGACTGGTGGCCCGGGGCCAAGCCCTACATGGGCGGCAGCACCGACGGCACCGCCTGGAACCTCATCTTCGGCTACAACGGCTTCGGCCGGATCTTCGGCAACGAAGGCAACCCCGGGGGCAGTGGAGGACCGCGCCCGGACCTGCCCGAGGGAATCACCCTGCCGTCCGGGATGGGCGGCGGCGCCGGCGGGATGTTCGGCGGCGACACCGGTCTCGGCCGGATGTTCAGCACGTCGGTCGGCGGGCAGATCTCGTGGCTGCTGCCGCTGGCGCTGGTCGTCCTGGTGGTCGTCGCCGTCCAGGGTGTCCTGCGGATGGCGGCCAAGCAGCCGGGCGACGCGGCGCTGCGGGCCGGCTGGTTCGCGTGGGGCGGCTGGCTGCTGGTGACCGCGGTGGTGTTCAGCTACGCGCAGGGCATCTGGCACCCGTACTACACGACGATGCTCGCCCCGGCGATCGCCGCGATCTCCGCGGCCGGGCTGGCGCGGTTCTGGCGCGCCTACCGCGGCGACGGCGCCGCCGAGCGTGCGGACGTTCCGCCGCGGGCCGGAGCCGTCCAGTTCCTTCGCGCGCTCGGTGAACCCGGGTGGCTGCTGCTGCCCGCCGCGGTGGCGCTCACCGCGGTGTGGGCCTTCGTGCTGGCGAGCCGCGATTCTTCGTGGCAGGGCTGGACGCGCTGGGCGGTCCTGGTGGCGGGCGTGGTCGCGCTGCTCGCGGGCCGGCTGGCCGAAGCGCGCCGCGTGGTGCTCTCGCGCGTCTCGCTCGTGCTCGGGCTGGTCACCCTGCTGCTGGTGCCGGCGGTGTGGTCCACGGCGACCGCCGCGACCGGCGAGAACCTCGGTGTGATGCCGGCCGCGGGCCCGAGCGGCGGCTTCGGCGGTATGCGACCGGGCGGCACTGGTGGCCCCGGCGGCTTCCCCGGCACCGGCGACCTGCCCGGCGGCACCGGCGCAGGTTTCCCTGGAGTTGCCGACCTGCCGCAGATGCCGGGCGGCACCGAACGACCGTCCGGCGGCTTCGGCGGCATGATGGGCGCCATGGACGGCAAGCTCACCGACGAGCAGCGCCGCGTCCTGGACTACGCGAAGCAGCACAGCGGCGGCGCGGAGATCACCCTGGCCGTCGACGGCTCGGCGAGCACGGTGGCGGGCTTCATCATCGGCTCCGACGAGACGGTCATCGGCATGGGCGGCTTCATGGGCAGCGACGACTCGCCCTCGGTCGGCCAGCTCCAGCAGTGGACGGCCGAAGGCAAGCTGAAGTTCGTCCTCGGCGGATCCGGCGGCGGCATGCCCGGCATGAACGGCGGCGCCGGTCAGCGTCGGCAGCAGTGGACCGAGCAGCACTGCACCGCCGTCGACCCGGCGGCTTACGGCGGGCAGGCCACCCAGCAGGACGAGCAGACCGGGCCGATGGGCATGGCGCAGACCCTCTACGAGTGCCACGCCTGATCCGCCCCTGACGAACGGCCCGGTGTCAGCGACGGCACCGATCAGAAATCCTCCGCCACGCCGTCAGTTCTGGCAGCCCCCTCGCACCGGTGGAAGGATCGATGACCATGACCGACGCTGGACCGCTGGACGCCGACGAGGCCACGTTCATCGCGGCGGCCCGC
Source organism: Amycolatopsis ponsaeliensis (assembly GCF_030182635.1). Classification (NCBI taxonomy): domain Bacteria; kingdom Bacillati; phylum Actinomycetota; class Actinomycetes; order Pseudonocardiales; family Pseudonocardiaceae; genus Amycolatopsis; species Amycolatopsis ponsaeliensis. The sequence continues at coordinate 22,618 of NZ_JAPZLD010000030.1, forward strand.
TCCGGTGATACCGCGCGGTTCGCGCTCGTCACGGAGCGCCACCGGCGTGAGCTGCAGGTGCACTGCTACCGGATGCTCGCGAACTACGACGACGCCCAGGACATGACGCAGGAGACGTTCCTGCGAGCGTGGAACAAGCGGGAGACGTTCAAGGGCCACGCCGCGCTGCGGACCTGGCTGTACCGGATCGCGACGAACGTCTGCCTCGACTTCCTGGACAAACGCACCCCCCTGCCGTCCGGGCTGTCGGACTCCGAGGTGCCTTACCTGCAGCCGTACCCCGACCGGATGCTCCCCGAGGACCCGCAGGAATCGGTGGTGGCGCGGGAGACGATCGAGCTGGCGTTCATCGTCGCCGTCCAGCACCTGCCGCCGCGGCAGCGGGCGGTGCTCGTCCTGCGCGACGTCCTCGGCTGGCCGGCGTCGAAGGCCGCCGACGCCCTCGAGCTGACCGTCGCCTCGGTGACCAGCGCACTGCAGCGGGCACGCGTGACGATGCGCGAGCAGCTGCCCGCCGGCCGCCTCGACTGGCGGAGCCCCGCCACCCACGAGCTGTCGACCGACGAGCGCGGCGCGGTGAAGTCGTACATCGACGCCCATGAGCGCAACGACCTCGACGCGCTGATGTCCCTGCTGCGCGACGACTTGCGCTTCGCGATGCTGCCCGATCCGGGCACCCTGGTCACGACGGCCGAGGACGCGGTGGACGGCTGGGTCTCCGGTGGGCTCTTCCAGCGCGGTCACGACGACTGGCGCGGTGTCACCACGACGGTCAACCGCATGCCGGCCGCCGTGCTGTACCTCCGCACCCCCGGCGACCCGGAGTACCGGCCGTTCGCCATCGCGGTCCTGCACATCGTCGACGGGCAGATCGCCGAGCTCACCGGATTCGACGTCGCCGGCAAACCGTGGCTGGACCTGCCCCCGACGCTGTGATCACCGGCGGCTCATCGCTTCGTCTCGTATCGGGTCAGCACCGCACCGCCGGGAAACGTCCGCGTCTCCACGAGGTTCAGGTTCACCCAGCTGTCCAGCGCGGTGAAGAACGGCGTGCCGCCGCCCACCAGGACCGGATGGGTGACGATCTCGTAGTCATCGACCAGCCCGGCCCGCACGGCAGCCCCGGCGAGCGTTGCGCCGGCGATGCGCATCGGGCCGCCGTCCTCGGCCTTGAGCCGGGTGATCTCGGCGACCGCGTCGCCGGTGACCAGGCGGGTGTTCCAGTCGACCTTGTCGATCGTCGAGGAGAACACCACCTTCGGCGTGTCCCGCCAGTTCCGCGCGAACTCGATCTGCGCCGGGGTGGCGCCCGGCAGCTGGTCGCCGGTCGGCCAGTGGGAGCTCATCGCCTCCCACAGCTTGCGCCCGTACAGCGTCAGACCGCTCGCCTGCTCCTGCTCGAGCCACCACTGGAACAGCTCGTCGCTCGGCGGCCCGCTCCAGCCGATGTCGTCGCCGGTCGCGGCGATGTAGCCGTCCAGGGTCACGTTCATGCCGAAGATCAGTTTCCGCATCGTGCCAGCCTTCCGTGAGTCGATCTCACAGGTACAGACGGGCGAGGCGCGAAAACCTGATCGGTGGGCGATCCGCAGGCGGCGACCGGTTCAGAACAGGGTCGCGGGCTCGATCGGCTCCGGCTCGGGCAGCGCGTCGAGGGCGGGCACCAGCGCTCGTACGTCGTCGTGGAAACGGCGGGCCAGCGCCGGTGCGTCGTTGTTGTCGGGGGTGTGCAGGAAGACCGTCGGCGATCGGCCCTCGCGCAGCCAGGCGGCGACCGCCTCGGCCCACGGCCGCCACCCCTCGACCGTCTCCTCGACCGAGTCGCGGCCCAGGTAGCGGACGATCGGCCGGTCGGTCAGGGCCCGCGTCCGCCGGGGCAGCCGTGGTTTCTTGGCCCAGGCGTCCTGCTCGGCTTCGCTCGTCGGCGGGCTTCCGAAGAAGACCGTGGTGTCGAACGGCACCCACTCGGCGTCCGCGCCGGCGAGCGCCCCCTCCAGCAGCGACGTCGAGCCGGCGTCGGTGAAGAACCCGGGGTGACGCACCTCCACCGCGCGGCGGCGGTCAGCGGGGAGGCGGCGGAGGAAACGGCCGAGCGCGTCGACGTCCGACGGGCCGAACGAGCCGGGCAGCTGGGTCCACAGGACCGCTCGTTCGCCGAGCGGTTCGATCGCGTCCAGGAACGCCCGCATCTCGGTCTCGACCCCGGCGAACCGGCGCTCGTGCGTGACGACCTTGGGCACCTTGACCACGAACCGGAAGCCGGGATCGGTCTGCTCCGCCCAAGTCGCGACCGTGGTCCGGGCGGGAGTCGCGTAGAACGTGGTGTTGCCTTCGACCGCGTTGCACCAGCCGGCATAGGCCCGCAGGCGCTCGCCGGCCGGCAGCGACTGCGGCACGAACCGCCCGGGCCACGCCTTGTGGGTCCACATCGCGCAGCCGACATGAAGACGCGCCACTCCGTCAGCTCCCCTCGATCGTCGACGAAATTACCGGTCACTCCGCCGGCATGGTCACCAGGCTGACCATGCGGCGGGTGCGGCCCTGGCCGGGGTCCCGGCCCAGCCGGGCGGTGACGGCCTCACGGATCGCCGTGGACAACTCGGCCATCTCGGCGTCGGTCAGCCACAACGCCGCTTGCTGGTACGTCACACCGTCCGCGGTGGGGTCTGTCGGATCATGGGTCAGGTACTGGTCGAAGTCGGCCAGGAGACCGCCGACGAACGCGGTGAACGTCTTGCGGTGGTCCTCGGCCGTCATCGCCGCCCGGTCGGCCGGGCCGATCTCCGCGTGCTGCCAGGACAGCCGGTACCTGCGTTCGACCGTGCCCCGGACGCGTTTTTCGTCGAGCACCTCGAGCACGCCCGCCGACGCGAGCGCCGCGACGTGGCGGTACATCGTCGCGTGCGGGATGTCCGGCAGGCGCTCGCGCAGCTCGGCGGTCGTGGCCGGGTGGCCGTCGAGGAACGTCCGCAGGATGCGGAGCCGGACGGGGTGCAGCAGCAAGTCGAGCGTGGCCATGGACACCACCTTCCCATGTCTGATACTAATATCAAAACTGATACCAATGGAGGTGCGTCCGATGGAACGCGGCACGACCACAGACGATGTGCGGGAGCTCCGGCTGACCGTCCCGGCCGCCGACGGCCTCGCCCTCGCGAGCACGCTCACGCTGCCCGCCGGCGACGGCCCGCACCCGGCCGTGCTCTGCCTGCCCGGCTCCGGGAAGGTCGACCGCGACTCCAACGCCGGCCGGGTGCGGATGGACCTCGGCCGCCCGCTCGCCGCCACCCTGGCCCGGCACGGCATCGCCTCACTGCGCTACGACCGCCGCGGCGTCGGCGCCACCCCGGGCGACTGGCACAGCGTGGGATTCCTGGACAACCGGGCCGACGGCGAGGCCGCCCTGAACGCCTTGCGCGGCCACCCGGAGATCCGCTCCCGCGCCGTCGGTGTGCTCGGGCACAGCGAAGGCGCTGTCCACGCGATGTGGCTGGCCGCCCACGCCCAGCCCGCCGCCGCGGTCCTGCTCGCCGGCTACGCGCGCCCCGGTGAACAGGCCCTGCGCTGGCAAGGCACCCGGCTGGCGGACTCGCTGCCGCGCCCGCTGCTGCCCCTCCTGCGCCGCGTCGCCACCCGGCAGCTGGCCCGGCTGGCCGCCACCACCACCGACACCGCCCGCATCGGCGGCCTGCGGATCAACGCCCGGTGGTGGCGCGAGCAGCTGGCTTACGATCCGCGCCCGGACCTGGCTCGCATCCCGGTTCCCGTGCTGGCCGTGACCGGCGCCAAGGACGTCCAGGTCGACCCGGGCGACCTCGACGTGATCGCGCAGCTGGTGCCGGGCGGGGCCGAAACCCACCGGGCTCCCGGCCTGACCCACATCCTCCGCCGCACCGACGGGCCGGCATCCGTGTTCTCCTACCGCCGGCTGCTTCGCGACCCCGTGGACGAGGAGCTGCTCACCACCGTCGCCGGCTGGCTGGCGACCCGGCTTCGCTGACCCGGCGCCCGGTGCGCCGTCACGGCCGGGCAACTCGCCGCGACCGCCCCGCGGGCCCGCACCGGGTCGCGCGGCCCGGCCCGAGCGTGACCACGACCTCCGCCGCGCCCCGGGTGGCGCGCAGCCGCTCGACTATCGCCGACATCGGCAGGTGCGAACGCAGGGTGGCGAGCCCGGCCACGAGCGCCAGCGTGAGCGGAAAGCCTTGGCAGAACTCGACGACGTCGTCGAGGGCGGCGCCTTCGGCCGCGAGCCGGGACTCGCCGACCCGCCGGGCCAGCAGCTCCCGGGACTCGGCCGGGGTGAGCGCACGCAGCGGCAGGGCGCACGTCCCCTCCGCGACCGCCAGCTCGTGGAGGGCCTGCCTGCTGGTGACGACGGTCAGGCACCCGGGCGACCCCGGCAGCAGCGACCGGACCTGCGCGGCGTCGCGGGCGTCATCCAGCACGACCAGCACCCGCTGGTTCGCGAGCAGGCTGCGCAACAGCGCGGAGGCGCCGTCCACCGTGCCGGGGACGCGCGTCTGCGGCACGCCGAGCGCTTCCAGGAACCCGTGCAGCACGACGGCTGTCGCGGCGGCGCCGGCGGAAGGGTCGGAGCCGCGCAGGTTCGCGTACAGCTGCCCGTCGGGGAACCGCGGCGCGAGCCGGTGCGCGGCGTGCGTCGCGAGCGTCGTCTTGCCGACGCCGGCGACGCCGGTGATGGTCCGGACCCGCGGGACCGGGGCGCCCGGCCGCTCATCGGCCGCCAGGAGGAGGGCCAGTTCCCCGCGCCTGCCCGCGAAGTACGGCACGTCCATCGGGAGCTGCGCCGGCCGCACGATCGGGACCGGCGCGACCGCCGGAGCGGCGACGAGGCCCCAGGTGCGGGCGGCCTGGCGCAGCACCCGGCCGTGGGCGGCGCGCAGCTCCGGGCCCGGGCCGACGCCGAACTCGTCGGCCAGGCACCGCCGCGCCGTCTCGTAGGCGGTGAACGCCTCGCCCTGCCGGCCGGTGACACCCAGCGCCAGCACGAGCCTGGCCAGCAGGGACTCGTCCAGCGGGTAGCGGCCGCTCGCCTCGCGCAAGGCGGTCACGACCTCTTCGGGCAGCGCCGTGTCCACCAGCACGTCGACGGCTTCGCGGAGCGCCTGCAGGTACTCCATCTCCACCGCGACGAACACGGCGTGTTCGGTGACGTGCCGGGGGCACCCGGTCGCGACCGGCCCGGTCCACAACGCCAGCGCCTCGCGGTAGCGCTCCCCCGCCTGCGACCAGCGCCCCGCCGCGCCGGCGGATCTCGCGTGGCACACCAGGTCCCGGAACCGGTGCAGGTCGACGGCCTCGGCCCGCGCGTCCAGCTGGTACCCGTTGGCACTGCGGGACAGCCACCGCCCCGCGGCCCGCTCGGGCAGCAGGGGCTCGAGCAGCCGCCGGATCGCGCCGATGTGCCGGTGGATCACGTTGGCCGCGCTGGGCGGCGGGTCCGCGCACCAGATCACCTCGACGATCTTGGCCATGGAAACGGGGTGCCCGAGTTTCGCCATCAGCAACGCCAGAATGGCCCGCTGCTGGGGAGAACCCAGCGTCACGTCGGTTCCGGATCGCCGAACGCGAACGGGCCCCAGCACGAAGAAATGGAACTCGATTTCCCCCATGTACGTTTTCCACCTGCGTCGCTGGACGTTTTCCGGTCGTGCTCGAGATTACCCACGACCCCATCGGAAGCAATGGCAGGCAAGGAACTCTGCCTGAACGGGTGGCCGTCGATCACTCACACGGCCGCAGGCGCAATCGCGGGGCACAAATACTGTCAGCCACCCGCCCGGCGGGCAGAGTCCGGTCAGTTTTCCGGCACTGCGCTTTTCTAGATTGGCGGAAAGCCCGGTTCCGACGACGACCGCAAAGGTGACCAGCCATGCTCCTGACCCGGCCCGTTCCGTTCGCCCTCACCGACTGCCGCGCCGCACACGGCCGCGGGTACGACATCGAAGTCCACGACGGCACCACCTGGCGGCCGCACGGGCGGCTCTTCGTGCGGGACGACCTGGTCGCGCACGACGACGACCCCGTCCACGCCGTCGAGTACCACGGCGCGAACCACGCGCTGCTGCTGCGGGGCAAGGACGGCGACCCCACGTTCCTGGCCCGGCTCAACCTGACCGAATGCGGGTCCGCGTTCGTCGGCACGATGTCCACCGGCGGCGGCACACCCCAGGCCGTGCGCGGCGCGGCGATCGAGCAGGTCTACCACACCGAACGGCACCTGAAGGAGGATCCGTACGCCCCGTTCCGGCCGGCGGAGGACCTCACCATCAGAACCGCGTGGGCCGGCCACGACCTGAAGGTCACCTACCTGCTGGGCACCGAAGACGTCAGCGACCGCACCCGCGTGACCAAGGTCGACCGCACGAAGGGCGAAACCACGCTGGAGATGGTCCCGCAGCTCGTGGCCCCGTTCCGCCAGAACGCGTTCGTCATCGTGCTCGCCTCCGCGAGCCGCACCTTCGCCGGGACGTTCACCGACGACGACGGCAGCGACTACGACTGGCGCGGCAGCTCCCTCACCGTCGTGCTGCCGGCGCGGGCCCGCGCGGCCACCGCCGTGGATCCCGCACCCGCCACGCTGTCCTTGCAGGACCTGGACAACATCTCCTCGATCGAGATCGTCACCGACGACAAGGGCAACCGGATCACCGTCGACTACGCCCAGACCACCTGCGGCGGCTACTTCAACAAGTGCCTCGTCAACGGGCTGGACGACAAGTGGGTCAACGGCATCTACGGGCACCGGTACACCCTCCCGGACGGCGTGAAGAAGGTGTTCGGCAACTCGAAGCAGTTCTTCTCCGACAACGCGGTCCTCGGCACCGGCCAGATGCTCTACGACAACCTCGGCACCTGGGAGCAGTACAAGGACCTGATCGGCAAGATCCGGCCCGAGACCATGAAGACGGTCTGGACGGACATGGGCAAGAGCGAGACCGAGGGCGTGCGCTACCAGGAGGCGAGCAGCGCCCTGTACCTGGAGGGCTACCGCGACGGCGTCGCGGCGATGCGGCCGTACCTCGACGGCGACCGCCTGAAGTGGGCGGAGGACTACTTCAAGTGGCTGACCGACGACGCCAACCTGCTCACCTGGCAGATCCAGGTCGCCAGCAAGCAGTTCGACAACGTCAAGACCCGCATGTACGAGTGGTACGTCAAGCTGCAGGTGCTCGCGCCGGAGAAGGACTACGGCCAGCGCATGACGACCATCGCCTACGCGGCGCTGCTCGGGGTGAACTACTCGAAGTCCCAGTGGTCGGACGACCTCAAGCCGTTCCTCCAGGCCCTGATCGAGAACGCCATCGCCGGCAAGGTCGACCCGAGCGTCATGGACAAGCTCCAGCAGCAGGCGGCCGCGGAGAACCAGGAGCTGCTGAAGACCCTGATCACCACCACCGACTCGATCGTGATGCTGGTGGACGGCATCGCGGCGGCCCTCTCCAACTACCAGCGGCAGTCGCTGCAGCAGCTCGCCGGGAACCCCGAGGCGCAGCGCCTGATCGGCCGGCAGCTCGGCGGGAGCCAATACGAGGCGTGGAACCAGCTCACGCGGAGCGGGAAGGTCAAAGGCCTGCTGAGCACCCTCTTCTACGGCGCTTCGGCCGGTTTCCTCATCTACTCCATCGTCCAGGACAGCAAGGACCCGCAGACTCCCAAGACGGTCACCGCAGAGGTGAACCTGGGCATCCTCGCCCTGGCGATGCTGGTGCAGGGCGTCCAGAAGATGATGTCGCTGGGGGTGGGCCGCTTCTTGGAGAACTTCGCGGCCGGCGGCCGGGGCAGTGCGTTCCGCGCCTTCGCCGGTGACATCGCGACCTGGTTCGCCGAAGGCGGCAAGGTCGTTCCGAGGGGCCCGGTCGGGCGAGCGTTCGTGAGCGTCTTCGGCGAGAACGCCGCGGAGTTCATGGCCCGGCGGATCGGGCCCGCGATGGCCGTCTGCGGCCTGGTGCTCGCGGCGATCACGCTGTACGACGCCATCAAGTCGGGCGACGTGCGCAACATCGTGTTCGAGGCGCTGAACACCTTCGTCGCGCTGGCGACCGTCGCCCTGATCGGCCTGGAGCTGATGAGTGTCGCGTGGGCGGGGCCGGTCGGCCTCGCCGTGGCGGCCATCGGCATCGTCATCGTGCTGATCCAGTTCATCTGGAACTGGATCGACCCGCCCCCGCCGCCGCCGGACCCGATCAGCGACTTCGTCAAGGGCCCGATGGTGGCCAAGGGCTTCGCCAACGCGTGACGGAGAGGCCCGTGATCATCACCCTGTCGCGGCCCGCCATCACCTTGGCGGGTACGCCCGACCCGGCCATCGAAGCCATCGTCAACCTCATGCCCGACTACAGCGCCGGGCGGCGCCTGCACGCGCTCTACGTCAACAAGACGCAGAGCGCCCTGCCCGGCACCTATTCGCAGCTCTTCGGCACCGGCCCGGCGTTCCGGAGCGTGTTCTACCCCGGCTGGCGAGCCGACCCGCTGCTGGCGGCGGCGAACGCGACCGGCCTCGCCGACTCGTGGTGGCGCGACTTCTCCGTGGCGGTCCTGTGCCAGGCCATCGCGGAGCTGGGCAGCAACATCCGCGGGCAGATGCTGGCGGACGAGATCCGCGGCGCCGTCGCGGCGTTCAACGCGCAGCTGCGTGCCCGGTCGGCACGCGCGTACGCGACGGTCCTCGGGGCCACCTACGGCCCGCTCGTCGACCTGCTGCACAAGGTGAACCGGGACGTCGCCAAGGCCCGGTTCCACGAGTCGCTGCTGAACAACGTGCTCAACCGCCAGCTGTGGTACCAGGCCGGGATGTGGACCAGCCCGGACTGGGAACTGTTCAACCAGTACGCGAAGTACCTGGTCCTCGGCGCCACGGACGCCGAGGTGGACGTGCTGATCCGCGAGCTGGGCGACGCCGGGCTGCCGGTGCCGGCCGTGGTGAACGAGCAGAACTGGCGCTCCTACGCCGAGGAGCTGCGGGACAAGCGGGAGGTCGACGTCACCGACGTCCGGGACGCGTGTGCGCGCCCGGTCTCCGAGACGACGTACGTGGCGACGTACGGAGGTGGCCTCGCCTCGATCCCCAACGGCAACTCCTACGAGTTCACCGCGAGCAGCCAGCCCGGGACGCGCTACCGCCGGGCGCCGGGCGGGTCGTGCTTCACCGGCGACACCCACGTCCTCGGCGAGGACGGCCACCCCGTCCCGCTGCGGACGGTCAAGCGGGGTGACGTCGTGCTGACCCGCGACGGAAAGGCCACCGTGGCGTACGTCGCGCAGCCGCTGCGCGGCGGGCGTCCGCTGTACCGGCCGGCCGGCGGCGGGCCGGTGTTCACCGGGACCCACCCGTTCTTGAACGCCGCGCCGGAGCACCCGCAGGCGCCACCGCCGGCCGTGCTGGCCGTGGACCCGGTGGCCCTGGCGGCGGACGTCCCGACGTTCGGGGAGGGCGGCGTCGGGGCCCTGGCGCCCGGAGCTCTGGTGCTGTCGCGGGCCCCGGGGCACGCCCCGGCCCCGGTGCGGGTGGCGGGGATCGACCCCGTGACCCACGAGGACACCCACCTGTACGACCTGCGGCTCGTCCCCGGATCGGGCGCGCGGCAGGAGTTCTGGGCCGGGGACGGTGAGCGGTTCTACCTCGTCTCCCCGGAGTACCCGATCCTCGACGAGGCCGGTCCGGCGGCGACCACGGTGGTGTCCGTCATGGAGGGGCTGCTGCGGTCGGGCGGGCCGGACCACGCCGGGTGGCCGGCCTGGATCGTCGACCGGGTCGACCGGTTCGGTCCCGGCATCTTCCACGAGGCGCTGACGAGGGCACTGGCCACGACGCCCTCGTTCGGCGCGCCGGCGCCGCCGGGCCGGCTCCACGACCGCATCGACCGGCTGTACCACGAACTCGCCGGTGCGGGCACGGAGACCGCGGCGGTGGTGGCGAGCCTGTTCGACGGGCTGCTGTCGGCGTCCGGCCAGTGGCTGTCGTCGGTCGTCGCGGTCGGCTGGCGGACGTCGCTGCTGCTCGGCGGCGACGTCCTCGCGCTCACGGTGTTCGACATCGCGCTGACACCGGGCAACCCCCTCGAAGCGGGCGCCGACCTCCGGCTCGACGTCACGGCGACGGGCCGCGGCTCGGCGGCGGGCACGTCGATGTGGGACCGGCGCGGCCGGGCCAACACCCGCTTCCACCACTACTTCGACCAGATCGTCCACCTGGACGCGACGGCGGAGGACCGGCCGACGGGTCTGTCGTGCTCCGTGAGCACGGACGGCGCCACCCTGCCGGCGCTGTCGGCGGAGGTACCGGACGCGCTGGGCGACGCCCCGCACGCGCTGCGCTCGGCGCCCCTGGCCGATTCCTCGGGGGCGGTGGTGGGCACGATCCGCTTCGACACGCGCCGGCTGGGCCGCGAGGCGGCGTCCCGGGAACTGGCGGAAAGCGGGCGCTGGACCGAGGCCACGGCGGAGGCGTACGCCAACGCCCTCGGCGCGGCGATGGTGGAGCCGATCCTGGCGATGCTGGCGCCGGCACCCCCGGCCTGAGCCCGCGCACGCCGCCGGTCACTGGCCGGCGGCGTGAGCGGGTTCGTCGCACGGACTGACATTACCGGCCGGTAACATATTGCCGGCCTATCGGAATCCGCATACGGGACGGCAACAGCGGGCTGGTTTGACTGGCCGGCATGACCTACGGCGAACCAGCACGTACCGCGGTCCGATCGCCGGCGCCATCCCCGCCGGCGATGGGGATCACGATCTACGGGTGCGAGCCGGACGAGGCCGTCCTGTTCCGGGAGATGGCGCCGCGCTTCGGCGTCCTTCCGACCATCACCGATGCCGCCGCTTCCGAGGCCACCAGCGAACTCGCGCTCGGCAACCGGTGCGTCAGCGTCGGGCACAAGACCCGGCTCGCCGAGTCCACTCTGCTCGCCCTGAGCAAAGCCGGCGTGGAATACATCTCCACGAGGAGCGTCGGGTTCAACCACATCGACGTGGGCTACGCGGAGCGCGTCGGCATTTCCGTGGGCAATGTCGCCTACTCCCCCGACAGCGTCGCCGACTACACGCTCATGTTGATGCTGATGATGGTGCGGAACGCGAAATCCGTCCTCCGGCGCGCGGAAGTGCACGACTACCGGCTGAGCGAGGTGCGTGGGAAAGAACTGCGCGACCTGACCGTCGGGGTGGTCGGCACGGGACGCATCGGCGCCGCGGTCATCGACCGGCTGCGAGGTTTCGGCTGCCAGACGCTGGCCTACGACAGCCGTCCGCAGACCTCCGCCGACTACGTCGCGCTCGATGATCTGCTGATGCAGAGCGACATCGTGACGCTGCACACGCCGCTCACCGCGGACACCCACCACCTCCTGGACCGCCGCCGGATCGGGCAGATGCGCCGCGGCGCGGTCGTCGTCAACACCGGACGCGGTTCCCTGCTCGACACCGAGGCCCTGATTCCCGCGCTGGAAAGCGGAAAGCTGGGCGGCGCGGCGCTGGACGTCCTCGAAGGCGAAGAAGGCATCTTCTACGCCGACTGCCGGGACCAGCCCCTCGGGAGCGAGTCGCTGCTGCGGCTGCAAGGCATGCCGAACGTGCTGATCAGCCCGCACACCGCCTACTACACGGACCACGCCTTGAGCGACACCGTCGAAAACAGTCTCGTCAACTGCCTGACCTTTGAAAGCGGGAAGCGGCATGGATAGGTTGAAGGTCGGAATCATCTTCGGGGGATCCACCGAAGAACACCCCGTCTCCGTCAAATCCGCGCGAGAGGTCGCGAAGCACCTCGACACGGAAAAGTACGAGCCGTTCTGGATCGGGATCACGAAGAACGGCGAGTGGAAGCTCTGCGACGGCCCCGGCGAGGGCTGGGAGAACAGCCGTCCGGTCATGCTGTCGCCGGATCGCACCGTCCACGGGCTGCTCGTCCTGGAAGAGGGCCGGTACGCAACGATCAGGCTGGACGTCGTGCTGCCCCTCCTGCACGGCCGGCTCGGCGAGGACGGCGCGATGCAGGGTTTAGCCGAACTGGCCGGCGTTCCCTACGCCGGCTGTGACGTCCCGAGTTCCGCTCTGTGCATGGACAAGTCCCTCACCTACCTCGTCACCGGGAACGCGGGGATCGCGACGCCGGAGTTCCGGGCCGTCACCGCGGACGAGACCGTCGATCCCGGCGAGCTCACCTACCCCGTCTTCGTCAAGCCGGCCCGCTCGGGGTCGTCCTTCGGCGTCAGCAAGGTGTCCCGCGCGGAAGAACTGCCGGGCGCGGTGGAAGCCGCGCGGCAGTACGACCACAAGGTGCTGATCGAACAGGCGGTCGCCGGCAGCGAGATCGGGTGTTCCGTCCTGGGGAACGACGAGGACCTGATCACCGGCGAACTGGACCGGGTCGCGCTCTCCCACGGATTCTTCAAGATCCACCAGGAAAGCAACCCCGAAAGCGGTTCCGAGAACTCGACGTTCGTCGTTCCCGCGGACATCCCGGCGGAGTCGCGCGCGCTCGTCCAGGAAACGGCGAAGGCCGTCTACCGCGCCCTGGGCTGCCGCGGGCTGGCGCGAGTGGACCTGTTCCTCAAGGAAGACGGGACGGTGGTCCTCAACGAGGTCAACACCTTGCCCGGCCTGACCTCCTACAGCCGCTATCCGCGGATGATGGCGGCCGCGGGGTTGCCGCTCGGCGAAGTGCTCGACCGGTTGGTTTCGCTGGCGTTGACGGGGAAATCCCAGTGAAGGACGACTTCGTCTTCGTGGACGAGTTCGCGCCCGGCATCCGCTGGGACGCCAAGTACGCCACCTGGGACAACTTCACCGGCAAGCCGGTGGACGGCTACCTGGCGAACCGGGTCGTCGGCACGCGGGCCCTGTGCGTGGCACTGGAACGGGCGCAGGAGAAGGCCGAGTCCCTCGGTTTCGGCCTCCTCCTGTGGGACGGCTACCGGCCGCAACGCGCCGTGGACTGCTTCCTGCGCTGGTCGCGGCGGCCCGAAGACGGGCGGACGAAGCCGCGGCACTACCCGAACATCGACCGGGCGCAGATGTTCGAAAAGGGTTACGTGGCCGCGAAGTCCGGGCACAGCCGGGGCAGCACCGTCGACCTGACGCTCTACCACCTGGCCACCGGTGAGCTCGCGGCCATGGGCGGTGACCACGACCTGATGGACGCGATCTCGCACCACGGCGCACCGGGGATCACGGCGGCCGAAGCGGGGAACCGGCACCACCTCTGTTCCCTCATGGAGGCCTGCGGTTTCCGGCGGTACGACCGCGAGTGGTGGCACTACACGCTGCGGGACGAGCCGTTCCCGGAGACGTACTTTGACTTCCCCGTCGGATAACCGGGAGATCCGCCCGCTGCGTGCCGCCGACGCCCCGCGGATCACCGGGCTGCTGGCCGAACTCGGGTACCCGAGCGAACTCGCCGCGGTGACCCGGCGGCTGGCGGTCATCCTGCGTTCGGACACGCAGCGGGTGCTGGTCGCGACGCCGGGCGACGGCTCCCGCCTCGACGGCTACGTCAGCGTCGAGCGGCGCCCGGCGCTCCCGCACCAGGAAGAAACCCTCGAGATCACCGGCCTGGTCGTCGACGCGACGGCCCGCCGGTCGGGCGTCGGGCGCGCGCTGGTCGAAGCCGCCGAACGGTGGGCGGTCCGGCAGGGCCTGCGCACGATCGTGGTTCGCTCGAACGTCGTGCGCGCCGAATCCCACCCGTTCTACGAGGGCGTCGGATACCGGCGGAAGTCGACCTCGCACACCTATCGCAAGGAGATCTGAGCCGTGGCAGCACCGCGCGTCGTCGTCGCCGGTGGCCATTCGGCCGGACACATCGAGCCCGCGATGAACTTCGCCGACGCGGTGCGCCGGCTGGTGCCCGCGGCCGAGATCACCGCCCTCGGCACCGTCCGCGGCCTGGACACCACGCTCATCCCGGCCCGCGGCTACCCGCTCGAACTCATCCCGCCGGCGCCGCTGCCGCGCCGGCCGGGCCTGGCCCTGCTGCGCACACCCGGCCGGCTGCGCGACTCGGTGCGGGCGGCCGGTTCGGTGCTCCGCCGCGTGCGGGCCGAGGTCGTGGTGGGCTTCGGCGGCTACGTTTCCCTGCCGGCCTACCTCGCCGCGCGCGAGCAGGGCCTGCCGATCGTCGTCCACGAGGCGAACGCCCGGCCCGGCGTCGCCAACCGGCTGGCGGCCCGGATGACGCCACACGTGTTCGCCGCCGCGCCGGGGATCCGGCTGGCGCACGCCACCGCCATCGGGATCCCGCTGCGGCCGGCGATCGCCGGGCTCGACCGGCCCGCGCTGCGCGACGCGGCCCGGCAGCGGTTCGGCCTGCGCCCCGACGGGCCGGTCCTGCTGGTCACCGGCGGTTCACAGGGCGCGCGGGCGATCAACGCCGCGGTGTCCGGCGCGGCCACGGCGTTGCGGGCGGCCGGCGTGCAGGTCCTGCACATCACCGGGGCGCGGCACGCGGTCGACGTGCCGGCCGGCGACCCGCCCTACGTCGTCACCCCCTACGTCGAACAGATGCGGTACGCCTACGCCGCGGCCGACTTCGCGCTCTGCCGCTCGGGGGCGATGACGTGCGCCGAACTGGCCGCCGTCGGCCTGCCCGCCGCGTACGTCCCGTTGCCGGATCGCGGCGGTGAGCAGCGGCTGAACGCCGAACCGGTCGTCGCGGCCGGCGGGGGTCTGCTCGTCGGTGACGCCGCCCTCGACCCGGCCTGGATCGAGACCACCCTGGTCCCCGTGCTCACCGATCCCGGGCGGATCGCGGCGATGTCGGCCCGCGCGCGGGCGACCGGCGCGGCCGACGCGGACGTCGTGCTGGCCCGGCACGTGCTCACCGTGATCGCCGGGCGCCGGGAGTCACCGGAGCCACCACCGTGGTAGTGACACCGTGATGCGGAGCCCGCCGCCGGGGCGCGGTTCGAGGGTGAGCGTGCCGTCGTGCGCCTGCGTGATGCTCTTGACGATCGCCAGGCCGAGGCCGACTCCCGCGTGATCGGTGCGAATGCGCTCACTGCCGCGCCGGAACGGTTCGACGAGCGTGGAAACCAGCCGCGGGGCGAGCGTCTCGCCGGTGTTCTCGACGGTCAGCACGACGGTCTTGGGCCGCACCTCGGTCGTCACCCACACCGTGCCCCGGCCGGGCCGGTTGTGGACGATCGCGTTGTGCACGAGGTTCGTGGCCAGCTGCAGCAGGAGCGCGGGCGAGCCGTGGGCAGGGGTGACCTCGCCGGAGGTCTCGAGGGTGAGGCCGTGTTTTTCCGCGAGGGGGAGCAGGGTTTCCGTGGCCTCTTCCGCAAGGAGGGACAGGTCGACGCGTTCCCGGGTGAAGGAGCGCCGGTCGGCCTGGCTGAGCAGGAGCAGCGCTTCGGTGAGGTCGATCGCCCGGGTGTTGACGGCGTGCAGGCGCTCGACGAGCTCGCCGGGCACCTGCGCCGGATCGGTGCGGGCGACCTCGAGCAGGGCCTGCGAGATCGCCAGCGGGGTGCGCAGTTCGTGGGACGCGTTGGCGGCGAAGCGCCGCTGCTCGGCGACTTGGGCTTCGAGCCGGGTGAGCATCGCGTCGAAGGCGTCGGCGAGCTCGCGGAACTCGTCCCGGCGGCCGTCCAGGAGGATCCGGTGGGACAGCGATCCGCCGGTGGCCATGCGGGCGGCGTCGGTGATGCGGGTCAGCGGGGCGAGCATGCGCCCGGCGAGGATCCACCCGCCCAGGAGCCCGAACACCAGCAGGAAGACCGCGGCCACGCCGGCGGCCGACGTGAAGGTGCTCATCAGGGTGGCGCGGTTCAGCACTCCCCCGGGCATGACCGCGATTTCGGGCAGGTGACTGCGCAGGACCACCCACACGGTCATCAGCACCAGGGCACCGGCGAGCATGAGGAACCCGGCGTAGCTGAGGGTGAGCTTGAGGCGGACGCTCAGCCCCGGCTTCCGGTCCACGGTCTCGTCTCCCACGTCAGGTGCCGATGCGATAGCCGACGCCGGCCACGGTGGCGATGACCCAGGGTTCCCCGAGTCGCTTGCGCAGGGCCGAAACCGTGATGCGCACGGCGTTGGTGAACGGGTCGGCGTTCTCGTCCCACGCCCGCTCCAGGAGCTCTTCGGCGCTGACGACCCCGCCTTCGGCCGCGACGAGGACTTCGAGCACGGCGAACTGCTTCCGGGTGAGCGCGACGTACCGGCCGTCGCGGAAGACCTCGCGGCGGAACGGATCCAGGCGCAGGCCCGCGATTTCCCGGACGGGCGGCCGGTTGTGGGCGCGCCGGCGGTCGAGCGCCCGGAGCCGGAGCACGAGTTCCCGGAGTTCAAAAGGCTTCGTGAGGTAGTCGTCGGCGCCGAGCTCGAAGCCGGACGCCTTGTCGTCGATCCGGTCCGCGGCGGTGAGCATGAGGATCGGCATGCCGCTGCCGGCGGCGACGATGCGGGCGGCGACCTCGTCACCGGACGGGCCGGGGATGTCGCGGTCGAGGACGGCGATGTCGTAGGCGTTGACGTCCAGCAGTTCGAGGGCGGTGTGCCCGTCCCCGGCGATGTCGGCGGCGATCGCTTCCAGGCGCAGGCCGTCGCGGACGGCTTCCGCCAGGTAGGGCTCGTCCTCGACGATCAGCACACGCACGGTTCCGATGCTACGAGCCGGGCGTTATCGCGGGCATATCGAAACCGGGATACGGGCCGGCAACACCGCGTTGCCTTGACTGCGGGACATGTCCTCCCAGCGATCGGCCGGTGCCGTCCCCTACCCGGTGAGAGTGTTCGACGACGACACGCCGGCCGTGGCCAACCTCGATCCCGCGCTGCTCGATGCCCTGCGCCGGGCTGCCACGGACGCCGGGATCGAGTTCGTCGTCAACGGTGGCTGGCGTTCGCGCGAGTACCAGGCCGAGCTGTTCGCGGCGGCGGTGGTGAAGTACGGATCGGCGCAGGAGGCCGCCCGGTGGGTGGCCACTCCCGACACGTCCGCGCACGTTTCGGGGGACGCGGTCGACGTCGGGCCCGCGGCCGCCCGGGCGTGGCTCTCCGCGCACGGCGCCCGGTACGGGCTCTGCCAGATCTACCGCAACGAGCCCTGGCACTTCGAGCTGCGTCCCTCGGCCGTGGAGCACGGGTGCCCGCCGATGTATCCCGACCCGACGCACGATCCGAGGATGCGTTCAGCGTCCGAGTGACGCGCGGTACCAGTCGGCGGCCTCGGCGAGGCGGGGCCTCGGCGTGACGCCGGTCAGTTCCCAGATGCGGCTGCTTTCGTACCAGTGATCCCGCGTGAGCAGGGAGTACTGGTGGTCGGTGAGCGACGGGAGGGCCGCCCGCGTGCGGGCCCGGTGCTCGGCCAGCGGCAGGTCGGTGGCCGGTAGCGGCAGGTCGAGCAGTGCGCAGACGGCGGTGACCAGGCCACGGATCCGAACCGGCCGGGGGTCGGCGACGTGGAAGACCTCACCCGGCCGGCTCAGGCCGGGATCGAGGGCCAGCACGGCGATCGCGGCCGCCAGGTCGGCCACCGCGACGAGCGACGTGCGGGCGGTGCCGCCTTCGGCCCAGGCCGGGACGGCTTGGATCCAGCGGACCAGCGCCGGGACCACGTGCCGGTCGCCGGGGCCGTGGACCAGGTGCGGCCGGAGGACGGTGCCACCGGCGGCCAGGACCAGGCGCTCGCCGGCCAGCCTGCTGCGGCTGGTCGGGGAGGCCGGGTCGAGGACGAGTTCGGGCCCGGAGTGCGGATCGGTGACCGGCTCAGGCTCGGGGTGCGGATCGCCGGCCGCCAGGCCGGTCGGTGAAGCCGGATCGGTGACCGGCTCAGGCTCGGGGTGCGGATCGCCGGCCGCCAGGCCGGTCCGGCCTGGCGGTGAAGCCGGGTCCATCACCAGTCCGGGATGCAGGCGGCCGGTCGGCGCGGCCGGGGCGGGGTATGGATAGTCCCCCTCCGGGCCGCTGCGGGCGGGTGGTGAGGCCGGATCGG
The DNA here is from genome assembly GCF_030182635.1 of Amycolatopsis ponsaeliensis. Lineage (NCBI taxonomy): Bacteria > Bacillati > Actinomycetota > Actinomycetes > Pseudonocardiales > Pseudonocardiaceae > Amycolatopsis > Amycolatopsis ponsaeliensis. Next base: position 40,577 of record NZ_JAPZLD010000030.1, read on the forward strand.
TGACCAGCTCGGGATGCGGGTAGCCGCTGCGACCGGGCGGTGAAGCCGGATCGGTGACCGGCTCTCGCTCGGGATGCGGATCGCCGCTCGCCAGGCCGGTCCGGCCGGGCGGTGAGGCCGGGTCCATCACCGGTCCGGGATGCGGATAGCCGCCCCCAGAGCCGCTGCGGCCGGGCGGTGCGGCTGGGCCCGTGACCAGCCCGGACCCGGCGCGGAGGTGCTCGCGCGCCAGGCCGGTCCGGCCAGGCGGTGAGGCCCGGTCGGTGACCGGCTCGGCGTTCGGGTGCTCGCCCGCCGGGCCGGTCCGGGTGGCTGACGGCCCCAGATCCGCCGCCGCCCCGGACTCGGCCCCCGGGCACTCCCCCGCCGGCCCGCTGCTGGTCAGCGGCGCCGGATCCGTCATCAGCCCGGATCCGGCTCCCGGCGAACCCGCTGACCCGTCCCCTCCGGTCAGCGACCCCCGCCCACGCAAACCCCCGCTTTCCGGGCCGTTCCGGCTGGTCGGCGGCCCCTGCTCCGCCACCAACCCGTGCCCGATCTCCGTGCACTCGCCCGCCGACCCGCCGCCCAGCAGAACCCCTTCTGCCGAACCGCGCCAACTGGTCGGCGCCCCCTGGTTCGCCACCAGCTCGGACCCGCCTCCCAGCGAGCCCCCGCCGGCCGATACCCCCTGATCCGCCGTCAACCCGGAGCCGGCCCCCAGCCCGCTCCGACCTGCCGGCGCCCTCTCCCCCGGTACCGGCGCACCACGATGTGCGCCGTCCCGATACACCGCGCACGTGCTCAAATACAGCACGCTCTTCGTCCCCGCACGCCGGGCCTCGGCCAGGAGGTTTGCCGTTCCTCCCTCGTTGACCGCCGTGCACCCGGCCGGGTCGCCGCCCACCTGGGAAGCCAGGTGGACCAGCGTCCTGATCCCCGTGCACAGCCCCGCCAGGCTGCTCGCGTCCGTGACGTCGCCGGTCCACGGCGTCACGCCCGCGTCGGTCATCCACTGCGGCGCTGGCCGCCGGACGAGGACTCGGACCCGGGGGCCCATCCCGCGCCCGACCAGCTCGCGCAGCACCGCCGTGCCGACGAAGCCCGTCGCGCCGGCGATCAGGATGTCCGGCTCGGCGGCCGTCACGACAAGCGCATCCCCAGCGTGCCGCTCGCGGCCGTCGCGCCCTTCTGGCGGACCTCCACCCGGACCGTCCGCGTGCGGTCCGGCCCCGGCTCGTCCGCCTCGACCACCAGCAGGCACTCGGAGTCGAACTCCACGTACGTGTCGAACCGGAAGTCCGCCCGCGCCGGGAGCGCGTACGGGTCGCCGATCGCCAGCAGGGCCGCCTGCCGCGCGCCTTCGATGAGCACCATGCCCGGCACGTGGTCGGCCGGGTGGTCGAACAGCACCGCGTGGTCCGGGTCGAAGCGCAGGGCCCACGTGCCGTCCGTCGGCGTCGCCGCCACCAGGACGTCCTCCGCCCGGTCGCGGCCGACCGACGCCGGGGCGACCGGGGCCAGGACCGCGGCCTGGAACGGCGTCGCCGCGAAGTGGTCGCCCCGCACCCGGCGGTAGACCGCCGAGGACACGCAGCGCCACCGCTCCGACGCGGTGCCGATCCGGCGGCCGTCGCGGAAGCACTCGAAGTCCAGCCGCATGCCGCCGACGTTCTTGCCGCGGTACTCGACCTCGTGCGCGCTCACCCGCAGCACGACGTCCACCGGACGGCCCAGGGTGGCCAGCCCGGTCTCCTCGACCGAGTACTCCTTGTGGTCCGAAAGAAAACTGTGACTCAGCGGAACGCCGTATGCCCGGTGCGCGATCAGCAGCGCCGCCTGGCGGATCGTTTCGGCGTACAGCATCGGATCGTGGAACACCGGCGTCCGCGGGCCGAAGAAGCTGTGCCGGCGCGGCCACTGCGCGCCGACCTCGAACCGGCCTTCGCCGAGGATGTTCAGATCGGTGACGAAGACCTCCGAGACGGCCGCGCGGTGCACGAGGCTCCGCGGGATCGTCTGCTGGAAGTCGACCGCCCGCGCCGCGGGCCCCCCGATGATCTTGGTTTCCGGTATTTCGCGCGCAGATTCCTGAAGGATGGTGCCGACCATGACGGTCCTCCTAGAATGTCCTACCCCAGTACCCCAGTACTCCCCCGCTCTCATTTGTAGCCGAACCGGACACCTAAAACCATACCAACCGAGCGGTTTTTTTTAGTGGCTTTCCCGTGCAACGGGCCGTAGACTGGCGTACTGACGCATGAGGTACCGCCGAATGGTCTACTGTGGACCGCCGGCCGAAGCGAGAGGGGCTGGACGTGGCTCGCCAAGAACGTGCGGAGCAGACACGGAACGCGATCCTCGAAGCAGCGGCCTCCCGGTTCGACGCGGTCGGCTTCCTCGGCGCGAGCCTGTCGGACATCCTGACCGAAGCGGGTGTCACGAAGGGTGCGCTGTATTTCCACTTCAAGTCGAAGGAAGACCTGGCCGACGCGCTGATCGACGAGCAGTTCACGGTCTCGGACCCCCTGGCGGAGATCGAGAACCCGGGGCTGCAGACGGTCATCGACCTCACGCAGGGCATGGCGGCCAGCCTGCAGTCCGACGTCCGGGTACGCGCCAGCATCCGGCTCGTCATCGAGCAGGGCTCGTTCATCTCGCCCGCCAACAACGCCTACAAGCGGTGGGTCGACACGCTGCACGCCTGCCTGCTGGCCGCGAAGGCGGCGGGCGACATCCGCAAGGAGATCAACGCGCACGACCTCGCGCAGTTCGTGCAGGCGTCGTTCACCGGGATCCAGCTGAGCTCGCAGGTGCTCACCGGGCGAGTGGACCTGCTTGAGCGGATCACGTTCATGTGGAACACGATCCTGACCTCGGTGGTACCGCCGCGGCGGCTGCACCGGTTCCTGGCGCAGGGCACGCTCGCCGAGACCGCCTCGGTCTGAGAAGCACGCAAGAACGGGCGGCCGGGCCGCCCTGGCGTTACGCCCCCGCACCCGCAGTCGGGCGCGGAGACCGCTCGGCCAGCTCGATGAGCCGCCACAGCTTGCCCAGCGTCACGGCGAGATCGCTGTCCGGCACGACGATTCGGCTGGACACCACGGATTCGAGCCCGACGCAGGTGACCACCACCAGCAGCTCCGCGGTCTCGAGCGGCACGTCGGCGCCGAGCTCGCCGCCGTCGATCGCGTCGGCGACGTACTCGTGGACCTGGGCCAGCCAGGCGCGGGAGAACACGACGAACCGCTCGTCCACGGACCCCATCTCGCGGGCCATGCGGAAGCTCGCGCCGACCTTCGGGTCGGTGTCGAGCCAGTGCATGAGGGCGCGGCTGAGCTCGGCGAGGCGCCGCAGGGCCGGCCGGGGCACCGCGAGCTGACGGCTCACGTGCGCGCGCAGCACGTCCATCGCGGCGATCTGCACCTCGTCGCAGATCTCGTCCTTGGAGGAGAAGTGGAAGTACAGGCCACCCTTGGTGACGCCGGCCGCCTGCGCGATGCCCACCATGCTGGTGGCGGCGTAGCCGTCCTGGTGCAGCAGCACGGCCGCGGCCTCCAGCAACAGGCGCCGCGTCTGTTCCGAGCGTGCCTGCTTGGTCACCGTCGGTCCCTTCAGCTCGAGCCGTCCGGCGCAGGACCCCTGCGCGTCCCGATCATGATTACATACCAACCGCCCGGTTTACAACTAGGGGAACCCCAGAAACCGGCCCCTGCCAAGGCAGTTCGCGACCGCTCACAGAACAAACCGACCGACCTCCCGGTTTTGTCTTGAAAACCGACCTCCCGGTTTAGTACGCTGCCGTTGTGGGACCGGGCACATGGGCGCTGGAGGACACACTGGGGGCGCCAGGCCGGGCAGATCCGATCGACACGCGGACACCGGAGGCACTGGAAATGGACTACGAGATACTGGGGCAGATGAAAGTCGGCGGGCGGCCCGGCGTCAGCGCCCCGCGGGCGCGCAAGATCGAGACACTGCTCGCCGTGCTGCTGGTCAAGCGCAACCAGGTGGCGACCACCGAGCACCTGATCGGCGAGCTCTGGGGAGAGCACCCGCCGGCCCGGGCGAGCGCCGCGCTGTACGTCTACGTCTCGCAGCTGCGGAAGCTGCTGCGCGGCACGGGGGACGACGTGGACGACAGCCCGGTCGTGACCAGCCCGCGCGGCTACTCGCTGCACGTCACCGACGGCGAGCTCGACGCCGACCGCTTCACCCGCCACTACGAGCGCGGCCGGGCCCTGTACTGGGACCGCAACTACAAGGAGGCCGCGACCGTCCTGCGCGAAGCCGCGAACCTGTGGCGGGGCGAGGCGTTCGGCGGCTTCACCGACTCCCCCGACGTCCAGGCCTATGCCGCTCTACTGGAGGAGACCCGGCTGGAGTGCCTGGAGCTGCTGATGGAGACGGAGCTGCTGATCGGCAGGCACCGTGAGGTCGTCGGGCAGCTTTCCGCGCTGGCGAAGGAGCACACGCTGCGCGAAACGTTCTATGAGTACTTGATGACGGCCCTGCTGCGGTCGAACCGCCGTGCCGAGGCGCTGGAGACCTTCGCCTCCGCCCGGCACCACCTCGTCCAGCAGCTGGGCATCGAACCCGGCAGCTCGCTGCGGAAGCTGCACCACAGCATCCTCGTCGGCGAGATGTCCGACGCGGTCTGATCCTCCTCCGCGTCCGGCCCAGCGGCCCGGTTCCCGCCACCAGCGGGGCCGGGCCGCAGTGCTGTTACGGCTGTTCAGCTCCGGTAGAGCGACACGACCGGCTCACCGCACGCGGCGGGCTCGCCGTACCAACCGCCCCAGCGACTGTCGAGCGCGAGGTCGGCCAGCTCGGCCATCAGGTCCAGCTCCGCGGGCCACACGTAGCGCAGCGGCACCCGGGCGTCGGCCAGGAACAGCATCTGGCGGGCGCAGTCGTGCCCGGTGACGAGCGGGTGCGCCGCCCAGCGGGCCGGGTGGGGGTGGATCCCCTGGACGACCAGGCCGCCGCCGGGACGCAGCAGCGTCGCGAGCCGGCGGACCAGGCGTACCTGCTCCCGCTGCACGAGCAGCCGCGAGAGGAGGTCCGAGCCCGCGTAGACGACGTCGAAGCGCTGGGCGGGCGGGCTGTCGAGGGCGGTGTCCGTGACGGCGTACCCGTCGGCCGCGAGAGCGTCGGCCACCGGGCCGCCGCCGGGGACGAGGACGCGAGGACGGCGAGCGACCCGGTCGGCGACCTCGGCGAGGAACGCCGCCGCGCCGGCCGGATCGGCGGCCAGCGGGGCGAACCACGCGTCAAGGGTCACGTCCGGCTTCTCGACGATGCGGGTAGGCATCGGGGCCACCTCACTTCACGGACTGATCGGATCTTCTCTACGCAGAGTGCCGGACCGACCTAAAGTCGACCTTGCGCATGCGAAAGCGGCCCGTGCTTCGAGCACGGGCCGCCTTGTCGCGAGAGGCGCTCAGCCGCGAGCGCGCTGGTGGAACTTCCGGATCGCCAGGTACGCGGCACCCGCCGTGATGACGACCCACCAGGCCAGCGCCAGCCAGCCGGTCGAGCCCAGCTCGGTGCCGTTCATCAGGCCGCGGATGGCGTCGATGAGCACGGTCACCGGCTGGTTGTCGACGATCACCCGCAGCACCGACGGCATCGACGCCGTGGGCACCAGCGCGCTGGTGGCGTAGGGGACGAAGACGAGGATCATGCCGAGGCCGCCCGCGCCTTCGACGGTCTTGGCGATCGACCCCAGGAGCGTGGCCAGCCAGAACACGCCGGTGGCGAACAGCGTCAGCAGCCCGATCGCGCCGAGCCAGCCGAGCACGCCCCCGCCGGGGCGGAACCCGACGGCCAGGCCGACCGCGACCATCACCACGAACGAGAGCAGGCTGCGCAGCACGCCGGAGACGACGTGGCCGACGAGCACGGCCGGGCCCGCCATGGGCATCGAGCGGAACCGCTCGACCAGCCCCTGGGTGAGGTCGGCGGCCACCCCCACCACGGTGGACGTCGAGTTGAACGCGATGCTGATGGCCAGCAAGCCGGGCACCAGGTAGTCGATGTAGGCCATGCCCGGCACGTTGATCGCGCCGCCGAACATGAAGCGGAACAGCAGCAGGAGCACGATCGGCAGCGAGACCGCCTGGATCAGCATCTCCGCGTTGCGCGCGATGTGCTTGACGTTGCGCCCGATCAGCACCCGGCAGTCGGACAGCGCGAGCGCGAACGAGGATCGGCTCGGGGCGTCGGGGATCTGCGTCCCCTCGACCTCCCTGGACAAGGTCTGGGTCATCGCTTCTCTCCCGCGGTTCCGGTAAGGGTGTGGAAAACGTCGTCCAGGGTCGGCTCGGACAGCTCGAGGCCGGTGGTCTCGAGGCCCGCGTCGGCGACCTGGTTGAGCACCCGCCGGACCTGGCCGGGCTGGTCGATGGCGACGCTGACCGTGTCGTCGATCAGCACGCCGCCGGTGACGCCGTGCGCGCGCTCCGCCTCGGCTGCGGTGGCGAAGGTGAGCTTCAGCCGCTCGGTGCCGACCTTGCGCTTCAGCTCGGCCGCGGTGCCCTCGGCGACGACGCGGCCCTTGTCGATCACCGCGATGCGGTCGGCCAGCTGGTCGGCCTCCTCGAGGTATTGCGTGGTGAGCAGGATCGTGGTGCCGCCGTCGAGGAGCTCGCGGATCGCGTCCCACATCGCCGAGCGGCTGCGCGGGTCGAGGCCGGTGGTGGGCTCGTCGAGGAACAGCACCGGCGGCGAGGTGATCAGGCTGATCGCCAGGTCGAGCCGGCGGCGCATGCCCCCGGAGTAGGTCTTGACCTGGCGGTCGGCGGCTTCGGTCAGGTCGAACTGCGTGAGCAGCTGGGTGGCGCGGGTCTTCGCCTCGGCCGTGCCCAGGTGGAACAGGCGGGCCATCATCCGCAGGTTCTCGCGGCCGGTGAGCAGCTCGTCGACCGCGGTGTCCTGCCCGGTGAGGCCGATCTGCTCCCGCACCTTCCGCTTGGGCCCGGCGAGGTCGTGACCGTTGACCGTCACGGTGCCGCCGTCGGCGTCCAGCAGGGTGCTGAGGATCCGCACCGTCGTGGTCTTCCCGGCGCCGTTCGGGCCCAGCAGCGCGAACATCGTGCCGCGGGCCACGTTCAGGTCGACGCTTTCCAGGACGTTCACGTCGCCATAGGACTTGCGCAGCCCCCGTGCTTCGATTGCGTAGCCGGTGACCATCGGTTACCTCTCCTCATTCGGGTCAAGATCGTTGTGAAGCAGGGGAACTGTCCGTACCAGTGGGCCACAGCCCGTTCCGGGGCGGCAATAATGGCCGGGTCGGGCCGGGTTAGGGGTGGTGCCGGGGCTAGTCGTCGTCCCCACCGCCGATCGCCATGCTGATCAGGGCGTCGGTGTCGAGGTCGTCGATCGTGGCCTCTTCGACGGCTTCCGGTTCGACGCTGCCCTCCGGCAGGCGCACGCCGGCCAGCTCCAGCAGCCCGTCCAGGAGCCCGGCGGCACGCAGCTTCTCCAGCGGGATCCCCGCCAGCGCGTCGCGAACCCCTTGCTCGGTCACGGTTTCCTCGCTCACCTCGACCTCGGCCGGGGCCAGTTCGCAGACCAGGTGCTCGGCGAGGATCCGCGGGGTCGGGTAGTCGAAGATCAGGCTCACCGGCAGCTTCAGGCCGGTGACGAGGCTGAGCTTGTTGCGGAACCCGGTGGCGGACAGCGAGTCGAAGCCGACCTCGTTGAACGAGCGGTCCGGTTCCACCGCCTCCGGCCCGGCGTGGCCAAGCAGCGCCGCGGCGTGCGTGCGCACCAGGGTCAGCACGGTCGGGACGCGCTTGGCCACCGGCAGGCCGGCCAGCTTCTTCGCCAGGGACTCGGTGTCCTCGGCCGCCTCCTGCGCCGCGCGGCGGCCCGGGGTGCCCGCCAGCCCGCGCAGCACCGCGGGCAGGTCGTCGTCGCCCGACGAAGCCAGCACGCGGGTGTCCAGCGCGATCGGCACCAGCAACGCGTCGGTGGCACCGGCCGCCGAGTCCAGCAGCCGCAGTCCGTCCTCAGTGGACAGTGCGGTGATGCCGGTCTCGCCGATGCGGTGCGCGTCCGCGCCTTCCAGGGCCTCGCCCATGCCGCCGGCCCACAGGCCCCACGCGAGCGAGGTGCCCGGGAGGCCTTCCGCCCGGCGCCGGACGGCGAGCGCGTCCAGGAACGCGTTGGCCGCGGCGTAGCTGCCCTGCCCCGGTGCGCCGAGGACGCCGGCGGCCGAGGAGAACAGCACGAACGCGGTGAGGTCCAGGCCCCGCGTGAGCTCGTCGAGGACCACGGCCGCGTCGGCCTTCGGGCGCAGCACGGTGTCGAGGCGGTCCGGGGTCAGCGACGTCAGGATGCCGTCGTCGAGGACGCCGGCGGCGTGCACCACCGCGCGCAGCGGCGCTTCGGCCGGGATCCCGGCCAGCAGCGCGGCCACGGCGTCGCGGTCGGCGACGTCGCAGGCGGCGAGGGTGACGTCGGCGTCGAGCGCGGCCAGTTCGGCCGCGCCGGGAGCGTCGGCTCCCCGGCGGCTGACCAGCAGCAGGTTCCGCACGCCGTGCTCGGTGACGAGGTGGCGCGCCACGGCCGTGCCGAGCGCGCCGGTGGCGCCGGTGACGAGCACCGTGCCCTCGGCGTCCCACACCGGTGCGGCCGCCGCGTCGGACGCCTTGGCCAGCCGCGGCACCAGCACCGCGCCCGCCCGCAGCGCCACCTGCGGCTCGTCGGAGGCCGACACCGCGGCCAGCGTCCGGCCGGTCGGGGTGCCCGCGCCCAGGTCGACCAGGGCGATCCGGCCCGGGTGCTCGGCCTGCGCCGAGCGGACCAGGCCCGCGACCGCGGCACCGACCGGGTCGGGGTTCTCGCCTTCCTCGGTGGCCACCGCACCGCGGGTCACCACGATCAGCGACTCCCCGGGTCCGGCCAGCCAGGTCTGCAGGTCGCCCAGTACGCGGTGCATCTCGGCGTGGAGGTCTTCGCCGCCCGCGGCCAGCACGGCCAGGCCGGTCGCCTCCGCGGCCGAGACCGCCTTCGCGCCCAAGGCTTCGGTGAGGCCGAACGGGTCGGGACCCAGCACGGACCAGTCGAGGACTTCGGCGACGGCGTCGAGGTCGGCCCGCTCCCAGGTGACCCGGAACAGCGAGTCGCCGTCGCTCGGAGCCGCGGCCTGCGGAACGGCGGACATCGGGCGCAGCAGCAGGGATTCCACCGACGCGACCGGGGCTCCGGCGCCGTCGGCGACGTCCAGCGAGACCGCGCCGGAGCCGACCGGGCGGACGTGGACCCGCAGCGTCGTCGCGCCGACGGCGTGCAGCCGCACGCCTTCCCACGCGAACGGCAAGGCCGGTTCACTGCCCACCGCGCCGGAAACGCCGATCGTGTGCAACGCGGCGTCGAGCACGGCCGGGTGGACGCCGTAACGGTCCACATCGGACACCGAAGCCGGAAGCCGGATCTCGGCGAACGCTTCGCCGTCGCGCTTCCAGGCCGCGACGAGCCCGCGGAACGCGGGACCGTAGGCCAGGCCGTCGGCGGCCAGCTCCTCGTAGGTGCCCGCCAGGTTCACCTGCTCGGCGCCGGCGGGCGGCCAGGCCGTCAGGTCGAAGTCCGCCTTCTGCACGGTCTTGGCGAGCTTGCCGGTGGCGTGCCGCGTCCAGGCGGCCGTCGATCCCTCGGGCCGCGAGTGGACGCTGAACGCGCGGGTGCCGTCGGCGCCCGGTGCGTCGAGGGCGAACTGGACGCGGACGCCGGCCCGCTCCGGCACGACCAGCGGGTACTCCAGGGTCAGCTCGTCGAGCCGCGGGCAGCCGGCCTCGTCGCCCGCGCGGATCGCCATCTCGACGAACCCGGTGCCGGGGAACAGGATCGCGCCGCCGACGACGTGGTCGGCCAGCCACGGGTGGGTGCCCACGGACAGCCGTCCGGTGAACAGCAGCCCGTCGGCGCCGGCCAGTTCGAGGGCCGCCCCGAGCAGCGGGTGGTCCTCCTGGCTCACCGCGCCGGTGGTGCTTTCCAGCCAGAAGCGCTGCCGCTGGAACGGGTAGGTCGGCAGCGAGACCGGCCGGGCGCCGGTGGGCTCGTAGATCGCGGCCCAGTCGACGTCGACGCCGCTGACGTGCAGCTGCGCGACGCCGGTCAGCGCGGCGACGGCTTCGTCGTTCTCCTTGTGCAGCATGGAAGCCACGACCTCCGGCCGTTCGTCGAAGCACGCGGCCGTCATCGCGGCGAGCGTGGTGTCCGGACCGAGCTCCAGGAACCGGTTGACGCCCTCGGCCGCGGCGCGGGTGACCGCGTCGGCGAACCGGACGCCTTCGCGCACCTGCTGGACCCAGTACTCCGGCGAGGTCAGGTCGGCGCCCTCGGCGACCGTCGAGATGACCGGGATCCGCGGCGACGCGTAGGTCAGCTCCGCGGCGATCGCGCGGAACTCCTCGAGCATCGGCTCCATCAGGCGGGAGTGGAAAGCGTGCGACACCTTCAGCTGCTTGGTGCGCTCGAACTTCGCCGCCACCGCGGCCACGGCGTCGGCCGCTCCCGAGATGACGACCGCGCTCGGCCCGTTGACCGCAGCGATGTCGACGCTGTCGTCGCGAACTTCCTCCGGCGTCGCTTCGATCGCCACCATCGCACCGCCGGTCGGCAGCGCCTGCATCAGCGCACCCCGGGCGACCACCAGTTTGGCCGCGTCCGCCAGGGAGAACACGCCCGCGCAGTGAGCCGCAGCGATCTCGCCGATCGAGTGGCCGAGCAGGGCGTCCGGCTTGACGCCCCACGACCGCACCAAGCGGAACAGCGCGACTTCCAGCGCGAACAGCGCGGGCTGGGTGTACCGGGTCTCGTCCAGCTCGTCGGTGACCGAGCGGATCGGGCGGTCCAGGTGCCGGTCGAGTTCCGCGCAGACCTCGTCGTACGCGGCCGCGAAGGCCGGGAACTGCTCGGCGAGCCGGGTCCCCATGCCGACGCGCTGCGCGCCCTGGCCGGCGAACAGGAACGCCGTGCGCCCGCCCGCGGTCGCGATGCCGCTGACGACCCCGCGCGCCTCTTCCTCGTCGACCAGTGCCGCGAGGCCACGGACGAACTGCGGCGACCGCTGACCGATCAGGACGGCTCGCCGGTCGAACGCGCTGCGCGTGGTGGCCAGCGAGAAGCCGATGTCGGCGAGACTGCCTTCGGGGTCTTCGTCCACATAGGACATCAGCTGCTCGGCCTGCGCCCGCATCGCGACGGCGCCGCGGCCGGACACCGGCCAGGCGACCGGGCCTTCGTAGTCGTGCCCGCCGGTCACTTCCCGGCGGTCGCCCTCTTCGAGGATCACGTGGGCGTTGGTGCCGCTGACGCCGAACGACGAGACGCCGGCCCGGCGGATGTGGCCGTTGGGCAGCCACTTCACCGGCTCCACCAGGGCCCGGACCGCGCCGGACGACCAGTCGATCTCGGTGGACGGGCGGCCGACGTGCAGCGTCGCGGGCAGCTCGCCCTGGCGCATGGCCAGCACCATCTTGATCACCCCGGCCGCGCCGGCCGCGGCCTGCGTGTGGCCGAGGTTCGACTTGACCGAACCGATCCACAGCGGACGGTCGGCCGAAGTCTCCTTGCCGTAGGTGGCCAGCAGCGCCTGGACCTCGATCGGGTCGCCCAGCTTCGTGCCGGTGCCGTGCGCCTCGACGGCGTCGACGTCGGCCGCGGTGATCCCGGCGTCGGCCAGCGCCGCGCGGATGACGCGCTGCTGGGCGGGGCCGTTGGGGGCGGTGAGGCCGTTGGACGTGCCGTCCTGGTTGACCGCGCTGCCCTTGAGCACCGCGAGGACCGGGTGGCCGAGGCGGCGGGCCTCGGACAGCCGCTCCAGCACGACCACGCCGACGCCCTCGGACCAGGTGGTGCCGTCGGCGTCGTCGGAGAAGACCTTGCAGCGGCCGTCGGCGGCCAGCCCCTTCTGACGGCTGAACTCGACGAACGTCTCCGGCGTCGCCATCACGGTGACGCCGCCGGCCAGCGCGAGGGTGCAGTCGCCGCCGCGCAGGGCCTGGGCGGCCATGTGCATCGCGACCAGCGAAGACGAGCACGCCGTGTCGACGCTGACCGCCGGGCCTTCCAGTCCGAGGGTGTAAGACACCCGGCCGGTGACGATCGAGCCGGCGCTGTTCGCGCCCACGTAGTCGTGGTACTGGACGCCCGCGTAGACGCCGGTCGGGCTGCCCTTGAGCGAGGACGGGTCGATGCCCGAACGCTCGAGGGCCTCCCAGCACGCCTCCAGCAGGAGCCGCTGCTGCGGGTCGATGGCCGGGGCTTCCTTCGGCGAGACCCCGAAAAACGTCGCGTCGAATTCGCCGGCGTCGTGGACGAACCCGCCGCGGGCGACGTAGGTGGTGCCCGGACGGCGGCCGGTCGGGTCGAGCAGGCCGTCGACGTCCCAGCCGCGGTCGGCGGGGAAGTCGCCGATGGCGTCGCGGCCGTTGGCGACCAGTTCCCACAGCTGCTCGGGCGAGGTGACCCCGCCGGGCAGACGGCAGGCCATGCCGACGATCGCGATGGGCTCGTCGTGCGCCACCGAAACCACGGTGACGACCTGGTCCAGCCCGCCCGTCAGCTCGGTGAGGAGGTGCGCGGCCAGCGCCGACGGCGTCGGGTGGTCGAAGATCAGGGTCGCGGGCAGCCGCTGCCCGGTCGCCGCGGTGAGGCCGTTGCGCAGCTCGATCGCGGTGAGCGAGTCGAAGCCGAGCGACTGGAACTGCGCGGCCGGCTCGATCTCGTGCCCGCCGCCGTAGCCCAGCACCGTCGCGGCGTGGGCGCGGACCAGGTCGAGCACGGCGTCGGCCCGGTCCGCCTCCGGCAGGGCCCGGACGCGGGCGGCGAAGGAGTCTTCCGCGGCCGCCGTCCCGTTCGCCGCGGCGCGCCGGGTGGGCCGGCCGGTCAGGTCCTCCAGGGTCTTCGGGATCCGGTCCAGCTTCCGCAGCGCGGGCAGGTCCAGCTTCACCGGGACGACGGCGGCCTGCCGGGACGCCAGCGCGCGGTCGAAGAGGTCCAGTGCGTCCGAAGTGGACAGAGGCACGATGCCGCTCGCGCCCAGGCGGGTGACCTCGGCCTCGGTCAGGGTGCCGCCCATGCCGCCGACTTCGCCCCACAGGCCCCAGGCCAGCGACTGCGCGGGCAGGCCGTGCGCGACGCGGTGGGCGGCGAGGCCGTCGAGGAACGCGTTCGCGGCGGCGTACCCGCCCTGGCCCGGCGCGCCGAGCACGCCGGAGACCGAGGAGAACAGGACGAACGCCGAGAGCGCGGTGTCGCGGGTGAGTTCGTGCAGGTTCAGCGCGCCGTCGACCTTCGGCCGCAGCACGGTGTCGAGACGCTCGGGCGTCAGCGCCGTGATGACGCCGTCGTCGAGGACGCCCGCGGCGTGCACCACGGACGTGAGCGGGTGCTCGGCCGGGATGGCGGCCAGCACCTGGGCCAGCGCCGCGCGGTCGGCGACGTCGCAGAGCGCGATGTCGACGTGCACGTCCAGCTCGGCGGCCAGGCTCTCCAGCTCGGGAGTACTGCGCCGGCTGAGCAGGAGCAGGCGGCGGACGCCGTGCTCGCGCACCAGGTGCCGGGCGAGTGTGCCGCCGAGCGCGCCGGACGCGCCGGTGACCAGGACGGTGCCGTTCGGGTGGAAGTAGGCCGGTTCGGCGGCGGCCGTCGTGCGGACGAGCCGCGGGACGAGCACCGTGCCGAAGCGGACGGCCGCCTGCGGTTCGCCGGTCGCTAGGACCTGCGGCAGGACCGTGTCCGCCTCGGTTTCGGCGTCCAGGTCCAGCAGCGCGAACGTGTCCGGGTTCTCCTCCTGCGCCGAGCGCACGAGGCCCCAGGCGGCGGAGGCGGCGAGGTCGGTGACCCCGCCGGCGGCCGCGACGGCACCGCGGGTGACGACGACCAGGCGCGCGTCCTCCGGGTGGTCGGCGGCGAGCCAGTCCTGCAGTGCGGTGAGCACGCGATGGGTCAGCTCATGGGTCTCGGTGCCGGCGCAGTCGAAGATCTCGACGGCGGAGGCGTCCACAGTGGACTCGGCGGGGATCCGCTGCCACTCGATCCGGTAGAGCGGCGCCTCCGCCGCGACCGGCGTGGTGAAGGCACGGAACACCGTCTCGGCGACGGTGGCGACGGGCGCCCCCGTGGTGTCGGCGAGGTCCAGGGCGAAGCCGTCCTCGGTGGTCGGGGTGAACCGCACCCGCAGCGCCGAAGCGCCGGTGGCGTGCAGTTCGACGCCCGTCCAGCAGAACGGGACGCGGCCGACTCCGCCGTCTCCCCCGCCCGCGATGCGCAGGGCGTGCGTGCAGGCGTCGAGTGCGGCCGGGTGGAGGCCGAAGCGTTCGGCGTCGCTGTCTTCGGGCAGGGCGACCTCGGCGAACACCTCGCGGCCGCGCTTGAAGACCGCTTTCAGCGAGCGGAACAGCGGGCCGTAGGTGAGGCCCGTGTCGGCGAAGTCGTCGTAGATGCCGTCGATCGCGACCGGCTCGGCGCCGGACGGCGGCCATTCGGTCAGTTCGGTGCCGCGGTGGGACTGCGGTGCGACGGTGCCGCCGGCGTGCAGCAGCCACGGCTCGCCGCTGTCTTCGGGACGCGAGTGGATCTGGACGGCACGGACGCCGTTCTCGTCCGCGGCCCCGACCGTCACCTGCACCTGGACGCCGGTGCGGTCCGGGACGACCAGCGGGCTGCCGAGCGTCAGCTCTTCGATCCGGCCGCAGCCGACCTGGTCGCCGGCGCGGATCGCCAGTTCCAGGAAGGCCGTGCCAGGCACGGTGGCGACGTCGCCGAGCCGGTGGCCGTCGAGCCACGCGTGCGTCTCGAGGGACAGGCGGCCGGTGAGGACGACGCCGTCGGTGTCGGCGAGCGCGATGGCCGCGCCGAGCAGCGGGTGCCCGGCGGAGGTCAGGCCGGCGGCGGTGACCTCGTCGCGGTTGGCGCGGGCGTCGAGCCAGTAGCGCTTGCGCTGGAAGGCGTACGGCGGCAGGTCGGCGCGCCGGGCGCCGCGGCCCTCGAACACCGCGGCCCAGTCCGGGGCCAGGCCGCTGACGTACAGCTCGGCCAGCGCGGTGAGCGCGGCCCGTGGCTCGGGGCGGTCCTTGCGCAGGACCGGCACGACCACCGCGTCGAAGCTCTGCCGGGCGAGGGCGGACAGCACGCCGTCCGGCCCGACCTCGACGAACCGCGAGACGCCCTGGTCGCTGAGCGCGGTGAGCCCGTCGTGGAACCGGACGGCCGCGCGGACGTGCGAGACCCAGTACTCCGGCGTCGCGACCTCTCCCCCGGCGACCGCGCCGGAGACGTTGGAGACCAGCGGGATCGTCGGCTCGGAATAGGTGAGCGTGCGGGCGACCTCGGCGAACTCGGCCAGCATCGGCTCCATCAGCGGCGAGTGGAACGCGTGCGACACCTTGAGCTTCGACGACTTGCGGCCCTCGAACTGCGCCACCACGGCGGCGACGGCGTCTTCGGTGCCGGACAGCACCACGGAGTCCGGGCCGTTGATCGCGGCGATGCTGACACCATCGGTCAGGTGCGGCGTGACTTCGTCCTCGGTCGCCTGAAGCGCGACCATCGCACCACCGGTCGGCAGGGCCTGCATCAGCTTGGCGCGGGCGGCGACCAGTTTCGCCGCGTCGGCCAGGGACAGCACCCCGGCGACGTGCGCGGCGGCCAGCTCGCCGACCGAGTGGCCGAGCAGGAAGTCGGGCTTGACGCCCCACGACGACAGCAGCCGGAACAGCGCGACCTCGATCGCGAACAGCGCGGGCTGGGTGTAGCCGGTCTGGTTGATCAGGCGCGGCTTGTCGAAGACGACCGTCTTCAGTGGACGGTCGAGGTGCTGGTCCAGCTCGGCGCAGACCTCGTCCAGCGCGGCCGCGAACACCGGGAACGCGGCGGCCAGCTCGGCCCCCATGGCGGCGCGCTGCGCGCCCTGGCCGGAGAACAGGAACGCGGTCAGCCCTTCGACCTGGGTGCCGGTGACCACGTCCGGCGACGGCTCACCGTCGGCGAGCGCGGCGATCCCGGCCTTCCCGTCGAGCACGACGGCGCGGTGGGACAGCGGCGAGCGGGACGTCGCCAGCGAGAAGCCGAGGTCGATCGGCGACACACCGTCCACAACGGACAGCAGCCGCGAAGCCTGTGCCTTCAGGGCCGCGGTGCCGTGCCCGGAAAGGGGCCACGGGACCGGCACTTCGGCGGGCCAGCTCGGCGTCGTCTCCTCGACCTCGGCGGGCGGGGCCTCTTCGACGATCACGTGCGCGTTGGTGCCGCTCACGCCGAACGAGGAAACCCCGGCGCGGCGGGGCTTTTCGCCCGCGAGCCAAGGCTGCTCCTCGGTCAACAGAGAGACGGTGCCGGAAGTCCAGTCGACCTCAGTGGTCGGCTCGGTGACGTGCAGGGTCTTCGGCAGGACACCGTTCTGCAGTGCCTGCACCATCTTGATCACACCGCCGACGCCGGCCGCGCCCTGGGCGTGGCCGATGTTCGACTTGATCGAGCCGAGCCACAGCGGGCGGTCGCGGTCCTGGCCATAGGTGGCGAGCAGGGCCTGGGCCTCGATCGGGTCGCCGAGCGTGGTGCCGGTGCCGTGACCTTCGACGGCGTCCACATCGGACGCCGAGAGCTGCGCGTTCGCCAGTGCCTGGCGGATGACGCGCTGCTGGGACGGGCCGTTGGGCGCGGTGAGGCCGTTGGACGCGCCGTCGGAGTTGACTGCGGAGCCGCGCACGACCGCGAGGATGGGGTGGCCGTTGCGACGCGCGTCGGACAGCCGCTCGAGCAAGAGCGTGCCCGCGCCCTCGGCCCAGCCGGTGCCGTCGGCGCTGTCGGAGAAGGGCTTGCAGCGGCCGTCCGCGGCGAGCCCGCGCTGCCGGCTGAACGCGACGAACGGGCCCGGGCGCGACATCACCATGACGCCGCCGGCCAGCGCCAGCGCGCAGTCGCGCTGCCGCAGCGCCTGCACGGCCAGGTGCAGCGCGACCAGCGAAGACGAGCAGGCCGTGTCGATCGTGATGGCCGGGCCCTCCAGGCCCAGCGCGTAGGCGATCCGGCCGGAGATGACCGAGCCGGCGTTGCCGGTGCTCAGGTAGTCCTGGACCTCACCGGCGAGCACCGACGGCGGCAGCTCGTCGTAGTAGTCCTGGTCGCCGCTGCCGAGGAAGACGCCGACCTGCTGCTTCGCCAGCGAGTGCGGGGCGATGCCGCCGCGCTCGAAGGTCTCCCACGCCAGCTCCAGCACGAGCCGCTGCTGCGGGTCCATGGCGAGCGCCTCGCGCGGCGAGACGCCGAAGAAGGGCGCGTCGAACTGGGCGACGTCGTGGATGAAGCCGCCCTCGCTCACGTAGCTCGTGCCCGGGCTGTCGGGGTCGGCGTCGAACATCGAGTCCAGGCCCCAGCCGCGGTCGGTGGGGAACGGGCCGATGGCGTCGCGGCCCTCGGCGACCAGGTCCCAGAGGTCCTCCGGCGACCGGACGTCGCCCGGGTACCGGCAGCCCATCGCGACGATGGCGATCGGCTCGGCGTCCGCGGCTTCGACTTCGCGCAGCCGCTCCCGCGTCTCCTGCAGGGTGGCGGTCACCCGCTTCAGGTAGTCGACCAGCTTGCTTTCGTCAGTCATCGTGGGGATACCTCTCAGGCGCCGAGCTCGTTGTCGATGAGGGCGAACAGCTCATCCGTGGTCGCGGTCTCCAGCACGTCGGTGGACTTGGTGCCGGACAGGGTCTTGTGCAGGGTGGTCACCATCGCCTGCAGCCGGGCGACGATCCGGGACCGGTCGATCTCGGCGGCGTCCAGGCCGGCGGCCACCGCTTCGAGGCGGTCCAGCTCCACTTCGAGGGGCACGGCCGCTTCGCCCCCGCCGAGCTGGGTCCACAGGTGCTCGGCCAGCGCCTGCGGGTTGACGTGGTCGAAGGCGACGGTCGCCGGGAGCTTCAGCCCGGTGGCGGCGCCGAGCCGGTTGCGCAGGTCGACCGCGGTCACCGAGTCGAAGCCGAGCTCCTTGAACGCGCGGGCCGGTTCGACCGCCGAGCCGCCGTCGTAGCCGGCGACCACGGCGACCTCGCCGCGGACCAGCTCCAGGAGCGTCCGCTGCTGTTCGGCGGGGGTGAGCGCGGCCAGTTTCGCCTTGAGGTCACCGGTGTTCTCGACGGTTTCGGTCTTGTCCTCGGCCACCTCGGGCAGCGCGCGCAGCAGCGGCCGCGGGCGGGCGAGCTGGTAGACCGGGGCGAACGCGGCCCAGTCGATGTCCGCGACGACCAGCTGCGTTTCGTCGTGGTCGAGCGCTTGGCCCAGTGCTTCGACGGCGAGTTCCGGCGCCATCTCGGCGAGGCCCATGCGGCGCAGCAGGTCGCTCGCTTCGGCGTCGACCATGCCGCCGCCACCCCAGGAGCCCCAGGCGATCGCGGTCGCGGTGCGGCCCGCGGCCCGGCGGCGCCGGGCGAGGGCGTCGAGATAGGCGTTGCCCGCGGCGTAGGCGGGCTGGCCGGAGGTGCCCCACACGGCGGCGCCGGAGGACATCAGCACGAACGCGTCCAGCTCGGTGTCGCCGAGCAGCTCGTCGAGCAGCGCGGCGCCGGTGACCTTCGCGCGGGTGGCCGCGGCGAACTCCGCGGGCGTGACGTCGGCCAGCGGCGACTCGGCGGTGAGGACGCCGGCGGCGTGCACCACGGCGGTCGGCGGGTGTTCGGCCAGCAGTGCCGTCAGCTGCTCCTTGTCGGAGACGTCGCAGGCCACCACGGTGACGCCCAGCTCGTCGACCAGTTCGCGCGCACCTTCGGCGTCGAGCCCGCGGCGGCTGGTGAGCACGATGTGCTCGGCGCCGCGGCCGGCCAGCCACCGGGCGACGTGCGCGCCGATCGCGCCGGTGCCGCCGGTGACCAGGACCGTCCCCCGCGGCTTCCACTCGTCGGCGGTGCCCTTCAGCGGGGCGCGGACCATCCGCCGGGCGAACACCCCAGACGGCCGGATCGCGACCTGGTCCTCACTGTCCACACCGGACACCACCGCGGCCAGGCGGGCGGCGTCGGCGGGGCCGTCGACGTCGACCAGGCCACCCCAGGTGGCGGGCAGGTCGAGCGCGGCGACCGTGCCGAGGCCCCAGACCGCCGCGGCGGCCGGGTCGGCGTCGGAGAAGGCGTCCACCGCGACCGCGCCGCGGGTGACGACCCAGGTGGGAGCGTCGACGCCGGTGTCGCGCAGCGCTTGCAGCAGCGCGATGGTGGCGGCGACCGCGGTGCTGAGCGCGGGGTGCTCCGGGTGTTCGCGGGTGTCGAGGGCGAGCAGCGACAGCACGCCGTCGAACGGCCGCAGCGCCGTGGCTTCGGTGACCAGCTCGGCGAGGGCTTCGCGGTCGGCCGTGGCGATGACGCGCACGACGTCGCCCTGCTCGGCGAGCGCGTCGGCCAGCTCGGCCGCCGCGGGGACGTCCGCCGGCACGACGACCAGCCAGGTGCCGGTCAGCCCGCCCGTGACGTTCACCGGCGCCCAGGAGACGCGGTACCGCCAGGACTCCACTGTGGACAGCTCGGTGCGGCGGCCGTGCCACGCGGCCAGCGCCGGGACGATCTCACCTAGGGGCGCGGCTTCGACGCCGAGCCGGGAAGCCAGCGCGTCGACGTCGCCGCTCGTGACGTCCTGCCAGAAGTCCTGGTCGGCGACCGACGCCGGGGGCGCCGTCGTGGTGGCTTCCTCTTCGAGCCAGAAGCGCTTGTGCTGGAACGGGTAGGTCGGCAGATCGGTGATCCGGCCGCCGGGCACCAGCGACGCCCAGTCCGCCGCGCCGCCGCGGACCGAGTGCTCGGCCAGCGAGGTCGCGAAGCGCGTCAGGCCGCCTTCGTCGCGGCGCAGGGTGCCGGTGACGGACCCGCTGTGCCCGCCGTCGTCGAGGGTCTCCTGGATGCTCATGGCCAGCACCGGGTGCGGGCTGACCTCGACGAACCGGGTGTAGCCCGCCTCGGCGAGCTTCGCGACGACCGGGGCGAACCGGACCGTGGTGCGCAGGTTGGTGAACCAGTACTTCGCGTCCACAGTGGACTCGACGACCGGCTCCCCGGTCACCGTGGAGGTCATCGCGACGCTCCCGCCGGCGGGGGTGATCGGGCCGAGATCCGCCAGCAGGCGGTCGGCGAGGTGCTCGACGTGCGCGGAGTGCGACGCGTAGTCCACCGGGACGCGCTTGGCGCGGAAGCCTTCGGCGACGAGCTGGTCACGCAGCTCGTCGAGGGCGTCGCCGTCGCCGGAGAGCACGGCCGAGGTGGCGCCGTTGTCGGCGGCCAGGGAGATCCGGCCGTCCCAGGTGTCGAGCCGCTTCAGCAGTTCGGCGGCGGGGAGCCCGGCGGCCAGCATGCCGCCACCGCGTCCGCCGAGGACGTCGCCGATCGCCTTGCTCCGCAGCGCGACCACGCGGGCACCGTCCTGAAGGGACAGTGCGCCCGAAACAGTGGCTGCGGCGATCTCACCCTGCGAGTGCCCGATCACCATGTCCGGCTCGACGCCGTGCGCGCGCCAGACCGCGGCCAGCGAAACCATCACCGCCCACAGCATCGGCTGGACGACGTCGACGCGGTCGGCCGGCGGCGTGCCGGGCTCACCGCGCAGCACCGAGAGCACGGACCAGCCGGTGAACTCCCGCAGAGCCTCGTCGCATTCGGTGATCCGCGTGGCGAACACCGGCGACTGCTCGATCAGCTCGAGCGCCATGCCGGTCCACTGCGAGCCCTGACCGGGGAAGACGAACACGGTCTTGCCGCGGACGTCGGCGGTGCCGGTGACGATGTCGGGCCGCGAACCGCCCGCGGCCAGCGTCTCCAGCGCCTGCTTGGCGTCCGCCGACAGCACCACCGCGCGGTGGTCGAGCTGCGCGCGGCCGGTGGCGAGGGTGTGAGCGACGTCGGCGAGGTTGCCCTCCACGTGGGAAGCGAGCTGCCCGGCGGCCTCGGCCAGCGCGGCCGGGGTCTTCGCCGACAGCACCAGCGGGTGCACCGCGGGCTTCGGCGGCTCGACGGCGTCTTCGGCCGGCGCCTGCTCCAGGATGACGTGCGCGTTGGTGCCGCTGACGCCGAACGACGACACCGCGGCCCGGCGCGGACGGCCCACCTCGGGCCAGTCGCGCGGCTCGGTGAGCAGCTCGACCGCGCCGGCGGTCCAGTCGACGTGCGTCGACGGCGTGCCGACGTGCAGGGTCCGCGGCGCCTTGCCGTGGCGCAGTGCCTGCACCACCTTGATCACGCCCGCGACACCCGCCGCGGCCTGCGGGTGCCCCATGTTGGACTTGATCGAGCCGAGCAGCAGCGGCTCACCGGTGGTGCGCTGCCCGTAGGTCTCCATCAGCGACTGCGCTTCGATCGGGTCGCCGAGCGCGGTGCCGGTGCCGTGCGCCTCGACGAGGTCCACATCGGACCGCGACAGCCCGGCGTCGGCCAGCGCGGCTTCGATCACCCGGACCTGCGACGGGCCGTTGGGCGCGGAGAAGCCGTTGCTGGCGCCGTCCTGGTTGATCGCGGAGCCGCGCAGCAGCGCGAGGACGCGGTGGCCGTTGCGGCGCGCGTCGGAAAGCCGTTCCAGCACGAGGACGCCGACGCCTTCGGCCCACGACGTCCCATCGGCGTCGTCCGAAAAGGACCGGCTGCGGCCGTCGGCGGACAGGCCGCGGCGGCCGCTGAAGTCGACGAACATCTCCGGCGTGCCCATGACGGCGACGCCACCGGCCAGCGCAAGGGTGCAGTCGCCGTCCCGCAGGCCCTGCGCGGCCATGTGCAGCGCGACGAGCGACGACGAGCACGCGGTGTCCACCGAGACCGACGGGCCTTCGAGGCCGAGGGTGTAGGAAACCTGTCCGGAGACGAGGCTGCCGTCGGGGCTGCCAGCGCTGTAGTCGTGGTACATGACGCCGGCGTAGACACCGGTCGGGCTGCCCTTGAGCGCGTGCGGGTCGAGCCCGGCCCGCTCGAAGGCCTCCCACGAGGCCTCCAGGAGGATCCGCTGCTGCGGGTCGGCGCGGCGGGCGTCACGCGGGCTGATGCCGAAGAACTCGGCGTCGAAGCCCGGGGCGTCGTAGAGGAACCCGCCGTGGCGCGTGTAGGTCTTGCCGGGCCGGTCGGGCGTGGGGTCGTAAATGCCCTCGAGGTCCCACCCGCGGTCGGCGGGGAACTCCCCGATGACGTCGCGGCCCTGGTCGACCAGATCCCACAGGTCGTCCGGCGTGCGGACGTCCCCGGGGTAGCGGCAGCTCATGCCGATGATGGCGATGGGTTCGGCGTTCTTGGCTTCCAGCTCCTGCACCCGGCGCCGGGCCGCCTGCAAGTCCGCCGTCGCGCGCTTCAGGTAGTCGCGGAGCTTGTCCTCGTTGCTCATGAGATCCCCAGTTCTTCGTCGAGCACGGCGAAGAGCTCGTCGTCGGTGGCTTCGTCCAGGTCGGCGGACTCGGTGGTGCCCGTGTTCGCCTCGGTCCACTTGCGCAGCAGCGCGTCCAGGCGGGCGGTGACCTTCGCCGTCGAGCCGTTCAGCGAGCCCGCGGCGGCCAGGGACGCCTCCAAGCGGTCGATCTCGGCCAGGAGCGAGTCCGCCGCGCCGCGGCTCGGGCCCAGCAAGGCGTGCAGTCGCGAGGCCAGGGCCGCCGGGGTCGGGTGGTCGAACACGATCGTCGCCGTCAGCTTCAAGCCCGTCAGGGCGCCGAGCTGGTTGCGCAGCTCCACCGACGTCAACGAGTCGAACCCCATCTCCTGGAACGCCCTGCCGGGCTCGACGAACCCGAGGCCCAGCACCGCCTGGACCTGACCGGAGACGACCTCCAGGAGGTACGCCTCGCGCTCGGACTCCGGCAACGTCGAGAGCCGGGCCGTGACGGCGCCGTCGTTCTTCGCCGCCGTGCGGCGGGGGGCCGCAGGCCGGACCATGCCGCGCAGGACCGGCGGCAGCGAGTCCGCGCGGGACCGCAGGGCCGCGAGGTCCAGCTTCACCGGCGCGAGGACGGCGTCCTCGGCGACCAGGCACGCGTCGAACAGCGCGAGTGCGTCGGCGGTCGCCATCGGCGGGGTGCCCAGGCGGCGCAGGCGGCGGAAGTCGGCTTCGCCGAGTTCGCCGGCCATGCCACCGTCTTCGGCCCAGGCGCCCCAATCGAGGGCCGTCGCCGGGAGCCCCTGCGCGTGGCGGTGGCGGGCCAGCTCATCGAGAAACGCGTTGGCCGCCGCGTATCCGGCCTGTCCCGCGGCCAGCACCGTGCTCGCGGCCGAGGAGAACAGGACGAACCCGTCGAGGTCCTTCGTGAGTTCATGCAGGTGCCAGGCGCCGTCGACCTTCGGGGCGAAGACGCGGTCGACTTCTTCAGCAGTCAGGTTCTCGACGCGACCGGCGGACGGGACGCCCGCCGCGTGCACCACCGCGGTCAGTTCGACGCCGTCGAGCAGGGCCGCCACGGACGCGCGGTCGGTGACGTCGCAGCTCGCGATCGTGACGTCCGCGCCCAAACTCGCGAGTTCGTCGCGCAGTTCACGAGCGCCGGGTGCGTCCGCGCCGCGACGGCTGGTCAGCAGCAGGTGCCGGACTCCGTGGTTCGTCACCAGGTGCTTCGCGACGACCGCGCCGAGCCCGCCCGTGCCGCCGGTGATGAGGACCGTGCGCTCCAGGTTCCAGGTCAGGTCGCCGGACGGCGTCGCCGCGACCAGGCGCGGCACCAGGACCTTGCCGTCGCGGACGGCCGTCTCGGGCGCGCCGGTGGCCAAGGCCGCTTCGACGTCCTCGCCGTCGATCAGCACGAACCGGCCCGGGTTCTCGGCTTCGGCCGCGCGGACCAGGCCCCAGACCGTCGCGAGCGCCGGGTCGACGTCCTCGCCGGCCACCGACACCGCGCCGCGCGTGACGACGGCCAGTCGGTCCTCGGAGTCCCGGATGGCGGCGAGCACCTGACGGGTGGCCGCGCGGGCTCGCGCCGGCACCGAACCGTCCGATGTGGACACTTCCAGGACCTTCGCGGCGACCGCCGTGCCCGCCGGCGCCGGCTCCCAAGCCACGCGGAACAGCGAGCCGGTCGCCAGCTTGCCGAGCGAGATCGGCCGGGCGGCCAAGGAGCCGACGGACAGCACCGGGGCACCGGTGGCGTCGGCGATCCGCAGCGTGATGGTGTCCGGGCCGGCCGGCGACACGTGGACGCGCAGCGCGGAGGTGCCGGCGGCGTGCCACGTGGTGCCGCTGAAGGCGAACGGCAGCATCGGCTTCGTTTCGCCGTCCTCCGGGACCGGGCCGAGCAGCTGGGCGTGCATGGCGGCGTCGAGCAGGGCCGGGTGCAGGCCGTAGTCGCGGGCGTCGGCCAGGGCGACCTCGGCGTAGACGTCGTCGCCGTGGCGCCACATCCGGCTCAGCCCCTGGAAGGCGGGACCGTAGTCGTAGCCGAGGTCCGCGAGCTGCGCGTAGGGGTCGTCCAGGGCGACCTCGGTGGCGCCCGCGGGCGGCCACGCGGTGAGGTCGAACGACGGCTCGGCCGCCTCGGCGGTCACGAAGCCTTCGGCGTGGAGCGTCCAGGCGTCCTCGCCGTCGGCTCGCGAGTGGACGGTGACGCGCCGGCGTCCGGCGTCCTCGGCTTCGAGCGTGACCTGGATCGCCGCGCCCGCGCCCTCGGCGAGGGTGAGCGGAGCCTGCAGCGTCAGCTCTTCGATCCCGGCGCAGCCGACCTCCTCGGCGGCGGCGCGCGCCAGCTCGATGAACGCCGTCCCCGGCAGCAGGATCGTGCCGAGCACGACGTGGTCGGCGACCCACGGCACGGTGTCCGCCGACAGCCGCCCGGTCAGCACGACCGTGTCCGACTCGGGCACGCGGACGACGGCGCTGAGCATCGGGTGCGCGGCGGGCTGCTGGCCGTGGTCCGCGGCGTCGCCGGTCGCGGTGGTGGCGGACAGCCAGTAACGGGTGCGGCGGAAGGCGTAGGTCGGCACCTCGACGCGACGGGCACCGGCGTAGAACGCCGGCCAGTCCACGGGAATCCCGCGGGCGTGCAGGGTGGCGACCGCGGTGACGACCGAGTGGGCTTCGTCGCGGTCCTTGCGCACGGCCGGGACGAAGGCGAGCGATTCGTCGTCCAGGGCGGTGCTCGCGGCGGCGGTCAGCACCGGCGCCGGGCCGAGCTCGACGAACGTCCGGACGCCTTCGGCGGCGAGCGCGCGCAGGCCGTCGTCGAACCGGACGGTCGCGCGGACCTGCTCCACCCAGTACTCCGGCGACGCCAGGTCGGCCCCGGCGGCGACCGTGGAGACGATCGGGATCTCGGGCTTCGCGTAGGTGAGCTTCTCCGCCACGACCGCGAACTCGTCCAGCATCGGTTCCATCAGCGGCGAGTGGAAGGCGTGCGAGACGCGCAGCTCCTTCGGGCGCTCGAAGTGCGCGACGACGGCGGCGACCTCGTCCTCGGCGCCAGAGACCACCAGGGAGCGCGGGCCGTTGATCGCGGCGATGCTCACCCCGGCCGTCAGCAGCGGGGTCACCTCGGCCTCGGCGGCCGGGATCGTGACCATCGCCCCTCCGGCCGGCAACGCCTGCATGAGCCGGGCGCGGGCCGCGACGAGCGTGCAAGCGTCGTCGAGCGAGAGGATCCCGGCGACGTGGGCCGCGGCCAGCTCGCCGATCGAGTGCCCCAGCAGGTGGTCGGGCCGGACGCCCCAGGATTCGACCAGCCGGTACAGCGCGACCTCGAACGCGAACAGCGCGGGCTGTGTGAAACCGGTCTGTGCCAGGGCTTCGGCGTCGTCGAAGACCGCGCGGTCGAGGTCGAGCCGGGAGCAGACGGCGTCGAGGGCTTCGGCGAACACCGGGTACTTCGCGGCGAGGGACCTGCCCATGCCGGCGCGCTGGGCGCCCTGGCCGGTGAAGAGGAAGGCCGTCCGGCCGGTGCCGCGACGGTCGCGGACGACGTTCGGCGCGTCCTCGCCGGCGGCGAGCGCGGTCAGCCCGGCACGCAGCTCGGCGGGGTCGGAGCCGACGACGACGGCGCGGTGGTCCAGCGCCGAGCGGGTCGTGGCCAGTGAGAACCCGACGTCCGCCAGGTCCCCGACGTGGTCCACGAGCTGCTGGGCCTGCGCGGCGAGGGCGTCGGCAGAGTCCGCCGAGATCGGCCACGCGACGACCGGCACCTCGGCGCCCGGGGGCTCCTCGGCGACGGGCTCGGCCTGCTCGATGATCACGTGGGCGTTGGTTCCGCTGATGCCGAACGACGACACCGCGCCGCGGCGGGGGCGGTCGACGGCGGGCCACTCGCGGGACTCGGTGAGCAGTTCGACCGCGCCGGCCGACCAGTCGACGTGCGGCGACGGCGTGTCGACGTGCAGGGTCTTCGGGAGCACGCCGTGCCGGATGGCCTGCACGACCTTGATGACACCGCCGACCCCGGCGGCCGCCTGGGTGTGGCCGATGTTGGACTTGAGCGAGCCGAGCCACAACGGCTGGTCCGCCGCGCGGTCCTGGCCGTAGGTGGCCAGGAGCGCCTGCGCTTCGATCGGGTCGCCGAGTTTCGTGCCGGTGCCGTGGCCTTCGACGAGGTCGACGTCCATTGTGGACAGTCCGGCGGTGGCGAGAGCCTGGCGGATCACGCGCTGCTGCGCCGGTCCATTGGGGACGGTCAGGCCGCTGGACGCGCCGTCGGAGTTGACCGCGCTGCCGCGCACGACGGCGAGGACTTCGTGGCCCAGTCGCCGGGCGTCGGACAGGCGCTCGACGACGAGCACACCGGCACCTTCGCCCCAGCCCGTGCCGTCGGCACCGGCGGCGAAGGCCTTGCAGCGGCCGTCGTCGGACAGGCCGCGCTGCTCGGTGAAGTAGACGAACGTCTCGGGGGTGGCCATCACGGTGACACCGCCGACGAGGGCCAGCGAGCAGTCGCCGCGGCGCAGCGCCTGCGTGGCCCAGTGCAACGCGACCAGGGAGGACGAGCAAGCCGTGTCGATCGAGACCGCGGGGCCTTCCAGCCCGAGCGCGTAGGCGACCCGGCCGGAGACGACGCTGCCGGCGGCCGCGTGGCCGAGGTAATCGTGGTACATCACGCCGGCGAAGACGCCGGTGCTGCTGCCGCGCAGGGTTTCCGGGACGATGCCCGCACGCTCCAGCGCGGTCCACGACGTCTCCAGCAGCAGCCGCTGCTGGGCGTCCATGGTGAGCGCCTCGCGGGGCGAGATCCCGAAGAACTCGGGGTCGAATTCCGCGGCGTCGCGCAGGAAGCCGCCTTCGCGCGTGTTCGTGGTGCCGGGCCGCTCGCCCGCCGGGTCGTAGAGCCGGTCCAGCGGCCAGCCGCGGTCGGCCGGGAACGCGCCGATGGCGTCGGTCCCGGTGCCGACCAGCTCCCACAGGTCGTCGGGGCTCGCCACGCCGCCGGGAAAGCGGCAGTCCATGCCGACGATCGCGATCGGCTCGCTGTCGCGCCGCCGGACCTCCTGCAGGGCACCCTTGGCCTCGCGCAGGTCGGCGGTCGCGCGCTTGAGGTAGTCGAGCAGTTTCCGCTCGTTCTCGGCGCTCACGCCATTACCCCCGTTCCGGCGCGCAGCCGGGAAATGGCAGGAAAAACGGTACTCACGTAATCGACCACCTAACCGCGAAAGGGGTGGAAGGTGCCACGTCGAAAACGCTACCCAGGGACTTTGTGCCGTCCCACCCCTAACGGCCCCACAATCAGCGGGTCAGGGCGGCGACCAGCTCGCGCGGCGCGGGCAGGGCGGCGATCTCGTCCCGCAGCGCGGTCGCCGCGCCACTCAGCGAAGCCAGTTCCGCGACGCCGTCGGCCGAGCCCACGAACCCGGCCCCGGCCGCCGCGATGCGGGCGCCGATCGCCGTCTCCGTCAGGGAAAGCTGAGGCACACCATGGGTTGCCGCCGCGAGGGCGAGGGACGCGTCACCGTCGTGGACGACGGCACTGCACGTCGGCAGGAGCGCCGCCGGGGGTGCCGTGTCGACCAGCCGGACATTCGGCGGCATCGTGACGCCGGCCGGGATCTCCGCCGCGTCGGTCGCCCAGACCACCTCGGCCGCGAGACCGGCGAGGGCGTCGAACACCGGTCCGGCCAGGGTCGCGTCCGTGAGCGAGAGCAGCACGCGGCTGCGCCTTGCCTTGCGGCGCAGCCATTCCGGCACCACGACCGGCCCGAAGTACGGCACGTGCCGGACCGGGCGGGCGTCCGAGGAGTCCCGCAGAGACGGCGGAACGGTGTCGAAGCCGGCCGGGCCGGACTCGTCGAGCGGGCCCAGCAGCCGCACGGTGCCCGCACCGGCAGCCGGTGCCTGCGCGTCGGCGACCACGACGTCGGGCCGCCACAGCTCGGCGAACTCGGTCAGCGCCGCGGACTCCGTGTCCTCGGTGCCGAGGTCGACCGCGACGCAGCCGGTGCGCAGGATCTCGTCGACGAACGACGCCTGCCCGGCGATCTTCACGTCGTGGCCCGCGGTGCGCAACGCCCACGCCAGCGGGACGAGGTTGTGCAGCCGCGCGGGCGACGGCGGAGCGGCCAGGAGTACGCGCATGGGATCCACTCCAGAAAAGGAAACCGGGCCGGCCCGGTGCGGATAGTCGATTTCGACACTATCCGCACCGGGCCGGCCCGCTAACCCCTACAAATTCCCGCCTGCGCGGCTTCCCCGGCCGAAGCAGCCCAGGATGCACGCCGGCCCGGCGTCTTGAATGACTCATTCAGGGCGCCGGAGGTCCTGAATGACTCATTCAAGACCTCCGAACCGGCAACCGCCGGTCCGGACGAAACTCATTGCCCCGGCAACGTCACCGCTTCGATCGGGCTCCGCCGCATGGCGAGCCGCGCGGAAAGCGCGGTGACCGGCCAGACGATCAGGAACACCGCGGCGATCACCGCGAGGAACACCCACAGCGGCCCGATCGGCACGACGGTGCCGGACGAGAGTGCCATGGGAATCACCGTGAACAGCGAGATCCCCGTCCCGAGCACCAGGCCGAGCACGGCCAGGATGCCGCCCTCGATCATCAGCATCGACCGCACCTGCCCGCGTCGCGCACCCGCCAACCGCTGCACGCCGAACTCGCGACGCCGCGAAAGCACCGCCACGGCCAGCGTGTTCACCGCCGCGATCGCGGCGTACGCGATCGCGAGCACGGCCAGCAGGTAGTGGATCATCGCCTCGATGTCGGCACTGGCCGCGAAGCTTTCCGTCACCGCGTCGGAGTCCCCGACGGTGGCGCCCGGCCAGTTCGCCGTCGCCGAAGTGACCGCCGAAACGATGGCCGCTGCATCATTTCCATCCGCCGCGCGGACCAGCAGCCGGTTCGCCACGCCCGACGTCGTGTGCGGGGCGAGCAGCGCGGCCGGCAGCACGATGCTGGGGTAGCCCGAGGGGCTGTCCAGCAACGCGACGATCTTCACCTTCGCCTGCGCGCCGTCACCGAGGCGCATGGTGATCTGGTCGCCGAGCTTCAGGTCCAGGTCGTCCGCGATGCCTTCGGGCAACGCCACCGTCTCACCGGTGAGCTCCCCCAGCGAACCGGACGTCACCGGCGTCGCCAGCACGCCCTTCGCGTCGCGGACGTCGAGGCCGAGCAGCCGGCCCGGGTCGCTGCCATTGCCGTCGTAGGGCTCCTCGATCCAGCCCTGGCTGGTCACCAGCGGCGACACCGACCCGACGCCCGGCGCCTGCCGGACGGCGTCGGCCAGCGCGGGCGAAACCGCACCCGTGCCACTGGTCACCACCGCGTCGGCCTGCAGCTGGTCGGCGTAGGCACCGATGATGGCGTGCTGCTGCGTGGTTTCCGCGTACACGTTGCCGAGCGCGACCGCGGTGGCCAGCGTGATCGGCGTCAGCACGGCGGCGAACGCCACCGCCCGCGTCCGCGAGTTGATCACCGCGAGCACCGCGTCCCGGCCGCCGACCCGCCGGATCAGCGGGCCGAAGCGCGTGGCGACGAACGCCATCAGCTCCGGGCCGATCAGCGCGACGGCGATCGAGCCGGTGAGCACCGCGGGACCGCACACGGCCGACGCGATCTCCACCGGCATGAACAGGGTCGCGACAGCGAGCAGCACGGTGACCCCGGCGAACACCTTCGCGCCGAAGCGGCGCACGTCGTTCACCTTCGCGGGCGGGATGGACGCCTCGACGAGTGCCTGCAGCGGCCGGGCCCGCGCCGCCGGCAGCGCGGCGAACCACGCGGCGGCGAACGAGATGGCGAGCGAAAGCACGAGACCGCCGCCGAAGGCGATGATCCCCTGCTGGAACTCCAGCTGGGGCGGGAGCATCCCGTTGCCGGTCGTGAAGCTGAAGATCTCCGTGCCGACGAAGCGGCCACCGACCAGCCCGACGAGCGCGCCCAGCGCCGCCACCACCATCGTCTCGGCGAGCACCATGCGGTGCACCTGCCGCGGCGTCGCGCCGGTGGCCCGCAGGAGCGCGAGCTCCTGCTGCCGCTGCCGCACGGTGAGGCTGATCGTCGCCGACACCACGAGCGCCATGACCACCAGGACCATGCCGCCGAACACGCCGGCGAGCAGGATCAGCGGCAGCTGGGCGCCGTCGATGCCGGGGAACTCGGCGGACCCGCGGTCCGCGCCGGTCAGCACGTTCAGCCCGGGCACCTTCTCGGCGATCCGGGCGGCGAGCTCACCGGCGTCGACGCCGTCCGCGGGGAAGATCCCGGCCAGGTCGACCGTGCCGGGGTGCACCGAGAACTGCTGGGCGTCGGCGGGCGAGAAGAACAGGGCCGGACCGATCGTGTCCGCGTGCGCGACGCCGACGACCACGAAGTCCCGCGGCGGCGCGCCGTTGACGGCGATGGGGACCTGGCCCCCGGTGCGGACACCGGCGGTCGCAGCCGAAGCTTCGTCCAGCACGACCTGGCCCGTGGCGCGCGGCTGCGCACCGTCCACAAGGGAGTAAGGCGCCAGCGCGGCCGAGTCCCAGCCGTGCCCGGCGAGCGGAGCGTCGGCGCTCTGCGGCCCGGACGCGGTGACGACGACCGCGGCGAAGGTGGTGTCCGGCACGACCTGCCGCACGCCCGGCACGGACGCGAGCTGGGCGAGCTGCCCGGCCGGGATGCCCGAGCGCTCCCCGTAGGGAACGACCTGCGACTCCTCGTCCGGCAGCTTGAACCCGGCCGAACCGGTCACCACGACCGGCGCGGCGGCCAGCCGCTGCGGCTGGGCGTCGAGCGACAGCGCGGTTTCGAACAGGCCACCGCACGCGATGAGCAGCGAACAGCCGACCAGGACCGCGACGAACGTCGCCAGCGAGGCGGCCGCGCGGAACCGCAGGCTGGCCAGCGCCATCCGCAGGACCACCCGCCGCGGGCTCACTGCCGCCCCCTCGCCTGCTTGGCCTGGGCACCGAGACGCGCCAGCTCCGCGGCCACCATCTCGACGGCCGGGGTGGCCATCTTGGTCACGATCTGCCCGTCCACCAGGAAGAGCACCTCGTCGGCGAACGACGCGGCGACCGGGTCGTGGGTGACCATGACGATGGTCTGACCCGCGTCGGCCAGCTCGCGCAGCAGCCCGAGGACCTCGAGCGCGGTGGTCGTGTCGAGCGCACCGGTCGGCTCGTCGGCGAAGGTCACCGCCGAGCGGCCGGCCAGCGCGCGGGCGATCGCCACGCGCTGCTGCTGGCCACCGGACAGCTCGCCGGGACGGTGCCCGATGCGCTGCGACAGGCCCACCCGCTCGACGACCTGGGCGATCCACGCCCGGTCCGGTTCCTTGCCCGCCAACAGCATCGGGAGGGTGATGTTCTCCTCGACGTTGAGCGCGGGCATCAAGTTGAACGACTGGAACACGAACGCCACGTGCTCGCGGCGCAGTTCGGTCAGCTGGGTCTCGTTGCGGCCCTTGAGGTCGACGCCCACGAGCGTGACGCTTCCCTCGTCGGGCCGGTCGAGCCCGGCGGCGCAGTGCAGCAGCGTGCTCTTGCCGGATCCCGACGGCCCCATCACGGCGGTGAAGCTGCCGGCGGGGAACTCCACGCTGACCCCGGCGAGCGCGACCACACCGCTCTCGCCGCGCCCGTACGTCTTCTTCACCGAGTCCAGCCGGACGGGCGACCCGGTGGTCGTCAAGGTAGTCATCCCCGCGCGATCCGTTCGTTCGAGCGGTTGCGCGTAGCGAAGTGCCACGGCACCACGATGAGCGCGCCGCCGATCAGCGGCCAGATGAAGAACGGCGAGTGCAGGCTGAGCGTCGCGAAGCACATGATCAGCCAGATCAGCAGGTGAATGCCGGTGCCGGCGAGCCACACGATCGTGACCACTTTCAGTGCCGTGCGCCCCCCGGCCGTGGAACCGTCTGTCGTCTCGGCCATCTCGGCCCCCGATCTCAGGTACGAACAAATCTGTGTATGGGTTGCACAGTTTAGCCCAATCGGGCTCCGAGCGGAACCCGGACCCCGATGACCGGGACGCAGGGGTTGCCCTGTCAGTCGCCCAGCCGCATCCGGCGGTCCCGCTCCCGCGTCGACCACAGGCCGAGCACGAGCAGGCCGCCGCCGAGCACCGGCCACAGCACCCACGGCCCGTCCCACTGGCCGCTGACCATCCCCAGGGTCAGGTAGACCACGACGTTGACCAGGCTGACCACGACCCAGACCGCCAGCCCGACCCGCGGCGCGGCCTCCAGGATCGGCGGCACCGTGGATCCGGACCGGCCGGAGACGGCGCTGTCCAGCTCCGCGTGGGTGGTGGCGACCCGCACGCGGGCCAGCCTGACCTCGGCGTCTTCGCACCGCCCCTCGGCGCGATCGTGCTCTATCCGCGTGACGGCGAGCTTGCGATCCAGCTCGGTGACCCGCGTACGCTCCGGCCACAGGAGCCGGCCGACGGCCGTGGCCACCGGCCTGTTCTCGCTCACGTCGCTCGCCCTCCGCCCAAATCAGTGTAAGACTCTCACAGTTTACTGCCGGAGCACTCGCCAGGGAAGACGCACCATGCTGGACAGGGACACCACACCGGAGCTGCCCCCCGGGATGACACTGGCCTGGGGCGGCACGCCGCCGCCGCGCCGCGGGCCCAAGCCGTCGCACTCGGTGGCGCAGATCGTCGCGGCGGCCGTGGGACTCGCCGACGCCGACGGCGTCGCCAACGCCTCGCTCCCGAACATCGCCCACGAGGTGGGCGTGACGACGAACGCGCTGTACCGCTACGTCAGCTCGAAGGAGGAGCTGACGGTCCTGCTCGCCGACGCGGGCTGGGGCCCGCCGCCCGCGGGTCTGGCGTCGTCGGGCGACTGGCGTGCCGACGTCCGCGCCTGGACGCGGGCGGTGCTCGACCGGCTGCTGAGCCGGCCCTGGCTGCTGGACCTGCCGATGCGCGGCGACCCGGTGACCCCGAACCGCCTCGCGTGGACCGAACTGCTCCTGCGGGCGTGCGCCGCGGCGGGCGTCCGCGGCGAACACCTGCTCGGCTGCGAAACGATGGTGACGGGGTTCGCCACCGCCGCGGCGGTTCGCCTGGCCACCCCGGCGACCCCGGCGGAGGCGTCGGCCGTGCGGGATCACCTCGCGCCCAACCTGGCTCGGCACGACTCGGCCGAGCTGGCGGCCCTGGTGTCCGACGGCCGGTACCCGGTCACCGCCGAGGACCGTGAAGCGTTCTTGACCGCCGGGCTCGAGCCCGTGCTGGCGGGAGTGGCCGGGATGGCGAGCATCTTCTGAGCCCGCCACCCCGCCCGCCCGGCGTGCGCGGCCCGGTCGCCGCGGCCCGGATGTCTTGAATGAGTCATTCAGGTCCTCGGATGTCCTGAATGACTCATTCAAGACATCTCACCGGCGCCGGGCCGGGTCGCGACTTCAGTCCAGGCCCGCGAGCCACTCGGCCACCGCGGCGGCCGTCGTGGGGGCGTCCGTGTCGATCAGCGTGAAGTGGTGTCCCTTCGCCGTGCGAACCTCGTCGGCGTGCGACCACGTCGTCTGCCAGTTGCGGGCCTCCGCGTCGAACGGCTCTCCCGCGCGGACCAGCAGCGACGGCGTCTCGATGCCGCTGATCGCGATGCTGGGCAACAGGTCCATGTAGCGGGCCATCGCCGTGAGCTTCGCGCGGTCGAAGGAGCCGTACTGGGACTCGTTCGCCAGCATGCCCTTCGCCAGGTCCGCCGCGCCGTCGCCGATCGCGTCGTCGCCGTTGATCACGTACGTGTCCAGGAGGACGATGCCCGCGGCCGGGGTCCCGGCGCGCTCCAGGCACTCCGCCACCGCGTGCACCAGGATCCCCGCCGAGGAATACCCCAGCAGCGCGAACGGCCGGTCGCCGGCGGACTTGCGCAGGCTCTCCGCCAGCACCTCGACGATCGCCTCCGGGGACGACGGCAGCGCCTCCCCCGGCAGGAACCCGGGCATCGGCACGGCGTGCAGCTCCCGGTCGTCGCCGAACCCGGCGGCCAGCTTGGCGTACTGGTAGACGCCGCCGGTCGCGACCGGCGTGCTGAAGCAGAACACCTGCGCGCCGGCCGTGCCTTCCTTGAGCCGCACCGGGGCCGGCAGGCCGTCGATGTCGGCCGACGAGGTGAACGCCGGGCGGAGGTTCGCCACCGCGGCCAGCATGCTCAGCCCGTCCTCGACCCGCCCGGCCCGCACCGCGTCGGCGAACACGTCCGCCAGCGCGTCGGGCTCCCCGGCCGGTTCGGGGGCGGGCCCGGAACCGTCCAGTTCGGACAGCAGGTGGGCGGCCAGCCCCGCCGGGGTCTGGTGGTCGAAGACGACGGTCGGCGGCAGCCGCAGCCCGGTGTCCTCGTTGAGCCCGTTGCGCAGTTCGACGGCCGTCAGTGAGTCCAAACCGGACTCCAGGAAGTGCCGCTGCGCCTCGATCGCGCTGCCGCCGGCGTAGCCGAGCAGGCCCGCGGTCCGGTCCAGGACCAGGTCGAGCACGGCCCGTTCCCGCCGCAGCGGTTCGAGCCCGGCCAGGCGCTCCTTCAGCGTCGGACCGCCTTCGGCCCGCGACGCCGTGCGCCGCGTCGGCGGGACCAAAGCCCGGAACACCGGCGGGACTTCGCCGCCTTCCGCAGCAGTGTCCACCTTCATCGGCACCAGCAGCGCCTCCGGCCGTGCGGACGCCGCGTCGAACAGCGCCAGGCCCTCCTCAGTGGACAGTGGGGACAGGCCGGTGCGTGCCATTCGCGCCCGGTCGGCGTCGGACAGCGCCGCGGTGGCGTCCCACAGCCCCCAGGCGAGGGACTGCGCGGGAGCGCCCTGAGCGCGACGGTGTGCGGCCAGCCCGTCCAGGAAGCTGTTCGCGGCGGCGTAAGCGCCCTGGCCCGCGTTGCCCAGCAGCCCCGCGACGGACGAGAAGAGCACGAACGCGCCCAGGTTCGACGTCAGCCGGTGCAGGTTGAGCGCGGCGTCGACCTTGGGCCGCAGCACCGCGGCCAGCCGGTCGGGGGTCAGCGACGGGAGGGTCGCGTCGTCCACCACCGCGGCCAGGTGCACCACAGCGGTCAGCGGGTGCTCGGCCGGGATCGCGGCGAGCACGCCTTCCAGCGCGTCGGCATCGGCGGCGTCGCAGGCGGCGACCGTGACGGAAGCGCCCAGCTCGGTCAGGTCCTCGACCTGGCCGGGTGCCGCACCACGACGGCTGACGAGCAGCAGGTTCCGCACGCCGTGCTCGGTGACCAGGTGGCGCACGAGCTGGGAGCCGAGCGCGCCGGTGGCCCCGGTGACGAGCGTGGTGCCCTCGGCGTCGAACGTCGTCGCGGGCGCGTCGGCCGACGGCGCGAGGCGCGTCAGCCGCCCGCCGTACGCGACGCCGTCACGGACGACGAGCTGCGGTTCCCCGGCAGCCGCGAGCCGCGGCAGCAGGGCCGCCGAACCGGCGTGGTCGTCGATGTCGGCGAGCACGAACCGACCCGGGTTTTCCGACTGCGCGGAGCGGATCAGGCCCCACACCGCGGCGCCGGCCAGGTCGGTGACGTCCTCGCCGTCGAGCGCGACCGCGCCGCGGGTGACCACCACCATCGTGGCCTGCGAACCGGTCAGCCGGTCCCGCACGCGGTCGAGCGCCCGGGTCAGCGTCTCTTGCACCGAGCCCGAAGTGGGCAGGTCGAGGACCTCGACGTCGGACACCGGGCCGGCGGGCACGGGGACCGGCTGCCAAGCCCAGCCGTGAAGTGACTTGGGCGGGCGGACCACCGAAACGGCCGTCGCCCCGGCCCGCAGCACGAGCGAACCGACCGAAGCGACCGCGCGGCCCGTCTGGTCCGCCAGCTCGAGCGACACGGAGTCCGCGCCGAGCGGGACGACCCGCACCCGCAGCCGGGACGCCCCCGCCGCGTGCAGCGCGACCCCCGTCCACGCGAACGGCAACCCGCCCGCGACCGTCACGGTGTCGCAGAGGCCGATCGCGTGCAGCGCGGCGTCGAAGACGGCCGGGTGCAACCCGAATCCGGCGGTCCCGGCTTCGGCCGGGACGACCTCGGCGAACACCTCGCCGTCGCGGACCCAGGCCGCGGACAGGCCTTGGAACGCGGGCCCGTAGCCGAGCCCGGCGGCGGCGAACCCTTCGTACAGCCCGTCCAGGTTCAGCGGTTCGGCACCGGCGGGCGGCCACGCCGTGAGGCCGGCCGGTTCCGCGCCGGCGGTCGGCGCCAGCCGGCCTGCCGCGTGCCGGACCCACGGGTCGTCGGTGTCGGTCTGCGAATACACCGCAACCGCGCGGTGGCCGGAAGCGTCCGGCTCGTCGACGACGACCTGCAGCCGCACCTTGCCCAGCTCGGGCAGCACCAGCGGTGCTTCCAGGGTCAGCTCGTCGAGCCGCGGGCAGCCCGCTTCGTCACCGGCCCGCACGGCCAGCTCGACGAAACCCGCACCGGGGAAGATGATCGTGCCGCCGACGGTGTGGTCGGCCAGCCACGGGTGCGTGTGCACCGAGATCTGCCCGGTCAGCACCACCTGCGTGGAGCCCGCCACCGCGAGCGACGCGGAGACCAGCGGGTGTTCGGTCGCGTCGAGCCCGGTCGCGGTGAGGTCGCCGGTGGCGTGCAGTGCTTCCATGTCGACGTCCGGCCAGTACCGGCTGCGGTGGAAGGCGTACGGCGGCAGCGCGACGCGCTCGGCGCCGCGGAACAGCTTCGCGCCGGTCAAGCCGATGCCGTGGGCGAAGAACCGGCCGGCCGCCAGCTGCGCGCCCCGGACCTCCGTCTGCGTCTTGGTCCGCAAGGGGATCACCACGGCGTCGCGCGGGTCCCCGGCCAGGCAGCCCTGGGTCATCGCCGCGAGGGTCCCGTCGGTGCCGAGTTCGACGTACCGGCTGACACCGGCGGCTTCGAGGGCGCGGACGCCGTCGAGGAACCGGACCGACTGCCGGCAGTTGGCCACCCAGTACTCCGGGTCGGCCCAGCGTTCCGGCTCCACCGCCGCGCCGTCCACTGTGGACACGACCGGGATCCGGGCGGGTTCGTAGGTCAGTTCTTCGGCGATCTCGCGCAGCTCGTCGAGGATCTCGTCGAGCAGCGGCGAGTGGATCGCCTGGCTGATCACCAGCCGCTTGGTCCGGCGGCCCTGCGCCGTGAAGTGCTCGGCGATCGCGAGGACGTCGGACTCCGCGCCGGAAACCACCAGGGAGGTGGGGCCGTTGATCGCCGCGATCCCGCAGGCGGCGGTGAGCAGCGGCGTCACCTCGTCCTCGGTGGCTTCGACCGCGACGACGGCACCACCGGAAAGCTCCTGCATGAGCTGGCCGCGGTGGGCGACGAGCTTCACCGCGTCCTTCAGCGAAAGCACCCCGGCGACGTGGGCCGCGGCGATCTCGCCGACGGAGTGGCCCAGCAGCACGTCCGGGCGCAGGCCCCACGACTCGACCAGGCGGTAGAGCGCGACCTGCATGGTGAAGAGCGCGGCCTGCGTGAACGCGGTCCGGTCGAGCAGCTGCGCGTCGGCCGAGCCTTCCTCGGCGAACATGACCTGACGCAGCGACCGGCCGAGGTGGCCGTCGAACAGCGCGCTCGTCTGCGTGAAGGCGTGCTCGAAGACGGTGAACGCCGCGCACAGCTCGCGGCCCATGCCGGGCCGCTGGGTGCCCTGGCCGGGGAACAGGAACGCCGTCCGGCCGCCGCGGGCGGTTCCCCGCACGACGGCGGGCGAGTCTTCGCCCGCCGCCAGCGCGGTGAGCCCCGCGATCAGCTCGGCCTGGTCGTCCCCGGCCACCGCGGCGCGGTAGGGCAGCACCGGCTCGCGCACGGCCAGGGAGAAGCCGACGTCGAGCAGGTCCAGGTCCGGGTTCTCGTTCAGGTGGGTCAGCAGCGCGGCGGCCTGCAGCGGCAGGGCTTCCGGTGTGCGCGCGGTCAGCAGCCACGGCGGGAGCACCGCGGGCCGCTCCCCCGCGGCACGCACCGGCTCGGCCGCTTCGGCCGGCGGCGCCTGCTCCAGGATCACGTGTGCGTTGGTGCCGCTGTAGCCGAAGGCCGACACGCCGGCGCGGCGCGGCCGGCCCCGGTCGGGCCACGGGATCGTCTCGGCGAGCAGCCGCACGGCGCCCGCGGACCAGTCGACGTGCGGCGACGGGTCGTCGCCGTGGCGGGTCATCGGCAGCTCGCCGTGGCGCATCGCGAGGATCATCTTGATCACCCCGGCGACGCCGGCCGCGGCCTGCGCGTGCCCGATGTTCGACTTGACCGACCCCAGCCACAGCGGCGCGTCCTCGGGCCGGTCACGGCCGTAGGTGGCGAGCAGCGCGTTGGCCTCGATCGGGTCGCCCAGCGTGGTGCCGGTGCCGTGGCCTTCGACGGCGTCGACTTCGGACGTCTTCAGGCCCGCGAGCTTGAGCGCACGCTTGATCACGCGTTCCTGCGACGGGCCGTTCGGGGCGGTGAGCCCGTTGGACGCGCCGTCGGAGTTCACCGCGCTGGAGCGGACCACGGCGAGGACTTCGTGCCCGTTGCGCCGGGCGTCCGACAGCCGCTCGACGACCAGCAGGCCGACGCCTTCGGCCCAGCCCACGCCGTCGGCCGCCGCCGAGTAGGCCTTCGTCCGGCCGTCGGTGGCGGTGCCGCTGTTGTCGAAGTGCACGAACGGTTCCGGCGAGACCAGCGCGGCAACGCCGCCGGCCAGCGCCAGTGAGCAGTCACCCTGCCGCAGCGCCTGGACGGCCAGGTGCAGCGCCACCAGCGACGACGAGCAGGCGGTGTCGATCGAGACGGCGGGCCCTTCGAGGCCATAGGTGTAGGCGACGCGGCCGGACACGACGCTGCCGAGCGCGCCGGAACCGCGGAACAGGCCGTTGTGCTCGACCGTGCCGAGCGGGCCCGGGTCGTAGTCGGACTGCATCACGCCGGCGAACACGCCGGTGTCGGTTCCCTTGAGCGACAACGGGTCGATGCCCGCCGACTCGCACGCCTCCCAGCACGCTTCGAGGAGCATCCGCTGCTGCGGGTCCATCATCACGGCTTCGTTCGGGCTGATGCCGAAGAAGCCGGCGTCGAAGTCGGTGGCGCCGGTGACGAAGCCGCCGTTGGGCTCCTTGCCCGCGGCGGCCGCCATGCCGAGCCAGTAGTCGAGGTCCCACGAGCGGTCTTCCGGGAACCGCGAAGTGCCGTCGCGGCCGGCCGCGACCAGCTCCCACAGCTCGTCCGGGGTGGTGACGCCGCCGGGGAACCGGCAGGCCATGCCGACGATCGCGATCGGCTCGTCGGTGCTCGCGGTGATCTCTTCGGTCTCGGCCGGGTCGCCGAGTTCGCCCAGCAGCGATTCGTGCAGGTGCGCCGCGAGGTCGCCCGCGGTCGGGTAGTCGAAGACGAGCGTCGCGGTCAGGGTCAGGCCGGTGGCCTCGTTGAGCGCGTTGCGCAGCTCGACGGCGGTCAGCGAGTCGAACCCGAGGTCCTTGAACGCGCGGTCGGCGTCGACCAGGTCGGCCGAGCCGTGGCCGAGCACCGCGGCCGAGTGCTGGACCACCAGCTCGAGCAGGTGGTCGCGGCGCTTCTCCGCGGGCAGCCGGATCAGCTTGCCCAGCAACGAGTCCGCGCCCGCTTCGCGGCC
Source organism: Amycolatopsis ponsaeliensis (assembly GCF_030182635.1). NCBI lineage: Bacteria > Bacillati > Actinomycetota > Actinomycetes > Pseudonocardiales > Pseudonocardiaceae > Amycolatopsis > Amycolatopsis ponsaeliensis. Next base: position 80,477 of record NZ_JAPZLD010000030.1, read on the forward strand.
GGACACCGTCCGCCGCGACGCCGGGACGAGGGCGCGCAGCAGGTCGGGGACGCCGCCCGCGTCGCGCCACGCGGGCAGGTCGAGCTTGATCGGGACGTACAGGTCCCCGGCCGCGCCGACCGCGGCATCGAACAGCGCCATGCCCTCTTCCACGCCGAAGGCGCCGAGGCCGCGCTTGCCGTGGGTTTCGCCGGCCATGCCGGCCGCCGACTCCCACATGCCCCAGGCGAGCGAGTGCGCCGGCTTGCCTTCGGCGCGGCGCACCGCGGTGAGTGCGTCCAGGAAGGCGTTGGCGGCGGCGTAGTTGGCCTGGCCCGGCGCGCCCAGCACGCCGGCGGCCGAGGAGAACGTGACGAACGCGGTGAGGTCGCCGGCCAGTTCGTGCAGGTGCCAGGCCGCCAGGGCTTTCGGGTCGAAGACGCCGTCGACGCGCTCGGGGGTCATCGATGCGAGGACGCCGTCGTCGAGCACACCGGCCGCGTGGACGACCGAGTTCACCGGGTACTTCTTCAGCAGGGCACGGACCTTGGCCCGGTTGGCGAGGTCGGCGGCCACGACGGTCGCCTCGGCGCCCAGCTCCGCCAGTTCGGCCACGAGTTCGGCGGCGCCCTCGGCTTCCGGGCCACGACGGCTGACGAGCACGAGGTTCTTGACGCCGTGCTGCCGCACGAGGTGCTTCGCGACGAGCTTGCCCAGCGCGCCGGTACCACCGCTCAGCAGCACCGTGCCCCACTCCGGCGTCTCGGCGGCCTCGGGCACCGCGCGGGCCAGCCTCGGCACGGTCACGTGGTCACCGTCGACGCGGACGGAAGTCTCGTCGGCGGCGACGATCGCGGCGAGCTGCTCCGCCGTGGCGGTGCCTTCGACCAGCACGATCCGGCCCGGGTTCTCGACCTGCGCCGAGCGCACCAGCCCGGCGACGGCGGCCCCGGCCAGGTCGGCGGGGGTCACGACGATCAGCAGTCCGGACGCGTTCGCGGACGACCACGCCTGGAGTTCGTCCAGTGCACTGTGGACGGCCTTCTTCGCGGCGGCCGCCGTCGTGCCGGGCTTGACCTCGTACACCGTGAGGTCCGCTTCGGAAGCCTCCGGCAGCGTCGTGGGAACCCAGTCGACGCGGTAGAGGGAGTCGGTGCCGCCGGGCTTCGCACGGGCCGCGGCGAGCTGTTCCTCGCTGATCCGGCGCAGTCCCAGCTGCCCGACGCGGGCGACCGGTGCCCCGGCCGAGTCGGCCAGCCGCAGCTCGACCGTCTGCGGCCCGGTCGGGTGGACGTGTACCCGCAGCGCGGCCGCGCCCGCGGCCAGCAGTTCGACGTCGGACCAGGAGTACGGCAGCGTCGTGCCCTCCCCCGCCGCGCTGCTCAGGCCAACAGCGTGCAGGGACGCGTCGAAGACCGCGGGGTGCAGGCCGAACGCTTCGGCGCCGAGCCGGTCCTGCTCGGGCAGGGCGACTTCGGCGAAGATGTCGTCACCGGCTCGCCAGGCCGCGCGCAGGCCCTGGAAGACCGGGCCGTAGTTCATGCCGGCTTCGGCCAGCAGGTCGTACATGCCGTCGAGGTCGACGACCTCGGCGCCGGCGGGGGGCCACGCGCTCAGGTCGAACGTGGCGGCGGCCGTGGCGGGGGCGAGGGTGCCGTCGGCGTGCCGGGTCCAGCCGGCGGCCGCGGCGAGGTCGTCCGGTCGCGAGTGGACACTGATCGGGCGGGAGCCGTCGGCGGCGGGCTTGCCGATCCGCACCTGGATCCGCGCGGCGCCCTTGGCGGGCAGCACCAGCGGCGCGTGCAGGGTCAGGTCGCGGACGCGGCCGCAGCCGGCCTCGTCGCCCGCGCGGACGGCCAGCTCGACGAAAGCCGTGCCGGGCAACAGGATCGCGCCGCCGACGACGTGGTCGTTGAGCCACGGGTGGGTGGCGGCGGAGATCCGGCCGGACAGCAGCACGCCGTCGGCGTCGGCCAGCAGGGTGGCCGCGCCGAGCAGCGGGTGGTCGACCGGGTCGAGGCCGATCGAGGAAACGTCCCCGGACTCGTTCGACACCTCCAGCCAGTACCGCTGGTGCTGGAAGGCGTAGGTCGGCAGGTCCGCGCGGCCCGCGCCGCGGGCGGCGAAGTGCGCGGCCCAGTCCGGCACGACGCCGCGGACGTGCAGGGTGGCGAGCGCGGTGGCGACGGCGACGTCTTCCGGGACGTCCCGGCGCTGCGCCGCGACGGCGACCGCGGTGTCGGCGGACTGCGGGACGGCGGCGGTCAGCGGCGCGTCCGGCCCCAGCTCCAGGAACCGGTTGACGCCCTCGGCGGCCAGCGCGCGCACGGCGTCGGCGAACCGGACCGGCTGCCGGACGTTGGTCACCCAGTACTCGGGATCGGTCAGCTCGGCCGAAACCTCTCCGCCGGTGACGCTCGAGACGACGGTCAGCTCGGGCTGCGAGTAGGTGAGACTCCTTGCCACCGCACGGAATTCGGCGAGCATCGGGTCCATCAGCCGCGAGTGGAACGCGTGCGAGACCTTCAGCCGCGTGGTGCGGCGTCCCGCGTCGACGAACTTGTCGCCGATCGCGATGACCGCTTCCTCCGCCCCGGAGATGACGACCGAGCGCGGGCCGTTGACGGCGGCGACGTCGACTGTCCCTTCGGGATCGAAGGCGGCGACCTCGTCGGCCGTGCCCTCGACGGCGACCATCGCGCCGCCGGTGGGCAGCGCCTGCATCAGGCGGCCGCGGGCGGCGACGAGCTTCGCCGCGTCGGCGAGGGAAAGCACACCGGCGCAGTGGGCCGCGGCGAGTTCGCCGATGGAGTGGCCGCACACCGCGTCCGGGACCAGGCCCCACGACGCGACGAGCCGGAACAGCGCGACCTCGAAGGCGAACAGGGCGGCTTGGGTGTTCCCGGTCTGCGACAGGGCTTCCGCGTCGGTGTCGATCACTTCGCGGATCGGGCGGTCGAGGTGCTTGTCCAGTTCGGCGCAGGTCTCGGCGTACGCCTGGGCGAACGCCGGGTACTTCGCGCCGAGCACCGCGCCCATCCCGGCGCGCTGGGAACCCTGGCCGGAGAACAGGAACGCGGTGTTCGTCTCGCCGCGGGCGACGCCGGTCAGCGCGCCGGGCTCGCCGTCGGCGAACCCGCGCAGCGCGGCGATCAGCTCGTCGCGGCCGCTCGCCACGACGGCGGCGCGGTGGTCGAGGTGCGTGCGCCCGGCGGCCAGCGTCGCGGCGACGTCGAGCGGCCCGGCGGAGTTCCCGTCGAGGTCCGAGAGCAGCCGCGCGGCCTGCGCTCGCAGTGCCTGCGGTGTCCGGCCGGACAGCACGAACGGGATCGCGGCGTCGTCGCGAGGGGTCTCCTCGGCGACTCCGGCGTTTTCGGGGTCCGGAGCTTCTTCGAGGATGACGTGGGCGTTGGTACCGCTCAGGCCGAAGCACGAGACGGCGCCGCGGCGCGGGTGCCCGTTGCGCTCCCAGGTGCGCCGCTCGGTGAGCAGCTCGACCTGCCCGGCGCTCCAGTCGACCTGCGTCGTCGGCCGGTCGACGTGCAGGGTCTGCGGCAGCACGCCGTTGTTCAGGGAGAGGACGATCTTCAGCACGCCGGCCACGCCGGACGCGGCCTGCGTGTGGCCGACGTTGGACTTCACCGAACCCAGCCACAGCGGGGAGTTCTCGGGGCGGCCCTGGCCGTAGGTGGCGAGCAGCGCGCCGGCCTCGATCGGGTCGCCGAGCTTGGTCGCGGTTCCGTGCGCCTCGACGACATCGACCTCGTCCGGGCTGACGCGGGCGTTGGCGAGCGCCTGGCGGATGACGCGCTGCTGGGCGGGACCGTTGGGCGCGGTCATGCCGTTGGACGCGCCGTCCTGGTTGATCGCGGTGCCGCGCACGATCGCGAGCACCGGGTGGCCGTTGCGGCGGGCGTCGGACAGCTTCTCCACCAGCAGCATCCCGCAGCCCTCGGACCAGCCGGTGCCGTCGGCGGAGTCGGCAAACGCGCGGCAGCGGGCACTGCGGGCGAGCGTGCCGTCGAGGCTGAACTCGACGAAGGTGCGCGGCGTCGACATCACCGAAACACCGCCCGCGAGCGCGAGCGAGCATTCGCCGGAACGCAGGGCCTGCACGGCCATGTGCAGCGCGACGAGCGACGACGAGCACGCCGTGTCGATGGTGACGGCGGGCCCTTCCAGGCCGAAGGTGTAGGCGAGCCGGCCGGAGATGACGCCGGAAGAGCCGTAGCTGCCCTGGTAGTTGTGGTACATCGTGCCGGCGAAGACGCCGGTGGCGCTGCCCTTGACCGAATGCGGCGCGATGCCCGCGCGTTCGAAGGCCTCCCAGGAGGTTTCCAGCAGGAGTCGTTGCTGCGGGTCCATGAGCAGGGCTTCGCGCGGGCTGATGCCGAAGAGGTCGGCGTCGAAGTCCAGCGCGTCGTGGAGGAAGCCGCCTTCGCGCACGTAGCTCGAGCCCGCGCGCTCACCGCTCGGGTCGTAGAGGCGGTCCAGGTCCCAGCCGCGGTTCGCGGGGAACTCGCCGATCGCGTCGATGCCGCCGTCCAGCAGCCGCCAGAGCTCTTCCGGGGTCGTGGCGCCACCCGGGAACCGGCAGGCCATGCCGATGATCGCGATCGGTTCCCGTGCGGCTTCGGTCAGCCGCCGGTTCTTCTCGCGCAGCCGTTCGCTCTCCTTGAGGGAGGCACGGAGCGCACCGACCAGCTTGTCTTCGGAGTTGCCCACGAGTCCTCTTTCCTTCCACGTCGCCTGCGCTGGAAAGGGGGATCGCGCACCCCCACAGCAATGCGATCGACGATACGAGCGCACCGCGGGCGCACCCACCCCTAATGGCCCCGGACAACGCGGGGATCGCGCCCCTAGCCGCCGTCCCGCGCCCCCGCCAAGGTCCGCTTTAGACGGTCTTTAGGGGTTGTCGGTCGCGACCGGCGGATGTCAGATTTCGTGAAAGAAACTTCCGTTGCCCGTGATGCCGTGCGACGGCACTTCCATCAGCACGAAGACTGGGGATCCGGTATGCACAGGAAAATTGGCAAGCTGCTGGTCGTGGGAGCGCACGGCGACGACGAAACGCTCGGCGCGGGCGGCACCATCGCCCGCCTCGCCGACGAGGGTGTGACGATCTCGCTCTGCATCCTCACCAACGACGACGGCTCGCGGTCCTCGAGCGGCGCCGGGGTCGTCAACCGCACCGCCGCGATCGAGCTGGCGGCGAAGACGCTCGGCATCGAACGCGTGCGCATCCACGAGTTCGGGGACAACCGCCTCGACACCGTCAGCCACCTCGAGCTCAACCGGGTGGTGGAGCACGAGGTCCGGGACTTCGAGCCCGACACCATCCTCACCACGAGCATGTGCGACCTGAGCACCGACCACGCGCTCGTCAGCCGCGCCGCCCGGGTCGCGGGCCGGCCGGGCAAGGGCAGCGTGCAGGAGGTGCGGACCTTCGAGATCCGCTCCGCCACCGACGTCGGCGAGGCGTCGGGGCTGCCGGTCACCTTCCGCCCCAACTGCTGGCAGCGCCTCGAGGAGACGCACGTCGAGCGCAAGATCGAAGCGCTGCGCGCGTACGGAAAGGAACTCGAGCCCTGGCCCCACCCGCGCAGCGAGCGGGGCGTCCGCGCCCTCGCCGAATACCGCGGTTCGCAGATCTCCACCGAACTCGCCGAAGCCTTCGAAATCGTCCGGGTCGTGCACTGACCCTTCCACCGTGCAAGAGACGGGTGAACCGCAATGACGAGTACTGTCGCTGAACACGAAATCCTGGCCGAGCTGAACGAACTGACCTCGGTCGCGGTCATCGGGATGGGGTACGTCGGCCTGCCGACCGCCCTCGGCCTGCACGAGAGCGGTGTCGGCATCATCGGCATCGACCTCTCGCAGAACCGCCTCGACGCGATCCGCTCCGGCGAGGTCGACCTGATCGAGGCCGACCACCGCCGGCTGGAGAAAGCCGTGCACCAGGAGGACTTCCAGCTCACCGCCGACCTGGCGCGGATGGCCGAGGCCGACGCGGTCCTGGTGTGCGTGCCGACCGGGCTGGACGAGTACCTGATGCCCGACCTCGGCCCGCTCGAGAGCGCCTGCGCCGCGCTGATCGCGCACGCCCGGACCGGCCAGACCCTGATCCTCACCTCCACCAGCTACGTCGGCACCGCCGGGCGGCTGCTGGTGAAACCGCTGGTCGCCAAGGGGTTCAAGGTCGGCCGCGACATCTTCGTCGCGTCCAGCCCCGAGCGCATCGACCCCGGCAACGTCACGCACACACAGCAGGAGACCCCGCGTGTCCTGGGCGGCGTGACGCCGGCGTGCACCGCGATGGCGCAGCGCGTCATCAACCTGCTGACCCCGGCGGTGCACTGCGTCAGCTCGGCGGAGGTCGCCGAGCTCACGAAACTGTACGAGAACACCTTCCGCGCGGTGAACATCGCGCTGGCCAACGAGTTCGCGGAGATCAGCGACGGCTTCTCGATCGACCCGATCGAGGTGATCGACGCGGCGGCGAGCAAGCCCTACGGCTTCATGGCCTTCCACCCCGGCCCGGGTGTCGGCGGGCACTGCATCCCCTGCGACCCGCACTACCTGCTCTGGCAGCTGCGCGCGACGCAGCACAACGCGCCGCTCGTCACGCAGGCCATGCACGCCATCGCCGAACGTCCCAAGCAGGTCGTGGACCGCGTCGCCAACACGTTGTCCCGCAACGGGAAGGGCCTGGCGGGCACGCGCGTGCTGGTGGTCGGCGTGACGTACAAGCCCGGCGTCCAGGACGTCCGGTCGTCGTCCGCTTTGGACATCATCGACCTGCTGGCGGCGAAGGGCGCGAAGGTCGGCTACCACGACCCGCTCGTGCCGACCATCCGCGTCACCGGCGGCCAGCTCGACAGCGTCGTCGAGCCGGACGGCGACGACTGGGACGTCGCGCTGATCCACACCATCCAGCCCGGCCACGGGTACGACTGGCTCGGGCAGTGCCCGCTCGTCATCGACGCCACTTACCGCTTCGACCCCGCGCTCTTCGCGAACTGAGAGGACACCCGACGTGCGTTACCTCATCACCGGCGGCGCCGGCTTCATCGGCTCCCACCTGACCGAGCACCTCCTGGAGCGCGGCCACGAGGTCGTCGCGCTCGACAACCTCAGCACCGGCACGCTCGACAACCTCGCCGGCGTGCGGGACAACCCGGGCTTCCGCTTCGTGCGCGGCTCGGTGACCGACCCCTCGGCGGTCGAGGCGTGCATGGCCGGCATCGACGCGATCTTCCACCTCGCGGCCGCGGTCGGCGTCTTCACCATCCTCGACAAGACGATGGAGAGCCTGCGGACCAACCTGCACGGCACGGAGACCATGCTGGACGCGGCCCTGCAGCACGACGTGCCGATCCTGGTCGCGTCCACGAGCGAGATCTACGGCAAGAACACCGCCGACGGCCTCACCGAGGACGCCGACCGGATCATCGGCTCGCCGCTGAAGAACCGCTGGTCGTACGCGGAGGCCAAGGCGCTGGACGAGACGTTCGCGTACCTGTACGCGGTCGAGCACGGCCTGCGCACGGTGATCGTCCGCCCGTTCAACACGGTCGGCCCCCGCCAGACCGGGCGCTACGGCATGGTCATCCCGCGGTTCGTGAAGCAGGCCCTGGCGGGCGAACCGATCACGGTCTTCGGCGACGGCCAGCAGACGCGGTGCTTCTGCCACGTCCACGACGTCGTCCCGGCACTGGTGGCGTTGCTGGCCGACGAAACGGCGTACAGCAAGGTGTTCAACCTGGGCAGCACCGAGCAGACGACGATCGCCCAGCTCGCCGAGCGCGTGATCTCGGCGACGGGCTCGGCGAGCACGATCGCGAAGGTGCCGTACGAGGAGGCGTACGGCGACGGGTACGAGGACATGCAGCGCCGGATCCCGAACTGCGAGAAGGCGTTGGGGCAGATCGGGTTCTCGCCGACCCGGACGCTGGACGACATCATCGCCGCGGTGGTCGCGGACCAGCGCGGTTCCTGACCCGGCCCGGCACTGCCTGAAGGGGGCTTTCCTCGCTTGTGAAGCGAGGAAAGCCCCCTTCAGTGCGTTGCGGGGTTCTTCGGCGCCGCACCCGGTTCCGGATGTCTTGAATGAGTCATTCAGGTCTTCGGAGGTCCTGAATGACTCATTCAAGACCTTTGAGCCGCGCATCCCACCCCTCGCCCGCCGCGGAAACGCCGCCGCACCCGGCCGCCCATGAGGGGCACCCTCATGGCCATAAGAGCCATGAGGGTGCCCCTCATGGCGTACCAGGACTGCTGGGCCGAGCGCCGCGGAAATGCCGCGAAGGCCTCCGGGGTGGCCGGCCTCCGCCGCGTTTCCGGGTTCTTCACGCCGTGAACGACTCGTTCAGGCGCCACCCTGCGGGCCCAGCTTGCGGTACACCGTCTCCAGGAGCCCCGCGGCCTCGTCCGCACGCACCCCCAGCGCCTCCGCGATCGCTTCGATCCCCGTCGCGTCCGCGGCCAGCTCGGCGACCCGCAGCTCGGCCTCGGTGAGCAGCACGGTCACTGCCCGCCCTCGGCGTCGGCGAACTCGCCCGCCAGCGCGGCCCGGCCGGCGACGCCCAGCTTGCGGTACACGCGGGTCAGGTGCTGCTCCACCGTGCTCACCGTGATGTACAGCGTCTCCGCGATCTGCCGGTTCGTGCGGCCTTCCACCGCCAGCTCGGCCACCCTCAGCTCCGCCTCGCTCAGCACGGACGCCGACGGCGACGCCACCGGCTCCGGACGCGCCACCGGGCGGGGAACCGCCGGCCGGGACCGGCCCTGCCGCGGCACGTGCACCGCCTTCACCAGGCTGCCGGCGCGTTCCGCGCGCTGGCTCAGGTGGTTGATCGTGCGCATCGTCTTCGCCAGCTCCAGCCGGTCGCCGGACGCCTTGAACGCCTCCGCCGCCCGGTTCAGCAGTCCCGGGCGGGCCGCCGCGTCGCCGGCCAGCGCCAGCACCCGCAGGGCGGACCCGCGCGAGTACGCGTCGGCCGGCCCCGCCAGGGACTGCCTGGCCAGCTCGACCGCCATGGCCGTGTTGCCCAGCCCGAGGTTCGCCTCCGCGAGGTCGGCCTGCCACGGCAGGACCGCCGGGAGCTCCAGGTCCTGCTCGTGCAGGATCCGCCGGCACTGCTGCAGATCGCTCACGGCCGCGAGGCCGCGGTTGGTCGCCAGGTGGAAGTGCCCGCGCGCCCGCAGGTAGCGGACGCCGCCCAGGGTCGCCCACACCGCGTCCGGCATCGGGTGCCGCAGCACCGCCGCCGCGTCCTTGAACGCGCCGGCCGCGGTGTGCGCGATCAGCAGCGTGGCCAGCGGGTAGCTGATCGCGACGCCCCAGTTCGGCGCGTCCAGCATGCCCAGTGCCCGCGTTCCCAGGTCCACGGCACCGGGGACGTCGCCCCGGCGCAGCCGCAGGCTCGCGCCGATCGCGTCGAGCATCGCCTTCCACGTGATCGCGCCGCGGTATTCGGCTTCCTCGCTGAGCGAGGTGCACCAGCCTTCCGCGCGGTCGGCCTTGTCGTCGTGGGCCAGCGCGAGGATCGCGGTCGCCAGCGCCTCCAGCGAAGTGTCCGAAAGCCGGCAGTTCTGCAGGATCCGTTCCGCGCACGCCGAAGTCGTCTCGGTGCCCCCGGTGCGCCACATCGCGGCCAGCGAGTTCGCCGTGTGCAGCCACGGATCGCCCGGGTCGGCCGTCGTCGTCGAGACGCCGTAGTGCCAGTAGCCGGCGAGGATGAGCTCGGCCGACGTGCGCGGGTCGAGCGGCTCGACGTCGGTCTCGAGCGCGGCGAACGAGCGCTCGAAGGTGTCGCGGTCGCCCAGCCACAGCGACTGCCGCGCGAGCCCGATCCGGTCGGAGGCGTCCAGCGAGCCCGCCTCCCGCAGCGATCTCAGGTGCGGCGCGGCAGCGGCCGGGTTGACGCGCCAGGTGATCTTGGCGAGCAGCTGGGAGATCGTCTGCTGCTCCCACCGCGCCTTCGCGACCGAGGCCGCGAGCTTCAGGCAGCGGGTGGCGAACTCGATGTCGTCGCCGAGCATCACCTGCTCCGCCGCCGCAACCAGCACCGGCAGCGCCCAGTCGGCCTCCGCCTCGCCCGCGGCGACGAGGTGCCGGGCGACTTCGGCGGGGCTCAGCCCGCGTGCGTGCTTGACCTCGGCGGCCCGGACGTGCAGGCGGACCTTCTCCGGCCCGCGCAGCCCGCCCACCACCGCGGCGGCGGCCGGCGGCCGGAACCGGACGCCCGCGACCAGGCCCGCGTCGGCGAGCCGCCCGGTGGACGCCTCGGCCTCCAGGGGGTCGACCCCGGCGACGATGGCGACGGCCTCGGTGGTGACGTCGCTGTCCAGGACGGCGATCGCGGTCGCCACCTCGCGCAGCGGCGAGCCGTAGCGGTGCAGCAGCCGCTGCACGGCCTCGGAGTACGCCGAGCCGGTGTCCGCGCTGCCGCGGTGGGCGTCGACCAGCGCACGGACCAGCAGCGGGTTCCCGGCGCTCAGCTCGTGGATCCGCTCGGGCAGCCCGTCGCCCTGCACCAGCTCCGCGATGGCCTGCACCGACAGCGGCGTCAGCTCGACGTGCCGGTGCGGCAGCGAGGTGAACGGCGAATCCGCGTACGAGCCGTCGGCGTGGTTCAGGACCAGCAGCAGTGCCGCGGACGGCGCCCGCCGCTGCAGGCGCAGCAGGAGCCGCGCCGAAGTCTCGTCGATGTGGTGCAGGTCGTCGACCGCCACCAGCACCGCGCGTTCGCGGGCCAGCCGGTGGATCGCGCTGCACAGCTCGGCGATCCGTTCATCGACGTCCCTGCCGTCGCCATCGGCCGGCCGGCCGGTCAGCGACGGCGGCAGCAGCGGGCTCGCCAGCAGCTGGTCGATCACCCCGCCGTCCACGTCGCGCTCGTCGGCGGCGCCGGCCGCGGTGAGCGTGACGATGCCCAGTTCCTTGGCCCGCACCACCACCTGGTGCTGCAGGTGTGTCTTCCCGCTGGCCGGTCCCCCACCGACCAGCACCGTCTCTCCCACGCCGGCGTCGCATTCGATCAACAGGTCCTCGAGAAAAGCCAAGGCCCCCTGCGGATTTTCGCGGCGGTTCTGCCCCCAGATCGCGCCCATCGCAAGCTCCTCGAAGCAGGCGGTTGTCTTCCTGCCCCTACGACGTTCGCAGCAGGCGCCTAAGCAGGGCCAACCGCGATCTAAAGTCACCCAGCGGAGTGAATCCGACACAGTTTCGGTAGGGGTTGCCAGTGCGGGGAAAGCCCCGAACACTTCGGAAACTGTGACTGCCCTGAACGAAAGAACGAGCCGGTGGATCCGGCGCTTCCACGTGGCCGACGACGCCGCCGTGCGGCTCGTCTGCCTGCCGCACGCGGGCGGGTCCGCGACGGCTTACTTCCCGTTCTCGCGCGCGGCCACCGCCGCCGGGCTCGACGCCGACATCGTCGCCGTCCAGTACCCCGGCCGCCAGGACCGGCTCGCCGAACGCTGCTTCGACGACGTCGGGACCATGGCCGACGCGATCGCCGACGACCTCGGCCCGTGGTTCGACCGCCCGGTGGCCCTCTTCGGCCACAGCATGGGCGCGACCCTCGGCTACGAGGTCGCCCGCCGGCTCGAAGCACGGGGCGCACGGCCGCTGGGCCTGTTCGCGTCCGCCTGCCGCGCACCGTCCGCTCAGCGGATCGAGTACATCCACCAGCGCGACGACGACGGCCTGATCGCGGCCATCAAGGAACTCAGCGGCACCGACAGCGCGGTCCTGGGCGACGACGAGCTGCTGCGCATAGTCCTGCCCGCGATCCGCGGCGACTACACGGCGGTCGAGACGTACCGCCACCGCCCGGGACGCGAGCTGGAGTGCCCGATCCACGTGCTGGTGGGCGACGACGACCCGGTGACGGAGCTGGCCGAGGCGGACGCCTGGCGCGCCCACACGACGGGCGAGTGCGTCGTGGAGGTGTTCCCTGGTGGGCACTTCTACCTGAACGCGCAGCTCGAGGGCGTGCTGGCCAGTGTCAAGGCCCGGCTGGGTGACTGGAGCCCCTAGGGGGTGGGGTGGGGAAACCCCAGGCGGAGTTCAGGTGCGGACCCCATGGTTCGGCGGGCCCCGGTCCGCGAAACTGGGTACATCGAAGAAAACGACCTGCCCCCGGAGGTAGTCATGATGGCGATCCAGACCGTTCCCGGCGTCACCCAGCGGATGCTCCCCAACGGCCACCTCCAGCTGAGCTGCCGCAACACGAGCCGCCAGGTCGAATGCGAGCCGGTGGCGGCGGCGATGTGGATCGCGCTGAAGCAGCACAACGGCGACGTGGACCGGGCCAGCGCGGTCCTGGCGGCGCTGTGGGAGACGGACGTCGAGGACACCCGCTACGACATGATGCTGCTGGCGGGCTCGCTGTGTTCGCTGGGGCTGCTGGCCGAGGTGTGAGCCCCCCGCGGCGGACGCCTGGGGGCGTTCGTCCGGGTGGTGTTTCCGGCTCGCGTCGAGCGCCCTGAGCGGCGATCCGCGAGCCCGGCCGATGAGACGTCTTGAATGAGTCATTCAAGACATGCGGCAGCGCGGCCGCTCCTCGCGACCGCGCATCCCTGACTCGCGTCGAGCACCCACCGCGCGTGGCGCTCCGCGAAACCCCTCACTGCGAACATGTGCCGAACCGTCTCCTGCGCTCGAAGGTCTTGAATGAGTCATTCAAGACCTCCGAAGACCTGAATGACTCATTCAAGACACGGCAAGCCGCGGCCGGCGCAACGCAAAGGGACCGCTTCCGGCGCCGTTGGCGGAAGCGGTCCCTGGACCCGGCCGGGGGAGGTGACCGGGAGTTCTACCCCTGTGACTCCAGTTCTTCGTCCAGCATCGCGAACAGCTCGTCCGCGCCCGCCTCCTCGAGCTCGCGGTCGGCCGGGGAGAACGTCGCCACCAGCTCGCGCAGCCGGCCCACCACCGATGCCCGCTCCGCGGAGTCCAAAGCCCGCAGCTCCGTCTCCAGGTCCGCCAGCCGGACCTCCACCGCGGACGGCGGTTCGGTCAGCCCCGCACCGAGGAACGAAGCCAGCGCGCCCGCCGACGGGTGGTCGAAGATCAGCGTCGCCGGCAGCCGTTGCCCCGTCAGGGATTCCAGGCGGTTGCGCAGCTCGATCGCCGTCAGGGAATCGAAGCCCAGCTCGATGAAGCCCTTGCGCGGGTCGATCGCGTCACGGCGCTCGTGGCCGAGGACCACCGCCGCCGTGCCGCAGACCACGTCCAGCAGCGCGCGGTCGCGCTCCGCCGCCGGCAAGGCCACCACCCGGGCCCACGAGTCGTCCACGACCTCCGCGCGACGCCGGGTGCCACCGCGGACCAGGCCCCGGAGCATCGCCGGGACGCTGTGCGCGTCGGCTCGCACGCCGGACATGTCCAGCCGGACCGGCACCAGTGAAGGCTGCGACGTACCGAACGTCGCGTCGAACAGCGAAAGCCCGTCCGCGAACGACAAGCCCAGCACGCCCGAGCGGGCCATCCGGATCAGGTCGGTGTCCGCCAGCTCGTTCGACATGCCGCCCTCGGACCACAACCCCCACGCCAGTGACACCGCGTGCCGCCCGGACGCCGCCCGGTGGTGGGCCAGCGCGTCCAGGAAGACGTTCGCCGCCGAGTAGTTCGCCTGGCCCGCCGCGCCGAGCGTGCCGCCCGCCGACGAGTACAGCACGAAAGGAATGTCCAGCGAAGCAGTCAGCGAGTGCAGGTTCCACGCCGCGTCGACCTTCGGCCGCAGCACCGCGTCCATCCGCTCGGGCGTCAGCGCGAGCAGCACGCCGTCGTCGACGACGCCCGCCGTGTGCACGACCGCCGTCAGCGAGACCCCGTCCAGCAGAGTCGCGACCGCGTCGCGGTCGGCGAGATCACACGCTTCCAACGAGACCGTGGCCCCCAAGGAAGTCAGCGACGACACCAGCTCGGCGGCCCCCGGCGCCGAAGCACCACGACGGCTCGTGAGCAGCAGGTTCCTGACGCCGTGGTCGGTCACCAGGTGCCGCGCGATCAGCTGCCCCAGCACGCCGGTGCCGCCGGTGACCAGCACGGTTCCGTCAGGATCCAGCCCGGCCACATTCGAAGAAGGCACGAACTTCGCCAGCCGGTGCACCAGCACCGCGCCGTCCCGCACCGCGACGCCCGGCTCGTCGGCGTACATCGCCCCGAGCACCGCATCGAGGGGCACCGGACCACCGTCGACGTCCACGACCATGAACCGGTCGGGGTACTCCAGCTGAGCCGTCCGGATCACGCCCCACAGCGCGGCGTGCGTCAGATCGTCGACGCCCTCGTCGGGCCGCGTCCCGATCGCGTTCGCGGCGACCACGACCAGCCGGGACGACGCCAACGTCTCCTCGGCGACCCAAGCCTGGGCCAGCGCCAGCAACCGATGCGTCGCCTCACGAGCCGCAGCCGGCGAAGCCGAGGCAGGCGCCACGAACGGCGCGAACACCACATCCGGCGCCACCCCCGCGGAAACCAGCGCCGGAAGGTCCACATAGGACTGCCCCGGCAACCCGAACCCGGCACCGAGCACCGCCGAAGTGACCCCCGAGACGGCGTCACCTGTGAACGGCTGCCACTCGACGCGGAAGAGCGAGTCGTCGACCGCCGAGCGCGTGGCGCGGAACGCGTCGGCCGCGATCGGCCGCAGCGAAAGCGATTCGACGCTGAGCACCGGCGCACCGGTGGCGTCCGTCGCGGTCAGCGACACGGTGTTCTCGACGTCCGAAGTAATCAGGACGCGCAGCTCCGACGCCCCGGCCGCGTGCAGCGAAACGCCCGACCACGCGAACGGCAGCACCGGCTTGTCCTCGGTCGGCCCGGCCAGGCCGATCGTGTGCAGCGCGGCGTCGAGCAGGGCCGGGTGCAGGCCGAACGCCGACGCGTCCGCGTCCTCCGGCAGCGCGACTTCGGCGGCCAGCGTGTCGCCGTCCTGCCACACGCGGCGCAGCCCGGCGAACACCGGCCCGTAGTCGAAGCCCTGGGCGGCGAGGTCGTCGTAGCGCGAGGTCACGTCGATCTCGACCGCCCCCGCGGGCGGCCACTCCGGCAAAGCCGCCGGACTCGACACGAAGGAAGACAGCCGGCCGGAGCCGTGCTGCACCCATTCCGAAGCATCCTCGGCCTGTGAATAAATCGACAGAGAGCGCTGCTCCGATTCGAGAGCACCGACGACGACCTGCAGCCGGACAGCCCCTTCCGGGGGCACGATCAGCGGCGCGGCCAGGGTCAGCTCGTCGAGCCGCCCGCAGCCGACCTCGTCACCCGCGCGGACCGCCAGCTCGACGAACGCCGTGCCGGGGAACACGAGCGAACCCTGGACGACGTGGTCGGCGAGCCACGGCTGCGTCGAAGCCGAAAGCCGGCCGGTCAGCACGGCACCACCGGAGTCGGCCGCGACGACGACGGCACCCAGCAGCGGGTGCTCGGCGTCGCGCTGCCCGACCTCGGCGACGCCGCGGACGCGGGCGCCGGTCGGGTTCTCCAGCCAGTACCGCTTGCGCTGGAACGCATACGTCGGCAGTTCGACCGCCGTCCCGCCGGCGTAGAACGCCGAGAAGTCCACAGTGGACCCGCTGACGAAGAGAGCGGCGACCGCGGCGGCCGCCGACTCGGCTTCGGGCCGGTCCTTGCGCAGCACCGGGACGAACGTGGCCCGGTCGTCTTCACCCAAGCACGTCTGGCCCATCGCGGTGAGCACCGCGGACGGGCCGACCTCGACGAACGTCGTGACGCCCGCGTCCAGCAGCGTGCGGATCCCGTCGGCGAACCGGACGGCGTCGCGCACCTGGCTCACCCAGTACTCCGGCGAGGTCAGGTCGGCGTCCGGCGAAACCGTCGAGACGATCGGGATCTCCGGCGCGCGGTAGGTCAGGTTCCGGGCGATGAAGGCGAAGTCGGCCAGCATCGGCTCCATCAGCGCCGAGTGGAACGCGTGCGACACCTTCAACTGCGTGGTCTTCGAGAACTTCGAGGCCACGGTGAGCACCGCGTCCTCGTCCCCGGAGAGCACCACGGACGCCGGCCCGTTGACGGCGGCGATCGACACGCCGTCGCCCAGCAGCGGCAGGACATCGGCTTCGGCCGCCGCCACGGCGACCATCGCGCCCCCGGTGGGCAGCGCCTGCATCAGCCGCGCCCGGGCCGTCACCAGCGTGCAAGCGTCTTCGAGCGAGAGCACGCCGGCGACGTGCGCCGCGGCCAGCTCGCCGATCGAGTGCCCCAGCAGGTAGTCCGGCTGGACACCCCACGACTCGAGCAGCCGGAACACGGCGACCTCGATCGCGAACAACGCGGGTTGCGTGTACCCGGTCTCGCCGGAGCCGAGCACGGTCTTCAGGGGAACGTCGAGGTGCTTGTCCAGTTCGGCGGCCACCAGGTCGAAGACCTCGGAGAACGCGGGGAACGCCGCCGCCAGCTCCAGGCCCATCCCGGCGCGCTGCGCACCCTGGCCGGTGAACAGGAACGCCGTGCGCCCCGCCCCCGCCACACCTTCCACAACGCCGGCCGGACGGCCCGCCGCGTACTCGGTGAGCACGCGGATCGCGCCCTCACGATCGGCAGCCACGACACCGGCTCGGTGTTCGGCAAGAGTACGGGTGGTCACCAGCGAATATCCGACGTCCACAGTGGACTCTTCGCCCACGGACGCGGCCAGCTTGCCCGCCTGCGCCCGCAAGGCCTCGGGGTCGTTGGCGGACAGGAGCCAGGTCACCGGGCCTTCATCACCGGAAGAAACGGCCACCGGGTCGCCCTGCTCGACGATCACGTGCGCGTTGGTCCCGCTGATGCCGAACGACGACACCCCGGCGCGGCGCGGCCGGCCGGTCTCCGGCCACGTCCGTTCCGCGGTGAGCAGCGAGACGGTGTCCGTCCACTCGACGTGCGGCGACGGCTCTTCGGCGTGCAGCGTGCGCGGGAGGACGCCGCGCCGCAGCGCCTCCACCATCTTGATCACGCCGCCGACGCCGGCGGCCGCCTGCGTGTGGCCGACGTTCGACTTGAACGACCCGACGTGCAGCGGCCGCTCCGGCGTCGCCACCTTGCCGTAGGTCGAGATCAGCGCCTGAGCCTCGATCGGGTCGCCCAGCTTGGTGCCGGTGCCGTGCGCCTCGACGGCGTCCACATCGGACAGCTCCAGCCCGGCGTCGGCCAGCGCCGCGCGGATCACCCGCTGCTGCGCGGGCCCGTTCGGCACGGTGATGCCGCTGGACGCGCCGTCGGAGTTCACCGCGCTGCCGCGCAGCACGGCCAGCACGTGGTGGCCGTTGCGCCGCGCGTCGGAAAGCTTCTCCAGCAACAGCATCCCGGCACCCTCGGAGCACCCGACGCCGTCGGCGCCGCTGCCGAACGCCTTGCACCGGCCGTCCGGGGAAAGCCCTTGCTGCTCGCTGAAGTAGACGAACATGTCCGGCGTCACCATCACGGTCACGCCGCCGGCCAGCGCCAGCGAACACTCGCCGCGGCGCAGCGCCTGCGCCGCCCAGTGCAAGGCGACCAGCGATGACGAACACGCCGTGTCCACCGACACCGACGGGCCTTCGAGCCCGAGGGTGTAGGAGATGCGACCGGAGATCAGGCTGCCGTCGCTGCTCCCGGCGCCGTAGTCGTGGTACATCACGCCCGCGAAAACGCCGGTCTTGCTGCCCCGCAACGTCGAGGGCACGATGCCGGCGCGTTCCACGGCCTCCCACGCCGTCTCCAGCACGATCCGCTGCTGCGGGTCGAGCGTGCGGGCCTCGCGCGGGGAGATCCCGAAGAACTCCGGCTCGAAGTCGGCGGCTTCGTAGAGGAAACCGCCCTCCTTCGAGTACGTCGTCCCGGGCCGGCCGGCGGGGTCGAAGAGCGAGGGGGTGTCCCAGCCGCGGTCCTCGGGGAACTCGCCGACGGCGTCGGTGCCGCTCGCGACGAGGTCCCAGAGTTGCGAAGGCGTGGTGACCCCGCCGGGGTAGCGGCAGCCCATCCCGATGATCGCGATCGGCTCGCTCATCGCCGCGGTGAGCTTCTGGTTGTCCGCCTTGAGCCGCTCGTTGTCCATCATGGACTGACGCAGCGCGGCGACGATCTGCTCGGTGGACGGCGAGCTTTTCGGTTGGCCGGTCACTGGGAGTCCCCTCCATCCTCGGTCTGGGCGCCGGCCATCGCGGACCGGACCAGGTCGGCCAGGTCCATCCCGGCGATCGCCGCCACCTCGTCGGTTCCGTTGGCCTCGGCCACTTCTTCGACCGGCTCGCCGAGCTCGGGCAGCAGCTCCCCGAGCAGGAACCGGGTCAGCGGCAGCGGGCTCGGGTAGTCGAAGATCAGCGTCGCCGGCAGGCGCAGCCCGCAGGCGGCCCCGAGCCGGTTGCGCAGTTCCAGCGCCGCCAGCGAGTCGATGCCCAGGTCGGTGAAGCCCTTCTCGACCCCGACCGCCGAAGCGTCGTCGTAGCCGAGGACGGCCGCCGCATGCTCGCAGACCAGCTGCAGCAGCGCGGTTTCCCGCTCGTCGGCCGACATCCCGGTCAGCTTCTCGGCGAACCCGGCTTCGGGTGCCGCCGTCGCCGGCCCGGCCGCCGCGGCAGCCCGTCGCGGGGTGGCCGTGACCAGGCCGCGCAGGAGCGGTGCCAGCCGGTCGGCTTCCCGCAGGTCGGCGAGCTTGACCGGCACCAGCGTCGGTTCACCGGCCGCGAGGGCGGCGTCGAAGAGCGCGAGCCCGTCGGTGACGGCCAGCTCCGCGACCCCGTACCGGGCGACGTGCGTCAGGTCGACCGCGTCGCCGCTGCCTTCCCACGGACCCCAGGCCAGCGACGTCGCCGGGAGGCCCAGCGCCGTGCGGTGTTCGGCCAGCGCGTCGAGGAAGACGTTGCCCGCCGCGTAGTTCGCCTGCCCGGCGGCGAGCAGCAGGCCGCCCGCCGACGAGTAGAGGACGAACGCCTTGAGGTCCAGCGAAGCGGTCAGCTCGTGCAGGTGCCAGGCGGCGTCCACCTTGGGGCGCAGGACGTTCCCGACCTGCTCCGGGGTGAGCGCGCTCAGCACCGCGCTGTCCATCTGGCCGGCGGCGTGCACCACGGCGGTGAGGTCCGGCAGCGACTCGATGAGGGTGGCCAGCTCGGCCCGGTCGGTGACGTCGCAGGCCGCGACGGTCACCTCGGCACCCTGCTCGGCCAGCTCGTCGACGAGTTCGCGAGCCCCGGCCGCGTCGAGACCGCGACGGCTGGTCAAGACGAGGTTCCGGGCCCCGCGGGCGACGAGGTGCCGGGCGAGGTGGCCGCCGAGCAGGCCCGCGCCGCCGGTGATGAGCACCGTGCCGGCCGGGTCCCAGTCGACCGGGTCGCCGACCGTCGTGACCTTGGCCAGCCGGGGCACGCGGACCTCGCCGACGCGGACGATCGCTTCCGGCTCACCGGAGGCGACCACCGCGGGCAGGGCACGCGTCGACTGGGACAGATCGTCGACGTCGACGATCTGGATCCGCCCGGGGTTCTCCGCCTGCGCGGCCCGGACGAGCCCCCAGACCGGCGCCTGCGCGAGGTCCGCGCTGTCGGCCACGGCGTTGCGCGTGACGACCAGGAGCTTGCCCTCGAAGCCGTCGAGCCAGGTCTGCAGCTGTCCGAGGGTTTCCTGGACGGTCGCGTGGACCCGGGCCGGGACATCCCCTTCGGCGGAGCCGACCGGCAGGACCAGGACGTCGGCCGCCACGAGCCGCTCGTGCGTCGGTACGCCGAGACCGAGGTCGTCGGTGCCGAGCACGGCCCAGCCCTCGAGGGACTTGACCAGGCGGACACCGGCCGCGGGCTGCCAGTCGATCCGGTAGAGCGAGTCGGGCACCTTCGCGCCCAGCTGGCCCTCCGACACCGGCCGCGTCACCAGCGACTCGATCCAGGCGACCGGCGAACCGGTCGCGTCGGCCAGCGCCAGCGAGGCGTCCTTGCCCTCCTTGCGAACCCACACCCGCAGCGTCGTGGCTCCGGCCGCGTGCAGCGAGACCTGGTTCCAGGCGAACGGGATCGTCGTCTCGGTCAGCGCCTTCGGGCCACCGGGGACGAGGAAGTCCGTGGCACCCAGCGCCGAATCGAGCAGGCCCGGGTGGAGGCCGAACTCGCTCGCCGCGGTGCCCTCGGGCAGCGCCACCTCGGCGAACACCTCACCGTCACGCAGCCAGACCGCGCGCAGGTTCCGGAACACCGGGCCGTAGCCGAAGCCGAGCCCGGCCAGGTCGTCGTAGAGCCCGGTGAGGTCGGCGGCTTCGGCGCCCTCCGGCGGCCACACCGAGAGGTCGAACTCCTCCGGCTGGGCACCGGTGGACAGCGTGCCGGCCGCGTGCTGCGTCCAGACGTCCTCGATCCGGGAGTGCACCGACAGCTCACGACGGCCGCCCGCGCCCGGAGCGCCGACGACGACCCGGATGTCGACGCCGCCTTCGGCCGGGAGCAGCAGCGGGGCCTGCTGGGTCAGCTCTTCCAGGACGTCGCAGCCGAGCTGGTCGCCGGCGTGCAGGGCCAGCTCGACGTACGCGGTGCCCGGCAGCATCGTCCGGCCCATCACCACGTGGTCGGCCAGCCAGGTCTGCCGGTCGACCGCGAGCCGGCCGGTGAGCACGGCGCCGCCGTCGGGCAGCTCCACCAGCGCGCCCAGCAGCGGATGCCCGGCGGACTTGGCGCCCAGCGAGCCGACGTCGCCGGCCCGCTTCGTCGCGTTGAGCCAGTACTCCTTGTTCTGGAAGGCGTACGTCGGCAGGCCCACAGTGGACGCGCCACGGCCGGCATACACGGCACTCCAGTCCGGCTTCGCCCCGCGCGAGTACAGCGTGGCCAGCGCGGTGAACAGCGTCTGGACCTCGTCGCGGCCCCGGCGCAGCGCGGGCACGCCCACGACGCGGTCGGGCCGGTCGGCGAGCGACGTGTCGCACTCGCGGGCCATGCCGGTCAGCACGGCGTCCGGGCCCAGCTCGACGAACCGGGTCACCCCGGCCGAGAGCAGCGCGCCGACGCCGTCGGCGAACCGGACGGCTTCCCGCACGTGGTTCACCCAGTACTCCGGCGAGCAGAGCTGCTCGGCGGTGGCGATCCGGCCGGTCACGTTGGAGACGACCGGGATGCCCGGGGCCGAGTACGTCAGCTTCTCCGCCACCACGGCGAACTCGGCCAGCATCGGCTCCATCAGCGAGGAGTGGAAGGCGTGCGAGACGACCAGCTGCTTCACGCGCCGTCCGGCTTCCTTGAAGGCGGCCATGGCGGCCTGCACCGCGGCCTCGGGGCCGGAGACGACCACCGAGCGCGGGCCGTTGACCGCGGCGATGTCTACTTCGGCCGGGAGCGCGGCACGCACCTCGTCCTCGGTGGCCGCGATGGCTGCCATCGCCCCGCCGGAAGGCAGGGCCTGCATCAACCGGCCGCGAGCCGCGACCAGTGCACAGGCGTCGGCAAGGGAGAGCACCCCGGCGACGTGCGCCGCGGCCAGCTCACCGATCGAGTGCCCGGCGACGTAGTCCGGCGTGATGCCCCACGACTCGACCAAGCGGTAGAGCGCGACCTCGATGGCGAACAGGGCGCACTGCGTGTACGCGGTCTTGTTCAGCAGCTCGCCGTCGGCGGAACCCTTCTCCGCCCAGATGACCTGCTTCAGCGGGACGTCGGTGTCGAACAGGCCGCACGCTTCGTCGAATGCACCGGCGAAGACCGGGAAGGCCTCGTACAGCTCGCGGCCCATGCCCGGCTGCTGGGCGCCCTGTCCGGTGAACAGGAACGCGGTCAGGTCGGCCGCGCTGGTCGCGCCGGTCACCGTGCCCGCCGGGGTCCCGCCGGTGGCGAGGCCGTCGAGTGCCTTCAAAGCGGCGTCACGGGTGGCGGCCAGGACCACCGAGCGGTGGTCGAGGGCCGCTCGCCCGGTGGCGAGCGAGTAACCGACGTCGGTGAGGTCCAGCTCCGGGTTCGACCGGATCCACGCGGCCATCCGGGCGGCCTGGTCGGCGAGCGCCGACGCAGTGGTCCCGGCGATCGGCAGCGGAACCGACGTCAGCGGCGGAGCCGTCCGGCGCGGACGCTCCACAGTGGACGGCGGTGCCTCTTCGATGATGATGTGCGCGTTGGTGCCGCTGATGCCGAAGGACGAGACGCCGGCGCGGCGCGGGCGGCCGTTGGGCAGCCACGGGCGAGCCTCGCTCAGCAGCTCGATGTCGCCGGTGGTCCAGTCGACGACCGGGGACGGCGCGTCGATGTGCAGCGACTTCGGCAGCATGTTGTGCCGCATGGCCTGGACGACCTTGATCACGCCCGCCGCGCCGCCGGAAGCCTGCGCGTGGCCGATGTTGGACTTCACCGAGCCCAGGTACAGCGGCCGCCCGTCCGGACGGTCCTGGCCGTAGGTGGCCAGCAGCGCCTGCGCCTCGATCGGGTCACCCAGCTTCGTGCCGGAACCGTGCGCCTCCACGGCGTCCACTTCGGACGGAGTGAGACCGCCCGCCGCCAGGGCCGCGTGGATCACGCGTTCCTGCGACGGCCCGTTCGGCGCGGTGAGGCCGTTGGACGCGCCGTCCTGGTTGACGGCGCTGGAGCGGACCACGGCCAGGACCTCGTGCCCGTTGCGCTGGGCGTCGGACAGCCGCTCCAGCAGGAGCAGGCCCGCGCCTTCGGCCCAGCCGACGCCGTCGGACGCCGCGGAGAAGGACTTCGACCGGCCGTTGGGCGACAGCACACCCTGGCGGCTGGAGTCGACGAACAGGTCCGGCTGCGAGAGCAGCGTGACGCCGCCCGCCAGTGCCAGCCCGCACTCCCCCGCCCGCAGCGCCTGCACCGCGAGGTGCAGCGTGACCAGCGAGGACGAGCACGCGGTGTCGACCGTCATGCACGGGCCTTCCAGCCCCAGCAGGTAGGAGATGCGGCCGGAGACGACCGCGCCCGAGCTGCCGTTGGGGATGTAGGCGGCGACGTCGAGGGGCGCGCCGGGGACGCGGCTGCCGTAGTCGTCGTACATCGCGCCGGTGAAGACGCCGGTCATGCTGCCGCGCAGCGCGGTCGGGTCGATGCCGGCCCGCTCGATGGCCTCCCACGCCGTCTCCAGCAGGAGCCGCTGCTGCGGGTCCATGGCCAGCGCCTCGCGCGGGCCGATGCCGAAGAACGCCGGGTCGAACAACGTGCCTTCGTGGAGGAAGCCGCCTTCGCGGGCGTAGGTCTTGCCGCGTTTGCCGCGCTCGGGGTCGTAGATGCTCTCGATGTCCCAGCCGCGGTTGGTCGGGAACTCCGACACCGCGTCGACCTCGTCGACCAGCAGCTGCCAGAGGTCCTCCGGCGACCGGACGCCGCCGGGGTACCGGCAGGCCATGCCGACGATCGCGATGGGCTCCTGCATCGACGCGTTGGTCCGGGTCGTGGTGGCCGGGACCTTCGCGACCGCGCCGAGCAGCTTGCCCTTGACGAAGTCGGCCACCGCCTTGGCGGTCGGGTGGTCGAAGATCAGCGTCGCCGGCAGGGTCAGGCCGGTGGCGGTGCCGAGCAGGTTGCGCAGCTCGACCGCTGCTAGGGAGTCGAAGCCGAGCTCCTTGAACGCCCGGGTGCCGTCCACTTCGGACTTGTCCGCGTAGCCGAGCACGGTGGCCACCTGCGTGCGGACGATGTCCAGCAGCACGCGGTCACGCTCGTTGTCGGCCAGCGAAGCCAGCTCCGCTGCCAGTGCGTTGTCGGCAGCCTTCGCCGCCGCCCTGGCGGTCCGGCGGGCCTTCGGCGGGACGAACCCGCGCAGCAGGGCCGGCAGGTCGTCGGTGCGGGCCCGCAGCGCCGCGACGTCGACCCGCAGCGGGGCGATCACGGCGTCCTCGGCGGCGGTCGCCGCGTCGAACAGCGCGAGCCCCTGCTCCGCGGTGACCGCGGGGAGGCCGAGCCGCGCCATCCGGGCGAGGTCGGCTTCGGCGAGTTCGCCGCCGAGGCCGGTGTTCTCGGCCCAGAGACCCCAGGCCAGCGCCGTCGCCGGCAGGCCCGCGGCCCGCCGGTGCGCGGCGAGGCCGTCGAGGAACGCGTTGGCCGCGGCGTAGTTCGCCTGGCCCGCGGGCAGCACCTGGCCGCCGGCGGAGGAGAACAGCACGAACGCGGCGAGGTCCTTCGTCAGCTCGTGCAGGTGCCAGGCGGCGTCGACCTTGGACCGCAGGACCGAGTCGAGCCGGTCGGCGGTCAGCGAGTCGAAGACGCCGCTGTCGGCCGTGCCCGCCGCGTGCACCACGGCGGTGAGGTTGTCGATCGCGCCGACCAGGCTCTCGACCTGGGCGCGCTCGGTGACGTCGCACGCGGCGACCCGCACCCGGGCCCCCAGGTCTTTCAGGTCCTCGACCAGCTGCGGGGCCCCCGGCGCACCGAGCCCGCGGCGGCTGGTGAGCACCAGGTCGGTGACGCCGTGCTCGGCCACCAGGTAGCGCGCCAGCAGGCTGCCGAGCCCGCCGGTGCCACCGGTGATCAGCACGGCACCGCCGGCCCGCCACGGCGAAGCGTCGCCGGACTCGGTCTTGGCGTACCGCGGCACGAGCACCGCGCCCTCGCGAATAGCTGCTTCCGGCTCCCCGGAGGCGACGACCGCCGCGATGGACCCGGCCGCCGCGGCCTCGTCACCGTCGACGACGAACACGCGGCCGGGGTGCTCGGCCTGCGCCCCACGGGCCAGGCCCCACAGCAGCCCCTGCGTGACGTCCACAGTGGACTCACCAGCGGGCACCGCGTCCTGCGTCACCACGGCCAGCTTCGTGATCCCGAACCGGGGCTCGGCCAGCCAGGCCTGCAGCTCGGCGAGCAGCCAAGCGGCGTTCTCGCGGGCCACCGCCGGGACATCGCCCTCGGCGCCCGGCACGGTCAGCGTGATCAGGGACGGCACCGGCTCGCCGCGGTCGATCGCCGCGGTGAGGTCGGCGAACCCGGCGTAGGTGGCGGCCACCCCGACGCGGCCGCGGCCGATGGCGACCACTTCGGCGTCGGACGGCGGCACGGAGACGGGCTGCCAGGCGATCTTCAGCAGCGAGCCGTCCACCTCGGCCGGCGACGCCGTCAGCTCCCGGCGGACCGGACGCGAGACGAGCGAGTCGATGGTCGCGACCGGACGGCCTTCGCTGTCGGCCACCTCGATGGCCGACACCTCGTCGCCGTTCAGCCGCTCGATCCGCACCCGCAGCACCGAAGCGCCGGCGGCGTGCAGCGTGACGCCGTTCCAGACGAACGGCAGCAGCGTCGCGCCACCCGGGTCGCCGAGGAGATCGGCGTGCATGGCGATGTCGAGCAACGCCGGGTGCAGGCCGTAGAGGCTCGCCGTCGACGCCGCCGGCTCCGGCAGCGCGACCTCGGCGAAGACCTCGTTGCCCCGCCGCCAGGCGGCCTTGAGGCCCTGGAAGGACGGGCCGTAGCCGTAGCCACGCTCGTCGAGCAGGTCGTACGCGCCCTCGACCACGATCGGGGTCGCCCCGGCCGGCGGCCACTCGGTGAGCCCGGCGGGCTCGGGCCGCGGCGCCGCGGACAGCGTGCCGACCGCGTGCTGGGTCCACTCTTCGCCGTCGGTGGGCCGGGAGAACACGGTGACCGGGCGGCGGTCGCCGTCGGCGGGACCGACCACGACCTGGAGCGCGACGGCACCGTCCGGCGGCAGGACCAGCGGCGCCTGCAGCGTGAGCTCTTCGACCGTCGAGTGGCCGACCTGGTCGCCTGCGGCGATGGCGAGCTCGACGAACCCGGTGCCGGGCACCAGGATCGCGCCCTTCACGACGTGGTCGGCCACCCACGGCACCGACCCGGCCGACAGCCGGCCGGTGAGCACCGTGGTGTCCGAACCGGACAGTGGCACGACCGCGCCCAGCATCGGGTGCGGCAGCGGCTGCTGGCCGACCGCCGTCACGTCGCCGGACGGCGTCGCGTCGAGCCAGAAGCGCTTGTGCTGGAAGGCGTACGTCGGCAGGTCGAGCCGGACCGGGCCGTCGCCGAGCACGCGGCCCAGCTGGGCGGCCCCGCGGGTGTGGAGACGGCCGAGCGCGGCCAGCGCGGTGCGCACCTCGTCCCGGTCGCGGCGGCCGAACGGCACGAACGCGACCGCGTCGGGGTTCGCGACGCTCTGCGGGCCGAGCGCCGACAGCACGCTGTCCGGCCCCAGCTCGAGGAACGTCTCGACGCCGTCGGCGGCCAGGGCCGCGATCGCGTCCCCGAAGCGCACGGCTTCGCGGACGTGGGTGACCCAGTACTCCGGTGAAGTCAGGTCCGCGCCGGGCGAGACCGTGGAGAAGATCGGGATCCGCGGCGCGTGGAACGTCAGGCCGGCGGCGATCTCGCGGAACTCGTCGAGCATCGGGGCCATCAGCGGCGAGTGGAAGGCGTGGCTCACGCGCAGCCGGCGCGTCCGGACGTCGGCGACCGTGGCCGCCCGCTCGATCCGGGCCACGACCTCGGCGACGCCGGAGACGACGATCGACTCCGGGCCGTTGACGGCGGCGATGCTGACCTCGTCCTCGTGCCCGCGCAGCAGTTCCCGCGCGCCCTCTTCGGTCGTGGCCAGCGAAACCATGGCGCCCGGCGGCTCGCTCAGCGAGCCCATCAGGCGGCCGCGCGCGGCGACCAGCGCCGCCGCGTCCTCGAGGGAGAGCACGCCGGCGACGTGCGCCGCGGCCAGCTCGCCGATCGAGTGCCCGGCCAGGGCGTCGGGGACGATCCCCCACGACTCGGCGAGCCGGAAGAGCGCGACCTCGACCGCGAACAGCGCGGTCTGCGTGTACTGCGTCTGGTCGAGCAGGCCGCGGTTCGCCAGCGCGGTCGTGCCGAAGACGACGTCGCGCAGCGGGATGTCCAGCAGGGGGTCGATCGCGGCGCAGACGGCGTCGAAGGCTTCGGCGAACACCGGGTAGGTGGCGTGCAGCGCCTGGCCCATGCCGACGCGCTGGGCGCCCTGGCCCGAGAACAGGAACGCGAGCTTGCCCTCGCCGGCGGTGCCGGTGACGACGTCGGTGCCGGGCTCGCCGGCGGCCAGCGCGTCGAGACCGTCGGCCAGTTCGGCCGGGGTCCCGGCGACCACCACGGCCCGCTGTTCCAGCGCGGAGCGGGTCGAGACCAGCGAGCGAGCCAGCTCGGCGACGGTGATGTCTTCGTGGTCGGCGAGGTACTCGCGCAGCCGGGCGGCCTGGCCGCGCACGGCGGCCGCGGTGCGCCCGGAGAGCGCGACGGGGACGACGGCGTCGGGCTGCGGCTCGGCCGGCTGCTCGATCCCGGCGTCGGCCGGAGCCTGCTCGATGATCACGTGGGCGTTGGTGCCGCTGATGCCGAACGACGAGACGGCGGCCCGGCGCGGGTGGCCGTTGGGGGACCAGTCGCGCGACTCGGTCAGGAGCCGCACCGCGCCGGTGTCCCAGTCGACCACAGTGGACGGACGGTCGACGTGCAGGGTCTGCGGCAGCTGCTCGTTGCGCAGCGCCATGACCATCTTGATGATGCCGGCGACGCCGGCCGCGGCCTGGGTGTGGCCGATGTTGGACTTGATCGAACCCAGCCACAGGGGCTGGTCCTCGGCGCGGCCCTGGCCGTAGGTGGCGAGCAGGGCCTGCGCCTCGATCGGGTCGCCCAGCGTGGTGCCGGTGCCGTGGCCTTCGACGGCGTCCACTTCGGACGGATTGAGACCCGCGTCGGCCAGTGCCTTCGCGATCACGCGCTGCTGCGAGGGACCGTTCGGGGCGGTGAGGCCGTTGGACGCGCCGTCGTGGTTGACCGCGGAGCCCTTGAGCAGCGCCAGGACCGGGTGGCCGTTGCGCTTGGCGTCGGAGAGCCGCTCGACGAGCAGCATGCCCGCGCCCTCGCCCCAGCCGGTGCCGTCGGCCGAGTCGGCGAACGAGCGGCAGCGGCCGTCGGCGGACAGGCCGCGCTGGCGGCTGAAGTCGACGAACGTGTCCGGGGTGGACATCACGGTGACGCCACCGGCGAGGGCCAGGGTGCACTCGCCGCGGCGCAGGGCCTGGACCGCCCAGTGCAGGGCGACCAGCGAGGACGAGCACGCCGTGTCGACGGTGACCGTCGGGCCCTCCAGGCCGAGGGCGTACGAGACGCGGCCGGAGACGACGCTGGCGAGGCTGCCGTTGCCGAGGTAGCCCGCGATGTCGTCGGAAACCGTACCGAGTCGGGTGCCCCAGTCGTGGTACATGACGCCGGCGAACACACCGGTGGCACTGCCGCGCAACGAAACCGGGTCGATGCCGGCCCGCTCGAACGCCTCCCAGGACACTTCCAGCAGCAGCCGCTGCTGCGGGTCCATCGCGGCCGCCTCGCGCGGGCTGATCTCGAAGAAGTCGGCGTCGAACTCGGCGGCGTCGTGCAGGAAGGCGCCGTGCTTGACGTAGCTGTGGCCGGGCTTGCCGGGCTCGGGGTCGTAGAGCGCGTCGACGTTCCAGCCGCGGTCGGCCGGGAACGGCGTGAGCGCTTCTTCCCCACCCGAGACGAGCCGCCACAGGTCCTCGGGCGTCGCGACGCCGCCGGGGTAGCGGCAGGCGATGCCGACGATGGCGATCGGCTCTTCCGGGTCGGCCGTGGTCACCGGCGCGACCGGCGTCGCCGGGGCGAGCCCGGCGACGCGCGTGACCAGGTACTCGGCCAGCGCGCGCGGGGTCGGGTGGTCGAACACCAGCGTCGCGGGCAGCCGCAGGCCGGTGACGGAGTCGAGGATGTTGCGCAGTTCCACCGCGGCGAGGGAGTCGAACCCGATCTCGCCGAACGGGCGGGACGGGCTGATCGCCGACGGGCCGTCGTGGCCGAGCACGGCCGCGACGTGGGTACGCACCAGGTCCAGCACCGCGCGGTCGCGGTCGGCCTCGGACAGCGAGACGAACCGCTCGGCGAACTGCCGCTCCGGCGTGAGCTCCCCGGCCGCCGCGGCGATGCGGCGCCGGTTCGCGGGGACGAGGCCGCGCAGGAGCGCCGGCACGTCGTCGCGGGCGCTCAGCGCGACGCGGTCGACGCGGGTGGGCACCACGGTGGGCGTGCCCGTGGCGATCGCGGCGTCCAGCGCGGCCAGGCTTTCGGACGCGGTCAGCGGGGCGAGACCCAGCCGGCCGATCCGGCTCAAGTCCTTTTCGGACAGTCCGGCGCTCATGCCGAGCGCGGCGCCGTCGTCGGTCCACAGGCCCCAGGCCAGGGACGTCGCGGGGAGCCCCTGGCCACGGCGGTGCTCGGCGAGCGCGTCGAGGAAGGTGTTGCCCGCCGCGTAGTTCGCCTGGCCCGCGCCGTCGACCAGGCCGGCCGAGGACGAGAACAGGACGAACGCGGCCAGGTCGGAGGTCAGCTCGTGCAGCGCCCAAGCGGCGTCGACCTTGGGGCCGAGGACGGTGTCGAGGCGATCGTCGGTGAGCGAGCCGATCATCGCGTCGTCGAGCACACCGGCGGTGTGGACGACGGCGGTCAGCGGCTGCTCGATCTTCTTCAGCGCGGCCGACAGCGACCGCTTCTTCGTGACGTCACAGGCGATGACCTGCACCGTTGCGCTCGTCCCCAGCTCGGCGACCAGTTCGGCCGCGCCCGGGGCGTCGCTTCCACGACGGCTGAGCAGCACCAGGTGCCGGACGCCGTGCGTGGCCACGAGGTGCCGCGCGACCTGCGCGCCGAGGCCGCCGGTGCCGCCGGTGATCAGCACGGTGCCACCCGCCTGCCAGGCCGGCGCGTCGGCGTCGGCGAGCAGGCGGACGAGCCGGGCGGTCCGCACCTGGTCGCCGTCGATCCGCAGCTCCGGCTCGCCGGACGCGAGCGCGGTGGCCAGCGTCGCGCTAGTGGTCTCACCTTCGACCAGCACGATCCGGCCCGGGTGCTCGGCCTGCGCCGACCGGACCAGCCCGCGCGCGACGGAGTCGGCGAGCGTGCCGCGGGTCTGCAGCACGAGCTTGGCCGAGGCGAAGCGGTCGTCGCCGACGAACTCCTGAAGGACGGCGAGCACGCGGTGCGCGGTCTGCTTGGCCGCGGCCGGAACGCTCCGGCCCTTCGCGGAGATCCGCACCAGGACGGCATCCGGCACGTCGGTCAGCTCGGCGAGTTCGGAAACCTCGGTCACCGAGAACTCGGCGTCGGACGCCGCGACCGGCGTCCATTCGACGGTGTGCAGCAGGTCCTGGGCCCGCGGGCCCAGGTCGGTGCCACTGACCGGGCGGGAGCGGAACGACTCGACCGACAGCACCGGCGTCCCCGCCGGGTCGGTCACTTCCAGGGAGACGCCGCCGGTGGCGGGCGAAGTGATCCGCACCCGCACCTCGGTCGCGCCGGAGGCGTGCAGCCGCACGCCGGTCCACGCGAACGGCAGGCGGATCTCGTCGGCTTCGCGGGCCTCGCCCGGGGCGAAGTCGGTGGCGTGCAGGACGGCGTCGAGCAGTGCCGGGTGGATCCCGAAGTCCTCGTCCCGGGTGGGCAGGGCGACCTCGGCGAACACGACGTCGTCGCGCTTCCACGCGGTGCGCAGGCCCTGGAACAGCGGGCCGTAGCCGTAGCCCTGGGCCGCCAGCTCTTCGTACAGCTCGTGCGTGGCGACGACCTCGGCGCCGGACGGCGGCCACTCGGTGATCGGCGCGGGCGCGGCGGCCTCCTCCTCGGCCAGCACGCCGACGGCGTGGCGGGTCCAGGCGACGTCCTGCTCGGTCCGCGAGTAGAACTCGATGGTGCGACGGCCGTCCTCGACCGGGCCGACCACGGCCTGCACCTCGACGCCCCGGCCCTCCGGCACGGACAGGGGTGCCTGCAGGGTCAGCTCGTCGACGACGTCGCAGCCCGCCCGTTCGGCGGCGTGCAGGGCCATCTCGACGAACGCGGTGCCGGGCAGCAGGGCCGTGCCGGCGATGGTGTGGTCGGCGAGCCACGGGTGCGACCGCAGGCCGATCCGGCCGGTGAGGACCAGGCCGTCGTGGTCGGCCAGGCCGATCTCGGCGGCCAGCAGCGGGTGGCCGGAGGCGAGCTGGCCGAAGCCGGCCGCGTCGCCGTGGCTCGGCGCGGTGAGCCAGAAGTGCTTGCGCTGGAAGGCGTAGGTCGGCAGGTCCACGGCGTTGGCCGGGCCGAAGAACGCGGTCCAGTCGACCCGCACGCCGCGGGTGTGCAGCCGGCCGAGCGCGCCGGCGAGTGCCGGGACCTCGGCGTGGCCGCGGCGCTGCGCGGGCACGAAGGCGATGTCGTTGCCGTGCGGGCCGGTGGCGGCCATCGCGGCCAGGACAGCGTCCGGGCCGACCTCCAGAGCGGTGGTGACCCCGGCCGCGGCGAGCGCGGCGACGCCGTCGGCGAATCGCACGGCCCGCCGGACGTGGTAGAGCCAGTAACCGGGCGAGCACAGCTCCTCGGCGGTCGCCAGGCGGCCGGTGACGTTCGAGATGACCGGGATCGACGGCGGCGCGAAGTCGACGACCTCCAGGACCTCGCGGAACTCGGCGAGCATCGGCTCCATCAGCGGCGAGTGGAACGCGTGCGACACGCGCAGCTCGCTCGTCTTGCGGCCCTGCGCACGGAACACCGCGACGACGCCCTCGACCGCGTCCCGCTCACCGGAGACGACGATGGCCGCCGGGCCGTTGATCGCGGCGATGCTGACACCGTCGGTGAGCAGCGGCAGGACCTCGTCCTCGGTCGCGGCGACGGCGACCATCGCGCCACCCTCGGGTAGAGCCTGCATCAGACGGCCACGCGCGGCGACGACGAGACAGGCGTCCTCCAGCGACCAGACGCCGGCGATGTGCGCGGCGGCCAGTTCACCGATGGAGTGCCCGAGCAGGACGTCCGGCTTGACACCCCACGACTCCAGCAGCCGCGCCAGCGCGACCTCGATCGCGAACAGCGTGCACTGCGCGTACTGGGTGCCGTTCAGCTCGTCGGCGTCGTCGCCGAAGAGGACGTCGCGCAGCGGGCGGTCCATCTGCACGTCGAGGTGGTCGATGGCCTCGTCGAAGACCTCGGCGAAGACCGGGTGGGCCAGGTACAGCTCCTTGCCCATGGCGAGCCGCTGCGAACCCTGGCCGGTGAACAGCATCGCGAGCTTGCCCGGCGTGCGTTCGCCGGTGACGACGGCGCTGTCCTGCTCCCCCGCGGCGAGCGCACGCAGGCCGCGGACGGCGTCCTCGGTGCTCTCGGCGACGACGACGGCGCGGTGGTCGTGCGCGGCACGCGTGCCGGCCAGAGAGAAGCCGATCTCGGTGAGGTCGGCGGACTCCACTGTGGACACGAGCTTCTCGGCCTGCGCCCGCAGGGCTTCCTCGCTGCGGGCCGAGACGACGAGCGGCACGACCGGCAGCGGCCGGGTGTCGACGGTCTCGTCGGCGGTGGCCGGAGCCTGTTCGATGATGACGTGCGCGTTGGTGCCGCTGACACCGAACGACGAAACACCCGCGCGGCGCGGACGTTCGACCGCGGGCCACTCGCGGGCCTCGGTCAGCAGCTCGACCGCGCCCGCGGTCCAGTCGACGTGCGGCGTCGGCGCGTCGACGTGCAGGGTCTTCGGGAGCCGGCCGCGGCGGATCGCCTCGACCATCTTGATCACGCCGGCCACGCCGGCCGCGGCCTGGGTGTGGCCGATGTTGGACTTGATCGAGCCGAGCAGCAGCGGCGTCTCACGGCTCTGGCCGTAGGTGGCGAGCAGGGCCTGCGCCTCGATCGGGTCGCCGAGCCGGGTGCCGGTGCCGTGCGCCTCGACGGCGTCCACTTCGGACGCTTCCAGCCGGGCGTCGGCGAGGGCGCGGTGGATGACGCGCTGCTGCGACGGGCCGTTGGGGGCGGTGAGGCCGTTGGAGGCACCGTCGGAGTTGATGGCGGTACCGCGGACGACGGCGAGCACGGTGTGCCCGTTCGCGACCGCGTCGGACAGGCGTTCCAGCACCAGGACACCGACACCCTCGGCGAACCCGGTGCCGTCGGCGCCCGCGGCGAAAGCCTTGCAGCGGCCGTCTTCGGCGAGGCCGCGCTGGCGGCTGAACGCGGTGAACGTGCCGGGCCCGCCCATGACGGCGACGCCGCCGGCGAGCGCGAGCGGGGTCTCGCCACGTCGCAGGGACTGCACCGCGAGGTGGAGCGCGACGAGCGAGCCGGAGCACGCGGTGTCGACGGTCAGCGTCGGGCCTTCGAGGCCGAGCGCGTAGGCGACGCGGCCGGAGACGACGCTGGGCGCGTTGCCGGTGAGCAGGTAGCCGTCGAGGCCGTCGGGGGCCTCGTGCAGGCGCGGGCCGTACTCCTGGGCCTCGGCGCCGATGAAGACGCCCGCAGGTGTGCCGCGCAGCGTCGTCGGGTCGATCTTGGCGCGCTCCAGGGCTTCCCAGGCGGTCTCGAGGACGAGCCGCTGCTGCGGGTCCATCGCGGACGCTTCGCGCGGGGCGATGCCGAAGAAGCCGGCGTCGAACTCCCCGGCGTCGGGCAGGAACCCGCCGGAGGTGACGTAGCTGCTGCCCGGGCGGTCCGGGTCCGGGTCGTAGAGGCCGTCGAGGTCCCAGCCGCGGTCGGTCGGGAACCCGGTGATGGTGTGCACTTCTTCGGCGACGAGCCGCCACAGCTCCTCGGGCGAGGCGGCCCCGCCCGGGTAGCGGCAGCCGATGCCGACGATCGCGACCGGCTCGTCTACGTCACCCGTGCTCGAAGGTCCACTGTGGACGACCTCGGCGCCGAACACCGCCGCGTGCAGGAAGCGCGCGACGGCGACCGGCGTCGGGTGGTCGAAGGCCAGCGTGACCGGCAGGTCGAGCCCGGTGGCCTCGGTGAGCCGCGCGTGCAGCTCCACCGCGGCCAGCGAGTCGAACCCGTGGTCGGAGAACGCCTTTTCGGGGTCGAGCAACGCCGGGACGTCCGGCCGGGCCGCCAGGAGCGCGGCCCGGGTGGCGTCGTGGACGACGTCGGCCAGGAATGCCGAGCGGTCACCGGGGGGCAGTTCGGTCAGCCGCTCCGCGAACCCGGACGCCCGATTCGATTCGGTTTCAAACTCACGCATTCCGCACTCCACCGCTGTAGCAAGCCAGCACTCAAGGTCGTCTTTTCAATCGTAGGTCGGCGCGCAGCGCCGCCGGATCCCCTGAAAACGCTTCTAGGGGCGGGAAGTCACCAGGCGATGCGCAGCAGCGAAGGCCCGCGCACGATCACGCCGTACTCCCATTTCACGCCTTCGCGCCCGTCCGCGAACCGCAGGTCCGGGAACCGCGCCAGGATCGCCTTCAGCGCTTCCTGCAGCTCCAGCCGGGCCAGCTGCGCACCGATGCAGTGGTGCGGGCCGTGGCCGAACGCGACGTGCGGGTTCGGCTTGCGCGTCAGGTCGATGCGGTCCGGGTCGGCGAACACCTCCGGGTCGCGGTTGGCCGCGTGCAGCGCCGGCAGCACCGGGTCGCCCGCGCGCACCACAACGTCGCCGAAGCGGATGTCCTCGGTGGCGTAGCGCGCGAACATCGCCGCGGTGTTGATCGGCACGTACCGCAGCAGCTCCTCGATCGCCGTCGGCATCAGGTCCGGGTCCGCGCGCAGCTGCGCCAGCAGCTCCGGCTGCGTCAGCAACGTGAAGATGAAGCTGGGCAGCGCCGTCGAAACCGTCTCCACGCCGCCGGTCAGCAACCCCGCACCGGCGATCGAGATCAGCTCGTTTTCGGTCAGCTTGTCCCCCGCGTCGCGGGCGTAGACGAGCGCGCCGAGCAGGTCGTCGGTCGGCTCCTCGCGACGCTGGGCCACCAGCCCGGCCACGTAGTTGTCGAGCTGGTCGCCGTAGACGTCGAGCACGTCGCCCTTGGCCGTGGCGTCGCTGACCAGCGCCTGGGTCCACTCGCGGAAGATCTTGTGGTCCTCCTGCGGCACCCCGAGCAGGTCGCAGATGACGGTGACCGGCAGCGGCCGCGCCAGCTCCTCGACGAGGTCGGCGCTGTCGCCGTGGGCCTGCATGTCGTCGAGCAGGCGGTTGACCAGCTCCTTGACGCCGTCGCGCATCTGCTCCAGGCGACGCGCGGTGAACGCCTTGCCCACCAGGCGGCGCAGCCGGGAGTGGTCCGGCGGGTCCATCCCCATGATGCCGTCGCCCATCTGCTGACGGCGCATCCGCGGCTGGTCGAGGCCCTGCGCGAGCTCCCGGCTGAACCGCGGGTCGGTCGTCACCAGCTTGACGTCGGCGTACTTCGTCGCCAGCCAGGCCGGTTCGCCGAAGGGC
Source organism: Amycolatopsis ponsaeliensis (assembly GCF_030182635.1). Lineage (NCBI taxonomy): Bacteria > Bacillati > Actinomycetota > Actinomycetes > Pseudonocardiales > Pseudonocardiaceae > Amycolatopsis > Amycolatopsis ponsaeliensis. The sequence goes on from NZ_JAPZLD010000030.1 coordinate 115,572, forward strand.
ATCTGCACCCGGCTCATCGGCTCTTCGCGCTGCAGGATGTGGTACTGCTCGGAAACGGAGATCTCGTGCATGTCGAACGGATACGCACGGACTGTCCGGCGTGAACTCGTCACGACTCGCCCCCAATCGCTCTCATCGGTTGTTCCAGCGCCTCGGCGTCGTAGACGTTCTGGATGTGGGAAAGCGCCGACATCAACGTCGACGAGGTGATCCGGTCCGCGTGGTGGCTCTCCACCACGCGGCGCAGCGGCAGCGACCCGAGCTCCGACCAGCCGAGCCGGCCCGTGGGGTCGAGGTAGCTGCGGGCCTGCCCGGCGTTGTCCGGGTGCAGGCAGTACGGGACGTCGAGCAGGCCGCGCTTGAACGCGACGACGATCGCGCGGCCGAGGTCGGCGTGGCTGTTCAGCACGGCGTCGACGAGCGCGTACGCCTCGCGGTAGACCTGGTTGTCACTGTCCACAGTGGCCTTGCCGGTGACCGACCGCGCCACCGCGCCGGCGTGTTCCAGTGCCGCGACGTTCTCCGCCACGGTCGGGATCCGGTGTGCCTCGGCGGTGGTCTTGACGATCAGCCGTTCCGACCCGGTCGTCACGGCCAGCTCGGCCGCCGTCCCGAGCAGGCCCCGCGCGCCGTCCGACGTCCGCGGGAACAGGCCCATGTAGGCGTAGATCACGACGTGCCAGGTGGCCTCGGGCAGCAGCTCGGCGCACAGCCGGCGCAGCGCGGAGACCGCCTCCTGGTCCTGTGTCATGCTGGTCTGCTGGGCGTAGCTCACCGAAATGCTGCGCACGCCCTTGCGGTAGAAGAACAACGCCTCCAGCACCGACAGCGCCACCAGCTCGCTCGGCGGGCAGAGCTGGCCCATCATGCAGCCGCCGAACGTCTCCAGGTGCGGCCGGCCGGCCGGGTGCTCGGCGTCCAGCAGCAGGTCGCAGCAGTGCGCCCAGTTGCGCACGGACTCGTCGAGCGGCGTCCGGCTGTAGGGCAGGCAGTAGGAGACCGGGCCGCCTTCGGTGGCGTGCAGGCCGGCGGCGATCATGGCCCGGAAGATGTCGGCGGGCCGCGCCGAGCCGTGGCGCACCTGCACCGGGAAGTCCGGGCCTTCGAGACCGTCGAGCATCTCGCGCGTGACGTCGGCCGGGTGGTTGACGATCGGGTAGCCGTTGAGGGCGATCCCGTTGCGCAGCGCGTGCGCCACCGACGCGGTGTCGCAGACGCGGGTGTAGCTGTCGAGCGTGACGGTGCCGACGGTCGCGGCGGCCGCACCCTTCGTCGCGATGAGCCCGGCACGCATGACGGCCGGGTCCGCGAACCCCATGCGGGGCTGCACGACGAGCTCGCCGGCAGCGTGGCGTCGCGCGACGAACTCTTCGAAGCTCACGCCTCCACCTGAGTCGCGCCGGCCGACAGCGTGGCGGCGAACCGGCGGAACGACGCCGCGCCCTGCTGGTCGTCGAACACCGCGTCGAACCCGGCGAGCAGCAGCTGCGCGGTCTCCTCCGCGGTCAGCGCACCGCCGACGCCGAGCTTGCCGCCGATCACCACCGGCATGGTGCGCAGCCCGGGCAGGGCGCGCAGCCGCTGGATCACGCGCAGGCCGTCCTGGTGGCCGTGGCCGTTGACGCTGCTCAGCACGAGCATCGCCGGGCGACGGCTCAGGCACTCCGACTCCAGCAGCTCGTCGGGCACGCACGCGCCGAGGTTCACCACCTCGAAGCCCAGCTCGCCGACGAGCAGCTCGAGGTAGACCAGGTTCCACGTGTGCGAGTCCGACGCCATGCTGCTGACGATCACCGTGCGCCGGGAGGGCCCGGTGGCGATCCCGCCGCCGTAGGCCCGCAGTTCTTCCGTCATGGCGACACCTCGTAGACGCGCTGGTAGTCCAATCGCGACACCGAGACGACCTCGCCGCCGCGCACCACGACCTCCGTCGGCGCGGGCCGGCCGAGGAAGCTGATCAGGCTCGCGGTGACGCCGTAGGCGCCGACGTTCGGCACGGTGACGACGTCGCCGGAAGCCAGCTCGGGCAGCTTCGCGGCCTTGGCGAGCGAGTCACCGGGAGTACACAGTGGACCGACGAGGCTGCCGGTCGCGTCGCCGGTTTCCTCGATCCCCACGGCCGCGGGGAGCAGCCTGCCGATGCCGGACAGCCCGCCGACGACGTTGATCCCGGCGTCGAGCACGACGAACCGGCTGCCGCGGCTGTCCTTGACGTTCACCACGCCGGCCAGCAGCGAACCGCAGCTGCCGGACAGGTAGCGGCCCGACTCGCAGGCCAGCTCGATGCCGCCGTCACGCCACTCGGGCAGGTGCAGGTCGAGCAGCGTCTCCAGCCCCGAGCGCAGCTTCGGGTAGTCGCTGCGCGGGCCAGGGACGGCGTACGGCGAGGAGAACCCGCCGCCGATGTCCAGGATTTCGAGGGGCAGCCCGACCTCGTCACGCAGCTTCGCGGCCGAGGTGAGCACGAACTCGTACTCGCCCAGCAGGGCGTCCTCGTCCTGGGCGTTGCTCATCGTGAAGAAGTGCGCGCCGACGACGCGGGCACCCGGCACCGCCTTGAGCGCGGGCATGATCTCGGGCAGCGTCTCGGCGTCGATGCCGAACTGCGACGGGCGGCCCATCATCCGGATGCCGGTACCGCCGCTGCTCGCGGTGGTGTTCACGCGCAGCAGCGCGGACGCGGTGACGCCGTGCTTCTCCGCGGCGGCCCCGACGTGCTGCAGGTCGGTCAGCGACTCGACGGAGAACAGCCGGACGCCGGAGGCGATCGCGTGCTCGAGTTCGTCGTTCGTCTTGCCGGGTCCGGTGTAGAGGATCCCGGCCGGGTCGAACCCCGCCTGCAGCGCGTTGGCCAGCTCACCGGTGGAGCTGATCTCCGCGCGGCACCCGCCGCCGCGCAGCTCGCGGGCGATTTCGGGATGGGGGTTGGACTTCAGCGCGTAGAACAGCTGGAAGCCTTCGGGCAGCATGCCGAACAGCTGGTCGCGCGATTCGGCGACGACGTCGAGGTCGTAGACGTAGGTGGGCGTGCCGTACTCGCCGGCGATGTCGATGCTCATTTGCGGGCGCCTTCCACGAGCAGGGCGAGTTCCTTCGTGGCGTTCTTGCCGTGCGCCGTGAGCGGGAACTCCTCGACGACGTGGCACAACGACGGGACCTTCTGCGGTTCCAGCCGTTGGGCGAGCTCGCGCAGCACCGCCGTGGGTGCCAGGTCGGTCTCGACGCAGATGGCGAGGTCCCGCGTGTCGCTCGGCGGGATCGCGCCCGCCGCGCGGACCCCGGGGATGTCCATCGCCGCGGCTTCGATCTCCAAAGTGGACATCCGGATGCCCTTGCGCTTGAACATGTCGTCGCGGCGGCCCTCGAAGTAGAGGTAGCCGTCGGCGTCGAGGCGGCCGTAGTCGCCGGTGTGCAGGCGCAGCTCGCCGGTCGTCTCGTCGCGGCGGAAGGCGCGGGCGGAGATCTCGGGGGCCCGCCAGTAGCCGGGCATCACGTGCGGGCCGGCGGCGACGATCTCGCCGATGTCCCCGGCCGGCAGCTCGGTCCCGTCGGCGGCGAGGATCAGCACGGACGTGCCCGGCAGCGGCAGCCCGGACGAGCCGGGGCGCTCGGTGTCCTCGTCCGGCGGCATGATCGTGATCCGCTTGCACTCGGTCTGGCCGAACTGGCGGACGACCTTGGCTTGCGGAAAGGCTGCCCGCAGCTGGGCGATGGTGGCGTCGGGCAGGGCGGCGCCGGTGTTGGTGAACAGCCGCACGGGCGCGGCCGGCTCGGTGTCGCGGGCGGCGAGCGTGGCGATCATGGTGGCCAGCGACGGGACGATCGGCACGACGGTGGCGCCGACCTCGCGCATCCGCCGCAGCAGCCGCAGGTCCGACTCGGCGTCGGCGAGGACGATCTCGCTGCGGCCGAGTGTGGACATCAGCACCTTGTAGAGGCCGTAGTCCCAGGACATCGGGAACCGGCAGAACACGACGTCGTCCTGGCGGTAGCCGAGGACCGCCTGGATCGCGCCGGTGGCGAAGGTGACCTGGCGGTGCGGGCCGATCACGCCCTTCGGCGCGGCGGTGCTGCCGGAGGTGTAGACGAGGACGGCGATGTCGTCTTCGCTCACCTCGACCGCTTCTTGTTTCTCGCCCAGTGCGTTCTCGACCTCGGTCCAAAAGGGACCGAACTCCTCGGGGGTGAGCACGAGGACCGGTTCGGCGTTGGCCACGACGGAGTCGAAGTGGAACCGCTTCATGGCCGGGTTGATCGGCACGAACACCGCGCCACGGCGCGAAGTGCCGTAGAAGAGGGCGACGAGCGCGCGATCGGTGGGCAGCTGCACGACGACGCGATCGGCGTGCCCGACCCCGCGGCGCGCGAGCACCACGGCGACGGCGTGGCTCCACGCGTCGAGCTCCGCGTAGGTCCACGCACCGACGCGATCGCGGACCGCCGACGCCCCGGCCGCATCGGCCACCGCAGCGTCGAGCAGAGAATGGACCAAGGAATCGTTCACGACTGCCACTCCGTAAGGACTCGAAGGATCACCGTGCCGGCGTGGAAGACACACACCTGGAGACGCTTCGAAAAGCTAGCCGTGCTGACCTGCGGATCCCCACCCCTAACGGCCCCTAACCCCCGCCCCACCGGGTCCGGGCACGCCAAAGCGGTGGGGGGGGGGGGGGGGGGGGGGGGGGGCGTGGTCTCGGCTAGGCCCCCCCCCCCCGCGCGGCGGGCGGGGGGGGGGCGGGCGGCGCGGGGGCGGGCGGGGGCCGGCCGGGGGGGGGGGGGGGGGGGGCGGGGCCGGCGGCGGGGGCGCCCCCCGCCGCCGCCCCCCGCCGCGCGGCCCCCCGCCCCCCCCCCCCCCCCCCCCCCACCACTCACGAGTCCTCTCAGCGAGGAAGGACCGACTGTGCCCACCTTGACCGTCATCATCGCCGCCACCCGCCCCGGGCGGGCCGGGCTGCCGATCGCCGAGTGGTTCGCCGAGCGGGCCCGCGCGCACGGCGGATTCGACGTCGCCGTCGCGGATCTCGCGGAGATCGGCCTGCCACTGCTGGACGAGCCGAACCACCCGCGGCTGCGGCAGTACACGCGGGAACACACGTTCCGCTGGAGCGCGATCGTCGAGGCGTCGGACGCGTTCGCGATCGTCACGCCGGAGTACAACCACGGCTGTCCCGCGACGATCAAGAACGCGCTCGACTACCTGCACCAGGAGTGGAACGGCAAGCCCGTCGGCTTCGTTTCCTACGGCGGTGTCGCCGGCGGCACCCGCGCAGTGCAGCAACTCAAGCAGGTCGTGCTCCCGCTGCGGATGCGACCGGTGTTCGAGACCGTGACCATCCCCTTTCACTTCCAGCGGGTTTCCGGCGGAACGTTCCAAGCCGACGAAACCCTGGAAAGCGCGGCCAAGGCGATGCTCGACGAGCTGTTCGAGGCGAGTCGCTAGCGGCCCCGCCAGCTCGACGGTGACACATACGCCCGCCGCGGCACTGGACGTGCCCGCGAAACCGGCCCCTTCCCCGGGGCCGGTTTTCGCGTGAGCACGGTCAGCACGAACGTCAGCGCGGCCAGTTCGTCGTCGGTCGGCGTGCCTTTCCGGATCCGGATCATTGCGGCGGATTCCCGTGCTTGCGGAACGGCTGATCCGCGTGCTTCCCGTGCAGCATCGCCAGCGACGCCGCGAGGACACGGCGAGTGTCGGCGGGCTCGATCACGTCGTCGACGAGTCCGCGTTCCGCCGCGTAGAACGGGTGCATCAGCTTGGTGCGGTATTCCTTGATCTTCTGCGTGCGCACCTCGTCGGGGTTCTCCGCGGCCGCGATTTCGCGGCGGAAGATCACCTTCGCGGCGGCTTCGGCGCCCATCACGGCGACCTCGTTGGTGGGCCAGGCGAACGCCAGATCCGCCCCGACCGAACGGGAATCCATGACGATGTAAGCGCCGCCGTACGCCTTGCGCAGGATGACCTGGATGCGCGGCACGGTGGCCGTGCAGTAGGCGTACAGCAGCTTGGCGCCGCGCCGGATGATCCCGTTGTGTTCCTGGTCGACACCGGGCAGGAACCCGGGCACGTCCAGCAGCGTGACGAGCGGGATGTTGAACCCGTCGCAGAACTGGACGAACCGCGCGGCCTTCTCCGACGCGTCGATGTCCAGTGAACCGGCCAATGTGGACGGTTGATTGGCGATGATCCCGACGACCGACCCGCCGATTCGCGACAACGCGCAGATCACGTTGGCGGCAAAGCGGCTGTGCACTTCGAGCCAGTCGCCGTCGTCGACGATCTCGGTGATCACCCGGCGCATGTCGTAAGGTCTGTTGCCCTCGGCGGGGACCAGGTCAGCCAGCGCCGGGCAGAGCCGGTCGACCGGATCGGTCACCGGCGTGTGCGGCGCTTCCTCGCGGTTGTTCGACGGCAGCAGCGAAAGCAGGTACCGGACTTCCTCGAGACACGTGCGTTCGTCGTCATGGGCGAAACCCGCGACGCCGGAAACCTCGGCGTGCACGTCGGCGCCGCCGAGCTCGTTGTGCGTGACGTCGGCGCCGGTGACCGCCCGCACGACGTCGGGCCCGGTGATGAACATCTGCGAGATGCCACGCACCATGAACACGAAGTCGGTCAACGCGGGCGAGTACGCCGCCCCTCCCGCGCACGGGCCGAGGATGACGCTGATCTGCGGGATGACGCCCGAGGCGCGGCTGTTGCGCAGGAAGATCCCGCCGTAGCCGGCCAGCGCGGTGACGCCCTCCTGGATGCGCGCGCCGGCACCGTCGTTGAGCGACACCAGCGGCGCGCCCGCGGCCAGCGCCATGTCCATGATCTTGTGGATCTTCTCCGCGTGCGCCTCGCCGAGCGCGCCGCCGAAGATCCGGAAGTCGTGCGCGTAGCAGAAGACGGTGCGGCCGAAGACCGTGCCCCAGCCGGTGACGACGCCGTCGGTGTAGGACCGCTTCTGCTCCATCCCGAACCCGGTGGCGCGATGGCGGCGGAACGGCTCGACCTCGCGAAACGATCCCTCGTCGAGCAGCAGGTCGATCCGCTCGCGCGCGGTCAGCTTGCCCTTGGCGTGCTGGGTCTCGGTGGCCTTCTCGCCCGGCCCGTCCAGCACCTGCAGGCGGAGCTCGGAAAGCTCGGATTCCGGTTGCCCCATCACGGTTCCACGGTGTTCGGCTCGGGCACGATCGCGACCACGCGCGTCCACCCCGCGCCCAGCCCGGCGAGCTTCGCGGGGAAGCAGGCCACGGTGAATCCCGTGGCAGCGGGCAGTTCGTCCAGGTGGGCGAGCTTTTCCAGTTGGCAGTAGGGCTTTTCCCGGCCGTAGAGGTGGGCCGGCCAGAGCACGGAGTTGTCGCCGTCGCGGCGGTAGTCCCCCACCATCGAGGCGAACGGCCGGTCGAAACCCCAGGCGTCGATGCCGATCACCCTGGCACCGCGCTCGACGAGGTACGCGGTCGACTCGCGCGTCATGCCGGGGTGGTCGGTGCGGTATGCCTCCGTGCCCCACAGCCGGTCCGCGCCGGTCCAGATCAGCGGGATGTCGCCGGGTACGAGCTCGTGCGGAATCTTGGCCAGCGCATCCTCGATGTCGGCGACGCTGATCGCGGCGCCGGGCGGGATGTGTCGCAGGTCGAGCCGGACGCCGGGCGCGTAGCACCATTCCAGCGGGATTTCGTCGATGGCGGCCGCGCGCTGCCCGCCGCTGCGCAGGCCGTAGTGCAGCGGGGCGTCCATGTGGGTCCCGGTGTGGGTGGTCAGGGTGACCGTCTCGTTCGAGATCGACTCCCCTTCCGGGAAGTCCTCGGGCCGCAGGCCCAGCGCGGCAGGCGCCGAGGCGTGGTCGAGGAGGCTGACCTCGACCGGCGTTGCCTCGCTCGGACCGTCCACAGTGGGCACAGTGAGATCGATGAGCCGCACGATCGTGGTCTCCCTCCGACTGGCGATTTCGCTCGAAGCTAGGCTCGCCGCCTCAAGGATGAGTCGACCGGCGCTCTACCTCCGCCCACGTTCGAGCGCCGTTAGAGGCGGCTGCGCCACCGTGGAACCATGCTGGCTGACACGGATCTCATCGGAGCCTGGCGGCTCGTGGCCCACTACTACCTCGACGACGACGCCACGGTGGCCGAAGGCCCCATGGGCGAGAAGGCGGACGGCATCCTGATCTACCACGCGGACGGCTATATGGCGGCCAGCCTGATGCGGACCGAGCCCGCGGCCGACGGCGCGACCTACCTGGGCTCGGCCGACGACTATCTCGGGTATTCGGGCCGCTGGCGGCTACGGGACGGCGAGGTCGTGCACGACGTCGTCATCGGGTCTCACGCCCGGGTCGTGAACACCGAGCAGATCCGGGAGGTCACGCTGGCCGACGGCCTGCTGAGCCTGCGGCGCCGGCTCGGCGGTCCGCACGACTGGGTCGTCATGGACTGGCAGCGTTGCTGACCCCGGCCGGGGGGGGGGGGCCCGCCCCCCCCCCCCGGCCCCCCCCCCCCCGGCCGGTCCCAAGCCAGTTACCCGCCGACCAGGATCTCCTGATGGACCTTCCGCACCTCGGGCGAGGGCTCGAGGCCGAGTTCCTTGTTGAGAGTGGACCGCAGCTCTCTGTAGACGTAGAGCGCCTCGCCGCGCCGTCCGGAGCCGTGCAGCGCCTGCATCAGCCTCAGGTGGAAGACCTCGTGCAGTGGATGGGTGGCCACCAGTGAGCGGAGCTCCCCCACGACGTCCAGGTGCCGGTCGCTGGCCAGATCGGCCTCGATGCGCAGCGAGACGGCCTCCAGCCGCTGTTCTTCCAGGAAGACGGACAGCCCGCGCAGCCGCGGCCCCGATGTCACGTCGGCGGGTATCGGCCCGCGCCACAGCTCGAGGGAACTGCGCAGCATTTCCGCGGCGCAGCCGAACCTTTGCTCGCGCAGCGCGCCGCGGCCGTCGTCGACGAGGGTCTGGAACTGGAACAAATCGATGTTCTCGCGCGGCACCGACAAGACGTAGCCGTCAGGGTCGGTGCTGAGCAGGTCCTTGCCGTCCGGTGCCCGGAAACTTCGCGCGAAGAGCTTGCGCAGCTGGTACACGTATGTCTGCACAATGGTCCGGACGGTCTGCGGCGGGCTGGACGGCCACAGTTCGTCGATCAGCTGGTCGGTCCGCACCGTCGTGCCCGCGTGGACGGCCAGCAGCACCAGGACCTGACGCAGCTTGGTCGCGGTGATCTTGAGGCCCGAATCGGGTGCGGGCACCCGGGCAACCGGTCCGACCTCGAGCTTCCCCAGCACGTTGATCTGTACGTGATCCCCGAACATAAAGCGTTTACCCCCAGAGGAAATCGGCGTATTGCCTCGGCGGCGCGCGTCCTCGCACCAGCCCGGCGATGGCGCGCGTCGCGGCCACACTGCCACGACGCGTGGTGACGTTCCGGCTCAGCGAGGGGTCAACGGATCCGTCCACGGAGGACACGAGGGGGTGATCGTCGCGAAGCTGCTTGCCCCAGTCGCGACCAGACTGTTTCCAGTGGCCGCGGAAATTGATCGAAAATCCGTGGTTGCTACCAAGCCCCAGTAAGCCCGTCACCTGTCGGATAGTTTCCTTCTTCGAGTGACGCTGATCTGTCGGAAATTGACTGTGGCACAAGATCGCCGTGGGTGTCAAGGCCGCTACACAGCGCGCCGACCAGGCCATATCTAAAATGTCCTTTAAGGAGTGGCGAATCGGCTGTTCAACCGTTTGCAGACCCGATCCGAAGTGCGGAATGCGCATTCTCGTCATCTGCGTACCACCACGCCGCTGGCGTGTCGGCTTTGCTTGCGGTGTCGAATGTTCCAGGATCGTGCCGCTGCCGAACGCTCCTACGACGCCGGAACGACCGAGCGCCTCCGGCTTTCCCGGGCGAGCGCGACGAAGCTGACCAAATGCAACGCGACGGCCAGCGGTACAGCGGCCAACGGCACCAGCACGAGCGGCAACGTTCCCGCCTGCTCGGCGGACGGTGTCACGTCGAGGACCACCCGCTGACCGACCCCGGTCAGGAATCCGAGCGTCATCGCCACGACCAGGTCGAGCAGGCCGGTGATGTTGAGCCACAGCACGCGGCCGCTGCGGATCGCGAACGGCGCGGCCACCCCGACCGCGATGTCGCCGAGGCCCGCGGGTAGCGCGAACGCGGCGGGGAGCTTGCCGATGATCATCGCGATCAGGAACACGACGCCCGCGACGCGCAGCACCTGCGGCCACGCCAGCAGGCGCAGCGCACCGGGAGCGGCGAGGATCGCCCGGACGCCGGGCAGCTTGCTCGCCGCGAACGCGATGCCGATCCCGACGACGAACGCGAGCGGGATCCACGGTTGCTGCTCAGACGGTGGCAGGTGGAACAGCCCGGCCGCGGCCAGCGCCCAGATCACCGCGGTCCACGCGGCCCACCCGGCGCCGGCGACCGCGGCGGTGCGCGCCGCCGATCGTCTCGACCGGCCGATGCTCCGCGCGCCGCGGTAGAGCGCCACGCAGGTCACCGCCGGGATGCCCACTGCGGCCAGGAGTGTGAAGAACCAGATGTAGATCGGCATTCGGAGAACCTCTCTTGCGAACACGGTGTCCGTTGATGAACACTCTGTTCGGTTACGTAGCCGCGGTTCAACAACCAAAACCGGGCTGGTGTGCGGTACCGGACAGTCGCCGCGAACTGTCCGGGAACGGTCGAGGGAGGGGCATGGCCGAGCAGGATCGCCGGGTACGCAGGACACGTCGCGTACTCCGCGACGCGCTGTTCGAGCTCATCTTCGAGAAGGGCTACGACCGGGTCACCGTGCAGGACGTGCTGGATCGCGCCGACGTCGGCCGGTCTACGTTCTACGCGCACTACCGGGACAAGGAAGCGTTGCTGCTCGCCGCGTTCGACGAGCTGAGTGCGGAATTGCGGTACGAGTTCGACGCCCGCGCGCCGGGTGCCGATCCCACGGTGCCCGCCGAGGCCGTGTTCCGGTTCGCCTACGACCGCCGGCCCGCATTCCGGGCGTTGTGCGGCAAGCGGGGCGGCGAGGTCGTCCAGCGCCACCTGCACCGGTTGCTCACCGACCTGCTCACGGAGCATCTGCGGCTGGACGCGCCGGCCCCGCCCGTTCCGGCCGACCTGGTCGCCGAGTTCTGCACGAGCGCGACGCTCGGCCTGCTGGGCTGGGCCATCGACAACGACTTTCCGCACGACGCCGACTGGCTGGCCGCAACCTACCGGCGGCTGGCCGAACCCGGCCTCACGGCGCTGCTGGCCGACCATGCCTGATCAGATCGACTCGATGATCTGCATCGCCATCGATTCGCCCGTCGTGAGCACCCGGGACCCGCACCCGAGCACGCAGGTGGCGACGGCAAGCTGAAGACCGAGCGAAGGGACTTTCGCTCGGCCTCTCGCACAGGGTCAGGCTGTGCGGCGTCGCCGGACTCGGTCGGCGCGATGGCGGAACGGGGGAAACTACTCAAGCACCGGCGATCCGGCGCCGATAACCTGCGCTCTGTGAAGGTTTCGCACGGTATCGTGCTGCTCGGTTGCGCGGCCCTGGTCGCGTCCTTCTGGCTTATCCCCTCCGTCGCGGGTGACGCCGAGACCGACCGGCAGTCGGACACGCTCGCCGACGCGATCGGCTACCCGCGCCAGGCGGACGCCGCCGGGTTCGCCCGCGCCGCGCTCGCCACGCCGCTGGGGCGCAGCGAGAGCTTCGGCGTCCTGGAGGTCACGGACCTGCCCCACGACGACCCCCGCGACCCGATGGCCCGCCTCGTCTGGCGGATCCACCACGAAACACCGGACACGGACTGGAACCTCGGCCAGGACACCTTCGACGCCTGCTACCGCGTCGAGTTCGACTACTACGGGACCTCGTCGGGACCGTCGCGGATCACCTGCCCCACGAACGCCGCCGCGATCACCCCGCCGCCGCTGCCGAGGCGAGACATCCCGCCCGGGTTCGCCCCGGCGCTCGAAGCCGTCCTGGGACACCTGCCGGCCACGGCCGGCCCGCCGGAGGTCCGCGCGGCGCTGACCGCCGGGATGCCCGCGCCCCCGGTGGATCCCGAGACCCACCTGGCCGGGATCCCACCGGAGGTCCTCGTCCAGGTCCGGGGATCCGACGTCGGCGTGGCCCTGTTCGCCCGGACCGGCGTCGAGGACACGGACTGCATGATGGGCCGCCGGGTCGGTGGCGTCGTGCGGGTGTGGTCCCTCAGCGCGCGGGACCAGCGGATGGAGCTTCCGTGCAGCGCCGAAGCCGCTCTGGCCGCTCCCTAGCGGGCACCACGCGGCTCAGTCCGCGCGGACGCCGCCCGAGGTGATCGGTTCGTCCCCGCTCCGCGCCCAGCCGGCCAGATCCGGACCCAACTGATGTACGACCGCGGCGACAACGGAATTGACGGCCTTCACCGCCCTGGACGCCCGTTGCCCGTTCCTGACCGCGAACATCGAAATGTGGCAGTTCTTCGAGCCCGAGCTGTGCCGTCGCCTCGCCGATCTCGACCGGGCGGAATCGTCAGCTGGACGGAGGAGCCGTCGAACTGCGGGGAATGATGGTTGGCGCCAAGACGACCGTACGCGGCGGCCGATCGTCACCGGCTTCGCGGAGCAGGTCGAGGACCGTTGTGGCGATTTGGCCGAAGGGGACGCGCACGGTCGTGAGTGGTACGGGCAGGCTGCTGACGACCGGGATGTCGTTGTAACCGACGACGGACAGATCCTCAGGGATGCGCAGACCGAGGGCATGTGCGGCGGCCATGACACCGATGGCGGTGTTGTCGTTGACGGCGAAGACGGCGGTGGGGCGGTCGACGCGGTCGAGCAGGACACGCCCGGCGATTTCTCCCGACTGCATGGAGAACGAATCACCGGCGACGAGAGAGTCGTCGACGGGGATGCCGGCGGTGACGAGAGCGTCGCGGTAACCATCGAGCCGGCCGCGGGCGCTGGAGGCGTAGGCCGGTCCACCCACCAGCCCGATCCGGCGGTGTCCGAGGTCGACGAGGTGGCGGACCGCCAGTTGCGCGCCGAGCCGGTCATCGCCGATCGCGGCGGGTCCGATGCCGTCGGTGCGCAGGGCCAGCGCGTGCGGGACGCCCTGTGCGGAATGCGTGCCCATGCGTGCGGTGGTGAGGATGAGGCCGTCGACTCGGCGCCGGATCAGGGACTGAACCGCGAACTCTTCGGTGGCCGGGTCGTCTTCGGTCGTGGCGACCACGGCGAACATGCCGCGGCCGGCCGCCGCGGCGGCGATGTTCTCGTAGAGCATCGCCATCACGGTGTCGGTGAGGCGAGGAACGATCACGCCGACGGTGTTCGTGCCTGCGCGGCGCATGCCGGAGGCGAGCGGGTCGCGGACATAGCCGAGTTCGGCGGCGACCTCGCGGACCCGCTGGGCCGCCGGGCTGTTCGACCTGGGGAGACGCTCGTCGAGGACCCGGGACACCGTCGACTTGCTGACCCCGGCCGCCCGGGCGACATCGAGGATGGTCACCACGCGCTTGAGGCTACTTGCTCGAGGCCCGTTTTCCGGGGAGGGGTTGACGACGGCAGGCATGAAGCGCATCGTATGGGAACGTTCCCGCGAACGTTCCCATACGTCGCATCAGCTGAGAAAGGGACCTGTATGTCTCTGGAGCACGCCCCCGACCTGCGCGGGCTGGTGCCCGCCCCCGTCACCCCGTTCACCGTGGACGGCGCGGTGGACCACGCGGCTCTCGCGTCCTACGGCAAGTGGCTGGCCGGCTTCGAAGGGGTGAAAGGCCTGGTCTGCCTCGGACACGCCGGGGAAGGCACCTTCCTCACCCAGGACGAGCAGACCGCCACGATCCGCACCCTGGTCGAGGCCGTGAAGGGCCGGGTGCCGATCATCGCCGGCATCACCGGTGAGGGCACCGCCGTCGCGGCCGAAGAAGCCGTCCGCGCCGTGGACGCCGGCGCCACGGCCGGGCTGGTCTACCCGTCGCACGGCTGGCTGCGGTTCGGCTTCCAGGCCGGCGCGCCCCAGGACCGCTACCGGGCGATCTTCGAAACGTCCGGACTGCCGTTGATCCTGTTCCAGTACCCGGACGTCACGAAGGCCAGCTACGACCTGGCGACCCAGCTGGAGATCGCCGCGCAACCGGGCGTGTTCGCCACCAAGAACGGCGTGCGCAACATGCGCCGCTGGGACACCGAGATCCCCGTCCTGCGCGCCGAACACCCGGACCTGCAGATCCTCACCTGCCACGACGAGTACCTCCTGCACACCATGTTCGACGTCGACGGCGCCCTGGTCGGCTACGGCGGCCTGGCGCCCGAGCCGCTGATCGAGCTCATCGCGGCCGGCAAGGCCCGCGACTACGCCGCCGCCCGCGCGGTGCACGACCGGCTGCTGCCGGTGACCAAGGCCGTGTACCACCGCGGCTCGCACATGGAAGGCACCGTCGCGCTCAAGCTCGGGCTCAAGGCCCGCGGCATCCTCCCGTCCGCGACCGTGCGCTCCCCGCTGATCGACCTTTCCGTCGAGGCCGAGGAGGAGATCGTCCTCGCCCTCAAGAGCGCCGAGCTCCTCTGAACGTGGGCGGGGCGGCGCCCGGCTGCCGCCCCGCGACCGGCGTGACAATGCAGTCCCGATGGACTCCGCGACGAGGCGGAGAGCAAGGAACGATCCCCATGACCACGATTGCTGCAGGCGGGGGGCCCACAGCGACAGCCACCGCCGCCCTGGTCGCCCGCCTCGAGCGGCTCCCGATCACCCGCCGGCTCCTGCTGATCCGCATCATCATCGGATCGGCCACCTTCTTCGACGCCTACACCGTGCTGGTCATCGCGTTCGCGATGCCGCAGCTGGTCACCGAATGGAACCTCAGCCCCGCCCAGGTCGGGGCCATCCTCTCGGCCGGCTACGTCGGCCAGCTCATCGGCGCGGTCACCTTCGGCTGGATCGCCGAGAAGTTCGGCCGGATGAACACCCTGCTGATCACCATCGTGCTCTTCGTTTCGATGGACGTCGCCTGCCTGTTCGCCTGGAGCGGCACGTCGATCCTGATCTTCCGGTTCCTGCAGGGCATCGGCACCGGCGGCGAAGTGCCCGTCGCCAGCGCCTACATCAACGAGTTCATCGGCGCCCGCAAACGTGGCCGGTTCTTCCTCCTCTACGAGGTGATCTTCCCGGTCGGGCTGATGTTCGCCGGGATCGCCGGCTACTTCCTCGTGCCCGTGTACGGGTGGCGTGCCCTGTTCGTCGTCGGGCTGATCCCCGCGGTCCTGACCATTCCCCTGCGCCTGCTGATGCCGGAGTCACCCCGGTGGCTGGCCGCCAAGGGACGCATCGACAAGGCCGACAAGGTCGTCTCGTTGCTCGAGCGCGAGGCCGTCAAACAGGGGCACGTGCTGGCCGACCCCGTCGCGCGCCCGGTCGACCCGCAGGTGAAGACCCGCTCGGACTGGCGCGAACTGTTCCAGGGCATCTACCGCAAGCGCACCCTCATGATCTGGGTGCTGTGGGCGACGGTCTACCTGGTCAACAACGGGCTCGTCACCTGGCTTCCCACGCTCTACAAGCAGTTCTTCCACCTCCCGCTGCAGACCAGCCTCGCCTACGGCTGGGTCACTTCCGGCGTCGGTGTACTCGCCTCGCTCGCCTGCGCGTTGCTCATCGACAAGGTCGGCCGCAAACGTTGGTACTCCTGGGCTTTCCTGATCGCGATCGTGCCGCTGGTCGCGCTCACCGTCGCCGGGGCCACCTCGGCGATCCAAGTCCTGATCATGGCCACGCTCGCCTACGCGATCCTGCAGACGATCTCGTTCTCGCTCTACCTCTACTCCGCCGAGCTCTACCCGACACGCCTGCGCGCGATCGGCACCGGGTTCGGCAGTGCCTGGCTGCGCGCGGGGTCGTCCATCGGGCCGCTACTGGTCGGCTGGATCGTCGCCGACCTCGGCATCCGTTACGTCTTCTCGGCTTTCGCCGCCGTGGCACTCATCGGCGGGGTCGTCACGATCCTGTTCGCCATCGAAACCCGCAACCGAGTCCTCGAAGAACTCTCCCCCTGAGTCGCCGCGGCCCCGGCACAGTCCTCAGCCGGGGCCGCGGCTGAACGAAACAACGTTCACCTCGCGCGACGGCGACGGTCTCGGCAAGCACCCGCTGGCCGTGCGGACGTTCGTGGTCGCGTTCACCACAGCTGCGGACGGCGCATGATCGGCGAACAAACCGATCTACTACCTCTGCCGGCCGGCCAAGAACAACCAGGGCAAGCCCGATCTGCACCCCGGCCTGCCGACGAGCGCCAGGAGAGGTCTCACTCTCGGCGATCGCCCAGCTCGACCAAGCAACAGCCGACCAGCGGGGATCGAATCTGCTTCGACTCGGATCCAGCCGGCACCTCACCACCAACGTCCGGATCTCCGACCTGCAGAGAACGAGCAGCTCCGCGGCACCGGCCCGGTCTATGCTCTGCCGGTGGCGATCGACTCCCCCGCGCTGAAGACCCGCCGGGTACGGCCCCGGGACTGGGTTCCACAGTGGTCGACACCCGCCGCTCTCCGCGCGGTCCGCGCCACCCTCGTGGTGCCCGCGCTGTTCGCGTTCAGCATCAAGGTGCTCGGCGACCTGCAGGTGGCCACGTTCGCCGCGTTCGGCGGGTTCGCCACGCTGGTCCTGGCATCGTTCGGCGGCGACCGGGCAGACAAGCTGCGAGCCCACTTCGGACTCGCCGTCACCGGCAGCGTCCTGCTGGTCGTCGGCACCGCCGCCAGTGCGTCGCTGCCGCTGGCGGCCGTGGTGACGCTGATCGTCACCTTCCTGGTGCTCTTCGGCGGCGTCGCGGGACCGAACGCGGCCTCCGGCGGCACCGCCGCCCTGCTCGCCTACGTTCTCCCGGCCGCCTCACCCGGCACGATGAGCATGGTGCCCGCCCGCCTCGGCGGCTGGTGGCTGGCGTCGGTGGTGGGCACGGCCGCTGTCCTGCTGCTGTCTCCGCGGTCCCCCGCCACAGCTCTGCGCGACGCGGCGGCCCGCGCCGCCGGCACAATGGCTGACTACCTCGACGCGGCCCTGCACGGCGACCCCGGCGTGAGCACCGCGCGTGAGGCGGCCATCGAGGCCAAACACCGTCTGATCGACGAGTTCACCGCGACGCCTTACCGCCCCACCGGCCTGGCCACCGCCGACCAAGCCCTCAACAGCCTGGTCGGGTTGCTCGAGTGGTGCGGTTCGGTCATCGCCGACGCCTTGCACGAGTACCCGGACCTCAGCGGGGCACCCGAGGTCGAGCGCAAGCTACTGGCCGACGCCGCCGCCGGCCTGCGAACGGTAGACCGGTTGCTCTCCGGTGAATCGGCCACGCCCGATCCGGAGGAACTCGAACGGAGCGTCCGGCGGAGCGTGGAGTGGCTCCGCGACTTGAGCTCCGACGATCCGCGCTACGCCGACGCGGTGCACCTGTCCTTCCACGCCCGCACCACAGCCTTCGCCGTCGGCACCGCGATCGTGGAGGCGCTCGCCGCGACTCCCGGCCGGGCGCGCGTCATCCGGCCCGGCGGCCTCTCCCTGGCCTCACTGACCCGGGTCGCGTCCCCTCAGGCCAGTATCCGGTCCGTCTGGTTCGTCAACAGCCTCCGCGGTGCCGCGGCGCTGACCGCCGCAGTGGTCGTCGCCGGCGTGAGCGGCGTCGAGCACGGGTTCTGGGTGGTGCTCGGGACGTTGTCGGTACTGCGCGGCAACGCGGCGGCGACCGGGTCGACCGCCCTGCGCGCCTTGGCGGGGACCGCACTGGGTGTCGTCATCGGCGCACTGCTGTTGCTGGTCATCGGCACCAGCGCGCCCGCGCTGTGGATCGCTCTCCCGGTCGCGGTGCTGGTCGCCGCCTACGCACCGGGTGCCCTGCCCTTCACGGCCGGCCAGGCGGCCTTCACCTTGACGGTGTCGGTGCTGTTCAACCTGCTCGCCCCGGCCGGGTGGCAGATCGGGGTCGTGCGGATCGAAGACGTCGCGATCGGCTGTGCGGTGAGCCTCGTGGTGGGCGCGCTGTTCTGGCCCCGTGGCGCCGGAGCCGTGGTCGCCGACGACCTCGCCGACGCGTTCCGCACCGGTGGCGCGTACCTGGCCGCGGCCGCGAACTGGGCGCTGGGTTTGCGCCACGACCCGCCCGCTCCGGACGCGGCGACCGCGGCCGGCGCCCGGCTCGACGACGCGCTCCGCGGATTCCTCAGCGAACAGGGCACCAAGCACGTGCCCAAGTCCGACCTGTGGCGGCTGGTCATGGGGACGCTCCGCGCCCGGCTGACCGCGCACTCCCTGGCCGGCCTGCCCAACCCGCACGTCGACGCGGACCCGTTCCGCCGGATGCTCGGCGAACAGGCGGGCCAGCTCGCCGCCTGGTACGACCACCTGGCCTCCCGCCTGGACCGCACCGACCACGGCGACGTGCCCATGCTCGCCCCACCCGAGTTCGCCGACCCCCTCCAGACCCACGGTGCCTCGGTCCGCGACCTCGCCTGCGCGCTCTGGGTTCACGAGCACATCAAGCACATCACGCCGCGGCTCGCCGAACTCGTCGAGCCGGCCGGCGTGGTGGCGGCCCAACGCCACCGGCCCTGGTGGCGATAGCTCACCGCGATCGGGATCAGTCGCGGTGCTCGTCGAACTTCGAGTACGCCCTGCAACGCACCGAATGCGACGCCACGATCGTCGTGTTCAATTCACTGCGGCGGAGCGGTTGTCATTCCCAGCCACACTCATCTCACCTTCGTGCCCCTTTTCACAGGTCACGGCCGAGTTGCGAATCGCGTCGCGGGTAACACCGGACTTTACGCCCGCGACCCTGAAGACATCTTTCGCAGCCACCTTGGGACGGGGAGGTTTCACGATGAAGCTCAAGGAACTTCGTGCGGCGACCGAGTTCCTGGTCGCGTCGGGAGAGATAGCCAAGATCCGGCTGGCGGTGCGCGACAACGACGGTTCCCCGGTGTCTCGCGCCAAACTCACGACGATGCGGGTACCGCTGGCGGAGCCGATGATTTCGCTGGCTCGACGCCAACTGAAAGACGCTCAGAACGTGACAATCGACGTCGTCTCCGCAGACGGCGAAATGACGTTGAGGGTATACGCGTACGGGCGGCTGGACTTCACTTCGGTGCGGGGGCGTCCCAGCGGTGGCCAGTTCGAGGTGAAGATGCTCGACCTGGTGCGTTCGCTGGTCGAAGAGATCGAGCGGACCGGTCTGAAGAGACTGGAGAGCCCGATCGTGGCCACTGCGTCCTGGGAGCCGGGTGCCGGGTTGGAAATGGGCGAAGTCGATCCGGTGATTTCCACGGACGTGTCGGCGATCGACCGCCGGGTCCGGCGGCTCGACAAGCGCCGGAAGCTCATGCGGAAGACCGCCGGCCTGCTGGCTCTCACGAGTCTCATGTCGATTGCTTTCAGCGTCCTCATGTTCGTGCGGTACCAGCTGGACAGTACTTGGCTGCTGAGCCTGTTGTATTCCGTGATCTTCGCCGGGATGGCGGCCTGGGCGCGGTTCGAGGCGGTCGACGCGTTCAAAGACATCGAGGCCGTGCGGGGGCAGCAAGATCTGGAGCAGATGCTTTCCGCTGCCGCACTGGAGCGGCGGGCGATGAAGCTCTTCCAGGTGCACAGCCAGCAGTTGAGACGCTACTACGACCAGGCGCTACGGCAGCGCGGCGTCATCTTCTTGACCGGTATCTTCTGCATTTTGGCCGGTTTCGCGGTGGTTGGTGTCGCGTTCGCCTTGCTGAAGTCGGCGACCCCGGCGAGCTCGCTGGAGAAGATCCTCATCGCCGCGCTGGGTGCGATCGGCGGGATCCTCGGAAACTTCATCGCGGTGGTGTACCTCCGCATGTTCACCGAGACCATCAAGTCGATCGGCACATTCCACGACCGCTTGGTGGCCACCCATCACCTGCACTTCGCCAACTTCCTGATCTCGAAGGTCAAGGACGACACCGACCGTGACGTCGCGCTCAGCCTGCTCTCGCGGCTCGCAGCCCAAGAGGTGTTCGACGGGACCATCCCCGTCATCGGCGCCAACGGCAACGGGAGCGCCGCCGATGTCATCGTGCCTGCCCAGCGCTGAGACTTTCCTGGCCTTCGACCTGCTCCGGCTCGGCGACCGCGACCTGCTCAAGGAGCCCTACGACGAACGCCGCCGGCTGCTCGCGAGCCTGCCGATGCCCGACCCCTACCGCGTCTCCGTCGTCCGCGCGGTCACGTTCGACGAACTGGCCGCCGACCGCCGCACCCCAGCCGACTTCCTGGCCCACGCCGCATCCGCCGGCTACGAAGGCGTCGTCGCGAAGCTGCGCGACTCCACCTACGTCCCCGGGCGGCGACCGGACTCCTGGCTCAAGCACCCGTTCATCCAGACCCAGGAAGTGATCATCTGCGGGTGGCGGCCGGGGCAGCGCAGCTTCGCCGGCATCCTCGGCGGGCTGCTACTCGGCGCGCACGACCCCGAATCCGGCGAGCTGGTCTACATCGGCGACGTCGGCACCGGCTTCAGCCAGGCCGCCCGCGCCGACCTCCTCACCCAGCTGCAACCTCACGAGCGTCGCACGCATCCGTTCGTCGTGGCACCGCCGCGCGAGAACCGAGCCCCGCCCGTAGACTTTCAATACGAACCGGTACCGTATTGAAAGTCAGGAGGTCGACAGCCCGATGAGCACCCCACCCGTCCGGGGCAGGCCGCGTGACGCCGGCCGCGACGTGGCGATCCTCGATGCGACCCTTCACGTGCTGACCGCCTCCGGGTACGAGCAGATGTCGATCGAAGCGGTCGCGGCCGAAGCCGGGGTCTCCAAGGCGACGATCTACCGCCGCTACCCCAACAAGGCGGCACTGGTGGTCGGAGCCGTCGAGCACCGAGCGGGTGCCACACCGCCCAAGGTCACCTCGGACACCCCTCGCGACGGCCTGGCCGCCATGGTGACCTGGCTCGCAAGCGAGATCGCCGAGCAGGAAGTCGGCCTGCTCGGCGCGCTCTTCGCCGGGATGCGCAGCGATCCGGACCTCGCCGCGGGGATGCGGCGCATCCTGCAGCGCGACGAGGCCGCGATGACCGAAGAGTCCTTCCGCGGCGCGCTCGAACACGGCGAAGAACTGGTCCCGCGGGCAGCGGAACTGTTCGCGGAGATCGCCCCGGCCATCATCGTCCACCGGCTCGTCGTCGCCGGAAAACCCTGCGACGACACCTTCCTCGACCACCTCGTCGACGACATCCTGCTGCCGCTCATCCGGCGCCGGTGAAACGGCACCTTCGACGTACCGACGGTCAGGAAAGGACCGGCCATGCGCATCGTCCGATACGATCGATTCGGCGGCATCGAGCAGTTGTGGATCGACGAGATTCCCGTCCCCGAAGCCACACCAGGGCATGCGGTGGTGCGGATCCAAGCGTCGTGCATCAACCCCGGCACCCTGTCCGCGCTGCGCGGAGCGACCTACGTGCCGATCCGCGACCTGGCCGGCACGGTCACCGCCGTCGGCGCGGACGTGCACGACGTCAAGATCGGTGACGAGGTGCTCGGCTGGTCGCAGGACTGGTCGGCGCACGCCGAGTTCGCCGCGGTCCCCGTCGATCACCTGGTCCTGAAACCGGCCGTGCTCTCGTGGGACGTGGCCGGTTCCCTTTACGTCACACCGATGGCCGGCCTTGCCGCCGTCCAGGCCGTCGAGCCCCGCGAGGGCGAGGTCGTCGTCATAGCCGGCGCATCCGGCGGAGTCGGTCTCACGGCCGCGCAACTCGCCCGGCGAAATGGTGCGACGGTGATCGGCATCGCGGGGCCGGACAACGCGGACCGGCTGCGGGAGTTCGGTGTGCGCCCGGTGTCCTACGGCGCCGACGTGGCCGAGAAGATCCGCGAGGCGGCCGACGGTCGCCCGATCGACGCCTTCATCGACGCGTTCGGGTCAGGGTACGTCGACCTCGCTCTTTCGCTCGGAGTGTCCCGGCCGCGCATCAACACAGTGGTCGATTACCAGGCCGCCAAGGAAAAGGGGGTCAAGGCCCTCGGCACGGCAAACGCCGGTGGCAGTTCAGGTCTGCGGAAGCTCGTCGATCTCGCTGCCTCGGGGGAACTGGCCGTGCCCATCGCTGCCGCCTACCCGCTGGCCGCGGTGCAAGCCGCCTATCACGCGCTGGCCGGGACCCGACCCTTCGGGCGGATCGTCCTGCACCCGCAAGCGTAGACGGCACGTCGACCTGACCGGTCTGCCGCCCATTCTGGTACAGGTCGGCACGAACGAGATGCTTCTCGACGACGCACGCCGGCTCGCCCTGCGCGCGTCCGACGCAGAGGCCGGGTGGTCGCGGCCGCACCAGCCGGGCTCGGCATTGGCATGCATCGCGGTCATTCGATCCCATTGGTGCGATCCGCGTCGACACACTCCGGGCGTTCTCGACCCGACTCGCCCAGGGTGCGCGCCCGCTGTCGTGCTCGCCCGAGCCCGTATTGCTGCCCTGCAGCCCAGTCATGAGGTCCGACGAACGCAGCGTCATCGGTATCGACCTCCTGGCCCAGATTCCGCACCCACTGGGCCAATCGCGCTATGGTCCGAGCCAGCAAATCACGTGCTGTCACTTGTCCTCCGATGTGCGTTCGCCCCTGCGCAAACCTTGAGCCAAGGGCAGGCCGCCCAGATCGGTGACCGCAAAGTTCCACAAACGGCCTGACCGGCGAGGGTATGGGAACGCCGACCGCAGCCGCGCCGGGTCGACCGGCGTCCGGGTCCACAGCACCGACGTCACGACCATCAGGTTCGCCGGCCGGTCCAGGTGCAGCCACCCCCCGTAGACCAGTGCCGTACCTTGAGCGCAATGTGGTCGGCCACGTCCGCCGATTGCGGCTACGGGTGACTGTTGGCAGCGCGGAGCCCGTCGTGGATCACCGAAAGCATCCGGCCACGGGCCGCCGCGTCGATGTCGTCGCGCTCGCGGGCCGCGCAGCCGACCAGAAAAGCTTTCACGTCGGCGGCGTCGACATCCGGGCGGACAGCGCCAGCCCGCTGGGCCGCGGCGAGTAATTCGGCCAGTACCTGTCCGAGGTCGTGGCCGGCGGTCGACGGCGAGGCAACCGGACGGCCGCGCCAGGCGTGCAAGTGAGCAGGTCCGACAGTCGCCCAAATGCCAACTCCTCGCAATTCATGGAACCATTCGCACACGCGGCCATCGACGGGATTCGTATCCTTTCCCCATGAAGCCAACGTCTTCGGGACCGGCTGCGAGAACGCTCGCGCTCTCTGCGCGAAGAACGCAACGTCGGCCTTTCGCCGGCTCGCGGCAGTGTTGAGGATCTTGCCTCAGGTGCTGTCGCTGTGGGAGAAGGGACAGCACCTGCCGAGTGTCGAGGATGGTTCGGCGATCCTCGCGCTGCTCGGCATGACCGGGGAGAAACGGGATCCCGGGCCCCGCGGCTCGGCCGATCGACTGGGTGCTCCGGAGCCGCGCGCAGCCAGCTTCCAGCCTGTCGAGCCCGATGACGTCGGGCAGGTGGGCTTGGTAGGCAGCGTCGAAGAAGACGGTGCACAGCCCGGCGAGCGCGGCCGTGGCGAGCAGCTGCCCGAAGGTCAAGACCCCGGACACAGCGGCGCCCGGGATGCCCGGATACAGCATGGCCTGGACGAGGTGCACCCACCAGAATCGGTGTGCGGCCGGAATTTGTCAAGGTGAGTGAGACCAGTGGGTGTTAGGCGGCTTCCGTTTCGGGCTCCTGGTTGGTGTCGTCGGTGGGTCGGTTGATCCAGACGGTGTCGGGAAGATCG
>NZ_JAPZLD010000031.1:0-139016 GCF_030182635.1 Amycolatopsis ponsaeliensis
CAACGACCGCCCCCGGATGACCCTCGGCTGGGACAGCCCAGCCGAACGCGTGACACAGTTACTCAACACCGCCCACCAACAGCAATGTTGCAACGACCGCTAGAAACCGCCTCCTCTGGGGGGCGTGCCCTTGTCCAGCGTATCGAGCCGGTCCGACAAACTGCGGAAATCATCACAGTCGCGCGGTTGTTGTCCACATCTCGGCCAGGCTGTGGACAACGTGCCCCAAGCGCCGGCGTGGGGCTATTCCGCCGCCAGCAGCAGCGCCGTAGCGAAGGCTGCGATCCCCTCGCCGCGTCCCGTCAGCCCCAAGCCGTCCGATGTCGTTCCCGACACGCTCACCGGGCCGCCCACCGCCTCCGACAGCACCTTCTGCGCTTCCTCGCGCCGCTTCCCCACCCGCGGTGCGTTCCCCACGATCTGGACCGACGCGTTTCCCACCCGCCAGCCGGCCGCCGAGATCAGCTCGCGGACCTCCGCGAGCATGTCCACTCCGTGCGCGCCGTCCATCCGGGGGTCGCCCGTGCCGAACACCGCGCCGAGGTCGCCCAGGCCCGCCGCCGACAGCAGTGCGTCGCACAGTGCGTGGGCCGCCACGTCTCCGTCCGAATGGCCCGCGCAACCGTCGACGCCCGGCCACAGCAGGCCCGCCATCCAGCACTCGCGGCCCGCTTCGACCGGGTGGACGTCGACCCCGTTGCCGATCCTCACAGCGTCTCCTCGTTCTTCGGTGCCGCCGCGATCGCCTCGGCCAGGGACAGTTCGAAATCGGTCGTGACGCGCATCGCGTCCGGGTGCCCGGGGACCGTTGCCGCGCCGGTGACGTCCCACGGCTCGGCCGACCGGAACGCCGCGAGCGTGTAGCCGATCGGCGTCTGGACCGTGCGCAGCCGCGAGCGGTCCTCGGTCCCCACGATGAACGAGGCGTCGGTCACCTTCACCGTGTCCGCCATCGGCAGCACCGGCACCACGACTGGGAAGTCACCGACCGCATCGATGACACCACGCACGGTTTCCGCAGGAATGAAGGCCCGCAGCGCGTCGTGGAGGAGTACAACTGACTCACGGGGAAGATCGGGCTCGACCGCGGCGAAGGCCTGCTGGGGCGAGCCGGTGACGATCCGGCAATCGAGGCCGCGAACCGCCTCGGAAAACGACAAAGCACACCGCTGGGGGGCCGCTACGACAACCAGATCGATCTCCGGTACGTCCAGCAGCCCCCGCACGGTGTGCGTGAGTAGCGCCTCACCATGGACCGGCGTGAGAGCGAACTCTCCGTCGGAGGCATGATGTGCGACGGTCACGATCACGACGACGTTCATCGATTCGCGATCGTAGAGGCACCCGCCCGCCCGTCGGGCGAGATGCCCTGGGCTCAGACCGTCGCGGTTTCCAGAACTTCGTCGAGGAGGACTTCAGCCTTGTCCTCGTCGGTGCCCTCCGCGAGCGCGAGCTCGCTGACCAGAATTTGCCGCGCCTTGGCGAGCATGCGCTTCTCGCCTGCCGAAAGCCCGCGGTCCTTCTCTCGCCGCCAGAGGTCGCGCACCACTTCGGCCACCTTGTTCACATCGCCGGAGGCGAGCTTCTCGAGGTTGGCCTTGTACCGACGAGACCAGTTCGTTGGTTCCTCGGTGTGCGGAGCACGCAAAACGTCGAAGACCTTGTCCAGTCCTTCTTGCCCGACGACATCGCGTACGCCTACGATCTCGGCGTTGTCAGCGGGCACGCGAACCGTGAGATCCCCTTGCGCGACCTTGAGGACGAGGTACTTCTTTTCCTCGCCCTTGATCACGCGGGTCTCGATGGCTTCGATGAGTGCGGCACCGTGGTGCGGGTAGACGACGGTCTCTCCGACCTTGAAAACCATGTGTCCTCTGCCCCTTTCGCTGACTCCATCCTATCACGGTCCGCCAGTGCCCACCTAGCGGGCCGGACTCGTCCTCGCAGGTCAGCGGCCTGAGCGGGGGTTGACAAACGTCCGACCCCCATGCTCATGCAGGTGACCGGGACGGGTTCCATCGGGCAAAGGGAAATCCTTTGTGGACGGTTGATCTTGGGCGCAACGCGGACCGGTTCGGTGCGGGAGATCGCCCCCGGCTAGTCTTCGCGGGGACGAGGCCGTGAAAAGGGAAGGACTGCGACGTGAGGCTGCAGAATCGTCGCGTGCTCGGCGCGGGCGTGCTGGCGCTCGGTGCCGCGCTCGTGCTCGCCGGGTGCGGGGCCGGCCAGATCACTCAGACCGACTCGCAGCAGCCCGCGGTCAACGGCACGTATGCCCAGGTCAAGACGATTGTCCTGCGCGACGTCGCGGTGCAGTACCCGACGTCCGGCCCGGGGTACGCGGCCGGCGCGACCCCGGCGCTGACGCTGACGATCGTGAACCAGGGCGCCCAGGACGACACGCTCGTTTCGGTGACGACCGAGGACGGCGCCCAGGCGACCGTCGGCGGCTCGAAGGACGTCGTCGCCGGGCACTCCCTGGTGATCGGCCCGGACGACGCCGTCGAGTCCACCAACGAGGTGCAGACCACACCGCCGTCCTCGCCGTCCTCGTCCTCGGAAGCTCCGACCGCGACCGGGACCGCCACGGGCACCAGCTCCACCGGCACCGCGACGTCTTCTTCGTCGGCCGAGACGCCGTCGAGCAGCGCGACGCCGACCGCCGCCCCGGCGACCGTCGGCAAGGGCAGCGTGACGCTGGCCGGGCTGAAGCAGGCGCTCTGGCCGGGGCAGACCATCAAGGTCACCTTCGTCTTCAAGAACGCCGGAGCGGTCACCGTCGAGCTGCCCGTCGCGGCGCCGGCGCACGTCAAGGAGTAGGTCCCCGGTTTTGTCGGTGGTCGCCGATAGCCTCGCGGGGTGAAGAAAGGGACCACCTACCGCTGCGGGAGCTGCGGGTACGAAGCGGCCAAGTGGCTGGGCCGGTGTCCGGAGTGTCAGGAGTGGGGCACCCTCGAGGAACGCGGCGCCCCGGTCAAGCCGGCCATCCAGCGCGTCGCCGCCGGCGCGCCGAGCATGCCCGCGCGGCCGATCGGCGAGGTCGACGTCGAAGCGGCGCGCGCTCGCCGCACCGGTGTTTCCGAGCTGGACCGCGTGCTGGGCGGCGGCCTGGTGCCGGGTGCCGTGGTGCTGCTCGCGGGTGAGCCCGGCGTCGGCAAGTCGACTCTGCTGCTCGAGGTCGCCTACCAGTGGGCGAAGACGGTCGACCGGTCCCTGTACGTCACGGGCGAGGAGTCCGCGGGCCAGGTCCGGTTGCGCGCGGAGCGCACGGGCAACGTCCACGACGGCATGTACCTGGCCGCCGAGAGCGACCTTTCCGCCATCCTCGGGCACATCGACGACGTCAAGCCGGGCCTGCTGATCGTCGACTCGGTGCAGACGATGGCGTCCCCGCAGGTCGACGGCTCACCGGGCGGGGTGACGCAGGTCCGCGCGGTGACGTCCGGGCTGGTCGCGGTGGCCAAGGAGCGCGGGCTGCCCGTGGTGCTGGTGGGGCACGTCACCAAGGACGGTTCGGTGGCCGGCCCGCGCGTGCTGGAGCACCTGGTGGACGTGGTGCTGCAGTTCGAGGGCGACAAGCATTCGACGCTGCGGATGCTCCGCGGCATCAAGAACCGGTTCGGCGCCTCCGACGAGATCGGCTGCTTCGAGCTGCAGGAAGAAGGCATCGTCGGGGTGCCGGACCCGTCCGGGCTGTTCATCAGCCACACGGCGGAACCGGTGCCGGGCACGGCGATCACGGTGTCGATGG
Source organism: Amycolatopsis ponsaeliensis (assembly GCF_030182635.1). Taxonomy (NCBI): domain Bacteria; kingdom Bacillati; phylum Actinomycetota; class Actinomycetes; order Pseudonocardiales; family Pseudonocardiaceae; genus Amycolatopsis; species Amycolatopsis ponsaeliensis. The sequence continues at coordinate 3,752 of NZ_JAPZLD010000031.1, forward strand.
AAGGCAAACGGCCGCTGCTGGGCGAGGTCCAGGCGCTGGTGTCGTCGACGTCGGCACCGCAGCCGCGCCGCGCGGTGAGCGGCCTGGACTCGGCGCGGGTGGCGATGGTCCTGGCGGTGCTGGAGAAGCGCGGCGGGCTGAAGCTGGGCGACAAGGACGTGTACACGGCCACGGTCGGCGGCATGAAGATCACCGAGCCGGGGATCGACCTCGCGCTCGTGCTGGCGTTGACGTCCTCGTTCGAAGACGTCGCGCTGTCGCCACGGCTGGTGTCGGTGGGCGAAGTGGGGCTGGCGGGCGAGATCCGCAGGGTGCCGAGCGTCGGGCGCCGCCTGGCGGAGGCGGCCCGGCTGGGGTTCACGCACGCGCTGGTGCCACCGGACTCCGGGAAACCGCCGGCCGGGATCCGGGTCCTGGAGGTGGCCAACGTCGCGGACGCGCTGAACGCGGCCAGTCACGCCCGCTGATCACCCCGAAGTCCGGGTGATCGCGAACGAGTACTCCGTCTCCAGGTCCTCGGGCAGCGGCGGCCCGGCCGGGCTCACGGGCGTGGTGGTCGGCGGGCCCGTGATGCCGCTCGACGGGGGCGGATTCTTGGAGGTGCTCTTGGGGACCTCGTTGCTGCTGATGGTCGTCGGCGTGACCCTGGGGTAGGCGTCCCAGGCCAGCAGCTGGGCCGTGTCCGGGTCGAGGTACAGGCGCTGGCTGGAGTCCTTCGCGATCAGGACGGTGGCGGGCCGGCCGTCCTGGGTGTGACCCGGCGTCGCAAACCCGCCGTTGATCCCGCCGAACGCGTCGCGCAGCGCGAACCGGACGTCCTTGCGGACCAGGCCCGTTTCCAGCGCGGTGCGCACCATGGTGAGCGCTTCCGTGGGGGTGTGCACCTTCGCTCTGTTGTCCTGGTCGATCGTGTCGAAGGTCAGGCGCTTCGCCAGCGCCCCCCGGTCGGGGGTGAGCGAGGCGATGAAGGCCGCGTCCGGGGTCAGCCAGTTCTGGAACGGCGTGTTCCACCTCGGGCTGATCTGCCCGGCCAGGTTCTGGCCGGGGCCGAACCGGCCGGCCGGGCCGTCCTCGTCGAACGGCGCCAAGTTCACCTGGACGTCCTTCGAGCCGCCGAACCCCCGCACGGCGCCGGTCCACTTCGTGCGCCGGTGCCAGACGCCGGTGGGGTCGGCCGGGATCCACAGCTCGACCGACTGCTGCATCTCGGCCGACTGCCCTTCGAGGCTCTCCGGCAGCCATTGGAGCTTCTGCGCGTAGTGGAACTCGCCGGGTTCGAGGGGGCGGTCGAGGTCGGCGAGCGTCGCCGCGGGCTGGGCCGGCTCCGGTGCGGGCGCCCGCAGCGAGGCGACGACCGCGAGCCCGCCCACCAGCGTGACGACGGCCGCGGCCACCGCGATCCACCGCCAGGGCCCGCGGCGCGTGACGGCCGGCGGTGCCTCCGAAGTGCCGGCCGCGGCCATCAGGGACGCGCGGGCGAAGGCCAGCCCGTCGTCCTCGTCGACGTCGTCGTGCAGGTCCGACAGCGCGGCGTCGAGTTCGGCGTCGGACCAGATCTTCCGGACGTTGTCTTCACGCAAGGTCCTGCACCTCCTCTTGGGCCGGGGCGTTCGTCCTGAGCCAGCGTCTGATCCGGTGCAGCCGGGACCGGACGGTACCCGGCGGGATGCCGAGTGCCTCCGCGACCTCGGCCGGTTCGAGCCCGGCCCACGAGACGAGCAGCAGCGTGTCCCGGTCGGCGGGGCTGAGCTTGGCCAGCGCACCGGCGAGCTGGGCGGCCCGCACCTGGGCATCGACCTGCTCGGCGACCCGGCCGTCGTGGCCGGCGTGGCTGGTGTCCCCGGAGCGGGCGAGCCGCGCGGTGGCCTGCAGGCCGCGCAGTTCGGACCGGATGTGGTGGCGGAGCAGGTTGGTGGCGATGCCGTAGAGCCACGACCGCGCGGTGCCGAGCTCAGGCCGATAGCTCTCGCGGCGCCGGAGCGCGACGAGGAAGGTCTCGGCGACGAGGTCGTTCGCCGGTTCGGCACCGACCCGCCGGGCGAGGTACCGGCGCAAGGCCGCGGCATGGGCGTCGAAGAGCCGGCCGAACGCCGGCCCGGGCTCGGCTCCGCCCAGGTCAGGGCGGTCGTGCCCCCAGATCTCCGATCCCTCGTGGATCACCTGCATGCCCCCAGTTGCCCGCAGCCTCCGCCAGCGTTCACGGTGAACGTACGGGAGTGGGGGATTCGATGATCATCCGATGTGTGGCGGACTCCGGCGGGCAGCGGGTGGTGCCCGCTTACGGCTTGACCTATGTCCTTCCGCCCGAGTTCCGGCTGACTCAGGGACAGGAGTACGAGGTCTACGGGCCTTCGCCCGGCAGGTGCAGACCAGGACTAGTTCGCTCCCGCTGGATACGACGCCCTGGATTGTCGAAGGCTGGGCGATGTACGACCCCGTCGACGACGGCCTGACCTGCCTCGAGTGGCTCAAACAGGTCCGGGACCACCTTTCGGCGTGATCCATTCGGGGTGGGGTTAGAGACGGAAGTCGGATTCTGCCGGGATCATCCCACGGTGAGGCGTTGGCCAACCGACGTCACAACTGGGGAAGGATCGTCATGCGCAGATTCCGGCTGGGATTCGTCACGCTCGTCGCCGCCATGGGGCTTGTCTCGCTGCCCGCGGTCGCCAGCGCCACCACCGAAGCCGTTCTCAACATCCAGTACCAGGTCCAGGAAACCGGGTACTGGTGCGGCCCCGCCGCCACGCGGATCGCCATGTCCGCGCGGACCGGGAACCTGCCCAGCCAGGGCACGCTCGCCTCTCAGCTCGGCACCACCACCAACGGCACCGACTGGGTCGGCCAGGTCACCGGCGTCCTCAACGGCGATCTCGGCACCTCCTGGTACGAAACCAAGGAGATGCCGAACGACCCGCCGACGCAGGCCCAGCGTGACCTGCTCTGGAACGACATCGTGCTGGACATCAACAACGGCTACGCGATTGTCGCCAACATCGTCGCGCCCGCGAACAACCACCCGCCGGGCTACCCAAACTACACCATTTACCACTACTTCACCGTGATCGGGTACGACAGCTCCGACCGGACCGTCAAGATCGCCGACCCGGCGAGCTTCGGCGGGAACCAGCTCTACTGGCTCAGTTTCGACCAGCTCGCGACGCTGATCCCGCCGAAGGGCTACTCCGCCTAGATCCCCAGCAGTCCCCAATAAACCGCCCAGGGGACGAACACCACGCCGCCGGCGAGCAGCACGCCGAGTCGCGGGGTGCGGTGCCGCCACCACGCCACCGCCGTGCCGATGGCGGCGGCCACCGCGCCCAGCGACAGCAGCTGCAGCACCAGCCACGGCAACGGCCGTCCCGCGAGCACCGGGCCGAGGTTCCGGCCCATCGTCACCTGGATCAGCACGTCGAACGCCAGGAAGCCCAGTACCGCGAGCAGCCCGGTCGCGGTCAGCCAGCGTGCCGAAGCGGCAGACGGGCCGCGCCGGAACAGCGGGTAGAAAGCGAACGCCAGCACCAGGAACAGCAGTACGGCCAGTTGCAGCCACGTCGATTCGTACCAGCTCAACGGCGTCACCGCGAAGCTCGGCCGATCCTGCACCGGCGGCGCATCGGCTGAAGACGCAGCGGGCATGGCGTGCACCCACGTGCCCACCAGTTCCAGGTACCCCGGCGCGTATCCGGGCAGCTTGTCGTAGCCGTCGGTGGTGCGACGCAGCTGGTGCTGCGCGTCCGGGAAGACCCGCAATGTGTAGTGCGCCAACGACTCCTGGAAGATCCGGACCGCTTCACCCGGCGGTGTCAGGACGTCCTTCGCGCCCCACAACCCGAGTACCGGCTGACGCAGGCTCTTCAGCACCGCCACCGAGTCGTAGTGCGCCTCCGGGAACACGCCGCCGCCGACGAGCTGACGCATCATCGTCGATGACGCCATCCCCACCATCGATCCGTCCATTCCCAAGCGCCGCAACTGGTTCTCGATCGCCCACGCCTGTTGTCGCGACGGTTCGACGCCGTTCGCCCCCAGCGTCACGACGAAAGCGACGTCGGCGGACTTGGAAGCGGCGAGTGGCGCCACCCAGCCGCCTTCGCTCAACCCCCAGACGCCGACCCGCGCCGGATCGACCTCGGGCCGTTTCCGCAACGCCTCGACCGCGGCGAGCGCGTCGTCCGCCAGGGTCGAGTAGGAGCGCGAAAACAGCGAATAGCCTTCGGTGCGCTTGTCGTAGATGAGTGTCGCGATGCCTTCCCGCGCAAAGGCTTCCGCCTGCTCGCGGTAGTCCTCCCGGCTGTGTGCCCCCGAGCCGTGGACCATCACCAGACCCGGCAGCTTCGAGCCGCCGGGCGGTGCGACGACGGTGCCGTGCAACGTCACCCCGCCGTTCGTGAACGTCACGTCCGAGCTGTCCGCCGCCGATGCCGGTGGCTGCGCCGCCGTGACGGCCAGGATCACCCCGGCCAGTAGTAGAGCCCCTCTTCGCATGTGGATTCCCCTGTCATGGTCATTCCCCTGGTTCCGGGAACGCGAGCCAGCGCACGAGCACGCGCCGCGCTTCCGGTGACCGGTCGTCCTCGGATCGCCAGTACCGGCGGAACAGCTCCATGTAGTCGTTCCAGAACCGCTGCAGCTCCTCGGCGGTGAGCCAGGTGCCGCCACGCGCGTAGAGCAGCGAGTCCGGCCAGTCGCCGGGCAGCTCCTCGCGCTGTTCCGCGAACCGGTTGAGCTTCTCGAGGTCTTCCTCGAACCCCTGACGCTGCATGTCGTCGAACAGCACCCGGGATTCGGCGCTCTGCTCGCTGCGGCGCGGCCAGCGGATGTCCCGCGGTCGCGTCCGCCACCACCGTTCCTTGCCCCGCGCGAGCTCCGGGACGTCCTCGACGAACCCGAACCGGGCCAGCTCCCGCAGGTGGTAGCTGGTCGCGCCGGTGTTCTCGCCCAGGGCTTGGGCGAGCTTCGTGGCTGTCGCCGGCCCGGCCGACAACACGCCGAGTATCCGGCGGCGCAGCGGGTGCGTGACGGCCTTGAGGGCGTCCGGGTCGAGCTCTTCCGGTGGTGGAGCGCTGGTCATGACCCCAAGGTAGCCGTGCAAAGGAAATTATGCAAAGAAATCTGTGCATGTGGGTCGGCCGGAGCAGGAAGAGCAGTTGTGGCACCTGGCTGACCGGGCGCGGCTGCCCAAACGTGGCTCCGCGGGTCGTGCCGGAGGATGTCGGCGCCTACGACGCGGGCTCTGGATGCGGAGGATTCGATCGCGCTGATCGAACGGCTCTGAGCGGGAGGCTGCGGTGTCCACTGTAGACACGCTGTGGTTCACAGAGCAGCTACAGCACCAGCGGGCGAACTGCACCTGAGCGCCGCCGCCTGGTCGGCTTTCGTCACCAGATCGGGTGGTCGCTGAACTTCCGCAGCGTCTGCATCGACGGCCGCACGTAGAACATCCCCACCAGGAACCCCATGGTGGCGAAGGCGAGCGTCGAGAACGTCGTGAGCAGGTCCGGTGCCCGGAACTGCGGGCTGTCGCGCCACACCCGGAACACGATCGGGACCGCGAACGACCCGAGAATCAGCACGAGCGTCAGCACGTACGTGAACACGAGCGCGTTGCGGGCCGACGCGGCGATCGCGACCACCAGGTAGTCGCCGCGCAGGCAGCGACGGGACGACAGCACCAGCACCGCGATCGCCAGCACGCCCAGCGGCGGCAGCACCGCCGCGGCCTTGCCGACCAGCGCGTCCGGGAAGGCGTGGCCGTGGACGATGCCCTGCAGGAACGTCGTGAGCCCGAACAGCAGGACCATCCCGGCGATCATCGAGCAGCCGACGACGACCGAGCCCCAGCGCACCCGCTCGGCGAAGCGGGGCGGCAGCGGCACGAACTCGACCTGCCCGAACGTCCCCTGCATCCACCACCTCCGAATGCCGTCAAGGCCACCTTACGGGCGTCGGACGCCTGCAAGGTGGCCTTGACGGCAGTTCGGACCGAAAGGGCTAGCCCGCCGCCAGCAAGTTGGCGCACCGGATCAGCCCGATGTGCGAATAAGCCTGCGGATGATTGCCGAGGGACCGCTCCGCGATGGGGTCGTACTGCTCGGGCAGCAGACCCGTCGGGCCGGCGGCCGCGACGATCTGGTCGAACAGCTCCTGGGCCTCGGTGCGCCGCCCGGTGAGCAGGTACGCCTCGATCAGCCACGCCGCGCAGATGTGGAAACCGCCCTCACCACCCGGGAGGCCGTCGTCGCGGCGGTAACGGTACACAGTGGACCCACTGCGCAGCTCCGCCTCGATCGCGGTCACCGTCTGCTGGAAGCGCTCGTCGGCCGGGTCGATCAGGCCGGTGAGCCCGACGAACAGGGACGCCGCGTCGAGGTCCGTGCCGTCGTAGGCCGTGGTGAAGGCCTGGACCTCGTCGTTCCAGCCGTGCTCGAGGACGTCGTCCTTGATCTCGTCGCGCAGGGTCGGCCACGCGCCGGGGACGCCCCGGCCGTACTGCTCGCCGAGCTTGATCGCGCGGTCGATGGTCACCCAGCACATGACGCGGGAGTAGACCCGGTGGCGCGGCACGTGCCGCTCCTCCCAGATCCCGTGGTCGGGCTCGTTCCAGCGCCGCGTGACGGCTTCCGCCATGGCGCGGACCATCTGCCAGTCCTCGTCACGCAGGTCGCCGCGCGCGGTGGCGAGGGTGCCGACCAGCTCGACGACCGGGCCGAAGACGTCCAGCTGCACCTGGTGGTTCGCCAGGTTGCCGACCCGGACCGGGCGAGAACCGGCATAACCGGGCAGCGACTCGATCACGGCTTCGGCGCCGATGACGCCACCGGCGAGCGTGTACAGCGGGTGGAGCCGCTCGGGGCCGGCCAGCGTCGCGAGCACGCCGTGCAGCCACTTGAGGTAGCCCTCGGCTTCGTCGAGCGAGCCCAGGTGCGCGAGCTCCCGCACGGTCATCGCGGCATCGCGGATCCAGCAGTAGCGGTAGTCCCAGTTGCGGACGCCGCCGATCTCCTCCGGCAGCGACGACGTCGCCGCGGCGAGCACGCCACCGGTGTCGGTGTTGACCAGGCCGCGCAGGGTCAGCGCCGAGCGCAGCACGAGGTCGGTCTGCACCTTCGGCAGCTGCAGCTTCGACGTCCACTCGCTCCAGTAGCGGCCCGCGCGGTCGCGGCGTTCCACTTCGGACAGTTCGTGGTCGCCGAGGTCGGTGGTGCCGCAGCGCAGCTCCAGCACGACCGGCTGGGTCGGCGTCGGCTGGACGAGCGCGGTCGCCGTGTCGTGGAGGCCGTCGGAGGTGAGGGTCCACTCGACGCCCGGCGAGTAGAGCACGAACGGCTCCGACGTGCCGAGCACCCGCAGGCCGCCCTCGGTGATCTCCAGCTTCACCGGCACGCCGCCGAACTCGGGGCGCGGCGCGAACTTGACGCTCGCCACCGCCTCGCCCGAGATCACGCGGACCAGGTCCGTCCGGTGCTGCGGGCTCTCCGGCTCGAGGTAGTCGGTGACGAGCAGGCGCGACCAGCGCGTCTCGACCGTCATCGTGTTCGGCAGGTAGCGCTGGCCGAGCGGGAGGCCGTTGCGGTGCGGCTTGATGGAGAAGTGGCCGGCCCCCTCGCCGCCGAGCAGGTCCGCGAACACCGCGGGCGCGTCCGGGCCGGGGTGGCAGAGCCAGGTCAGCTTGGCATCCGGCGTCAGCAGTGCGACCGAACGCTCGTTGGCCAGCATCGACAGCCGCTCGATGGGCGGGGCCGACTCGCCGTAGAGCCAGTTGCGCCGCTCCTCCAGCAGGAAGCCGAGGACCAGCGCGACGTCGACGGTGTCGGGCACGCGGAACCCGGCGAGCGTCTCGCCGTCGCCGACCTTGATGCCGAGGTCCGGGCCGGACAGGCGGGCGAAGGCCTTCTCGTCGGTGACGTCGTCGCCGAGGAAGATCGCCGCGGTGGCGCCGACCTGGTGGCGCAGGATGTCGAGCGCGCGCCCCTTGTCCGTCTGGACGACCGCGAGCTCGACCACCTCCTTGCCGTCGGTGGTCGACACTCCCTCCCATGTGGACGGTCCGGAGTGGACGGCCGCGAGCACGCGGCGGCCGGCCTCGTGCTCGGCGCGGCGCACGTGCACCGCGATGCTCGCCGGCTTGACCTCCAGGGACACGCCCGGGACGTCCAGCACGAGTTGTTCGAGCTCGGACTCCAGGCGTCGGTGCAGCTCACGCGCCTTCTCGTCGAGCGCGTGGATGAAGCCGATGTCGAACTCCGAGCCGTGGCTGCCGACGAGGTTCACCTCCGAGGGCAGCCGCGAGAGCGTCGCGAGGTCACGCAAGGCGCGGCCGGAGATGACCGCCGTGGTGGTCTCGTGCAGACCGGCGAGCGATCTGAGGGCCCCGACGGACTCGGGCAGCGGGCGCGCCTCGTCCGGGTTGAGCGTGATGGGTGCCAGCGTGCCGTCGTAATCGCAGGCGACCAGCAAACGCGGAGTACGGGCGATCTGGACGATCGCGCGCCGCAACTCGGCGGGCAGGGCCTCGGCAGTCAACACTCCTCCTCAGGAGCTCGTGCGTGGTCGGGACCAATCAGTCGACCGCTTCGGCACCCAGAGCTTGCAGGAACGAGCGCGCCCATCGATCGACGTCATGAGTGAGGACCTGGCGACGCATGGCGCGCATCCGGCGACGGCCCTCAGCCGGGTCGAGCGTAATGGCAGCTACCAACGCGTCCTTCACCCCGTCCAGGTCGTGAGGGTTCACGAGGAATGCGCTAGAGAGCTCGGCGGCGGCGCCGGCGAACTCCGACAGCACCAGCGCGCCCCCGAGGTCGTGCCGCGCGGCGACGTACTCCTTGCACACGAGGTTCATGCCGTCACGCAGCGGCGTCACGACCATGACGTCCGCGGCGGAGAAGAAGCCGGCCAGCTCGGTGCGGTCGACCGATTGGTGCAGGTAGTGCACGACCGGGTGGCCTACGCGGGAGAACTCGCCGTTGATCCGCCCGACCATCTGCTCGATCTCGCCGCGCATCCGCTGGTAGTGCTCGACGCGCTCGCGGCTCGGGGTGGCGAGCTGGACGAACGTGACGTCGTCCGGCTGCAGCCGTCCCTCGTGGAGCAGCTCGTGCAGCGCTTGCAGGCGCAGGTCGATGCCCTTGGTGTAGTCGAGGCGGTCGACGCCCAGCAGGACCGTCTTGGGGTTGCCGAGGTCGCGCCGCAGCTGCGCGGCCCGCTCCTGGACGCCCTTGGTGCGGGCGAGGGTGTCGAGCCCGGCGGCGTCGATGGAGATCGGGAAGGCACCGACCCGGACGGTCCGGTCGCCGACCTGCATGGTGCCCGGCCGCGACCGGACGCCGACCGCGCCGCGCGTCGACTCGAGGCCGATCAGCTGGCGGCACAGCCAGAGGAAGTTCTGCGCCCCGCCAGGGCGGTGGAAGCCGACGAGGTCCGCGCCGGTGAGGCCGCGGATGATCGCGGCGCGCCACGGCATCTGCATGAACAGCTCGACCGGCGGGAAGGGGATGTGCAGGAAGAACCCGATGCGCAGGTCCGGTCTCAGCTCGCGCAGCATCGCCGGCACCAGCTGCAGCTGGTAGTCCTGGATCCAGACGGTCGCGCCCTGGGCGGCGACCTCGGCGCTGGCCTGGGCGAAGCGGCGGTTGACCTTGACGTAGCTGTTCCACCACACGCGGTCGAACACCGGGCGCTCGACGACGTCGTGGTAGAGCGGCCAAAGCGTGGCGTTGGAGAAGCCCTCGTAGTAGTCGCGGACCTCGTCGGCGCTCAGGGAGACAGGATGCAGCACGAGACCGTCGTCGTCGAACTCGTCCACGTCGACGTCGGGGATGCCGGGCCAGCCGACCCAGGCACCCTTCCGCGAGCGCAGGAACGGCTCCAGCGCGGAGACGAGCCCGCCGGGGCTGGCCGTCCAGCGGCGCTCGCCGTCGGTGCTGCGTTCGAGGTCGACCGGTAGCCGGTTCGCCACCACGACGAAGTCGGCTTGGTTCCCGTTCTCCTGTTCAGTCACGTCTGCTGCTCCTCGCGTCCTGGGTCGCGGCCCCAGAGTGAAACCCTATCGCGTGAGCGATGAACAGCCGGTGACCGTTGAGTTACTCCAAGCGTCGATCGGCTGCTTCGAGCGGACCAGCCATGCGTGGTCCGGCGAACCGCCGCTCGAGCCTGCCCAGACCGGTCCGTACCGGCTGGGCGAGCCATTCGCCGAGTACCACGCCCGCTGCCAGCGCAAGCCCGATCGCGACGGCCGTCATGAGCGTCGAGATGTCGCCACTGGGCTCGACCCCGATCTGATACAGACCACGGTAGGTCGAAAGACCCGGAAGCAGCGGAGTGATCCCGGACACGGCGACCACCAGTGGAGTAACGCCGAGTCGCCGCGCGAGCACGCCACCGCAGAAACCGACGAGCGTCGCGGCGATCGCGGACGAGCTGACGCCGTCGAGCTGCGCGAGCATGAGGCCGCCGTAGACCGCGGCGCCGATGGCCCCGGCGGCCGCGGCGACCAGCATCGCCCGCATCTTGGAGTAACTGGCGAGCGCGAAGCAGGCGGAGGCGCCGGCTCCGCCGAGCACGACCAGCGGCAGCTGCTGCGGCGTCGACCCGCTGACTTCGGGCAGCGGCGTCCGCGGCAGGCCGAGCATGACGGCGATCCGCAGGGCCAGCACGACCCCGGCGATCAGGCCGGCCGACATCAGCGCGGTCTCCATGGTGCGGCCGGCGGCGGTGACGTTGTAGCCGGTGATGGCGTCCTGCACCGCGGAGACGGTGGAGAGGCCGGACAACAGCACGGTGACCGCGGCCGCGACGACGAGCGTCGGTTTGTTCGTGGTCAGGAGGTTGCTGCTGACGATGGCCATCGCCGAGAGCGTCGCGACCAGCCCGCCGATGACCTGCTGGAAGAAGAAGGGCAGGCCATAGCGGTTGACGAGCCGGCCGATCCGGTCGATGACACCACTGATGGCGAACGCGACGAGCGCGATGTCGAGGCCGCCGCCGAGCAGGATGGTGATGAAGGCGGCGACCCCGCCCCAGGACAGCGTCGCGACCCAGCGGGGGTAGGGGTGCGGCGCCTGCGTGATCCGCTCGAGCTCGGTCTGCGCCTGCTCGGCGCCCACGTTGCCGCGCACGATCTGCCGGATGAGCTTCTCGGTCTCGGTCAGCCGGGTGTAGTCGAGGCTCCGGCTCCGCACGACGCGCAGCGCGGTGACGGGCGAGAGGTCACTGCCCCGGTGGCAGGTGACGGTGATCGAGGTGAAGATGACGTCGACCTCGCAGTGCGGCAACCCGAGGGCCCCGGCGATGGCGATGATCGTCGCGGTGACGTCGGAGGCGCCGGCGCCGCTGGCCATCTGGACCTCGCCGATGCGCAGGGAGAGGTCGAGCACGAAGTTGACGGTGGCCTCGTCGGGCAGCTGAGGCCCCATGGCCTCGTCGGCGTCGACTGCGGGGAACTCACCGGTGGGTGCCTCGAGGACCTGCCAGGGGCGGCGCTTGAGGAGGTTGGGGCGGTGCGTTCTCGGCTTCTGCCGCGGAGGTTCGAGGAGGGGCCATCTGGTCGTGGTGCCCCCGTTGGTGCGCTCGTTGATCTTCAAGATCCACCTCCTCGCTCTTCTCTCTCCCCCGGCACATCGACCGGGGTGTGTCCACTGTTGCAGTGGCGTGCGCCACGTCGCTCCATAGTGGCCTGGAGCTGGGGATCATGCCTCTCGAGAGGATCTTGACGGGGGCCCGATACACTGGGTTCGGCGCTTGGGGCGCCAGGCCGCTATAGCTCAGCTGGTAGAGCATCTGTCTTGTAAACAGAAGGTCAGGGGTTCGAGCCCCCTTGGCGGCTCCGGATAGAAACGGTCAAGGGCGCGATCGCGCCCATTCGCGGAGCAATCGCCGACTGCCATCGCCTCGACGGCGAGTCTTTTCCGTCGCCGTGGACGGGTGCCGAGTGGTACGTCGGGTAGGACCTCGCTCGGCGAGGCTCGTCCAATCAGGTCAGGTTTTGACATCTCATATTCCAGATCCGGGTCCTACGCTGGGTGAACAGCTACGGCGAGTGGAGCAATGGGGCTAGGCCATAGGCTGAAAGAGTGACGCGTCTCACTCTCTCAGGTGTTGATCGCACCCGTTGTGAGCAACCGGTCACCTTCTCTACAGTGACCCGCGTGACTCCGGAGATCGAGTCACGCACTTCCATCGGATTCGGTTCACGAACCGCACTTTTGTTGAACTAGGAGCAGGCCTTGCTTGGAAACGCCATGAGCAGTGGCCGGGTTCGCACTCGCCGCGCCGCGCTCGGGCTCGCCCTCACCGTCGCGGCCGCGACAGCCCTCACCGGTTGCAGCGCGCTCGGCTCGGACGACTCGAACGCCTCGTCGAGCGGGGGTGGCCTGGAGAAGACCAAGATCAAGGTCGCGATCTTGCCCACCGTCGACACCGCTCCGCTGTGGCTCGCTCAGGACGGCGGCTACTTCAAGGCCGAAGGTCTCGAGGTGGAAACCGTCGTGGCCGCGAGTGGCCAGGCGGCGATGACGAAAACGGTTTCCGGTGAAACCGACATCGCGATCTCGAGCTACATGCCGTTCTTCGTCGCGAAGAGCACGGGTGCGGCCGACCTCCAGCTCGTCGCGGACGCGACGTCGATCGCCCCGAAGTCCATCGCGATCGTCACGACGCCGAACTCGCCCGTGAAGACGATCAACGACCTCGGTGGCAAGCGGATCGCGATGACCGCCAAGAACACGGCGAGCGACCTGCTGGCCAAGTCCCTGATGAAGGACCACGGCGTCCCGATCGACAAGGTGAACTGGGTCCCGATCCCGTTCCCGAACGTCGCGGCGGCGCTGGCGCAGGGTCAGGTCGACGCGGCGCTGCTGCCCGAGCCGTTCCTCTCGCAGGCGGCCAAGACCGCGGGTGCGATCCCGGTGATCGACGTCAACTCCGGTGCCACGCAGGAGTTCCCGCTTTCGGGCTACGGCGCGACCTCGAAGTGGGTCAAGGCCAACCCGAAGACCCTCGCGGCCTTCCAGCGCGCACTGCAGAAGGCCACCAGCGAAACGAACAAGGACCGGTCCAAGATCGAGCCGCTGCTGGTCAAGTACGCGAAGATCGACGAAGCCACGGCCAAGCTGCTCAGCCTGCCCAGCTTCGGTGCCACGCTGGACGCCCGGCGCCTGCAGCGCGTGCCCGACCTGATGCTGCAGATGGGCGCGATCACGACCAAGGTCGACGCCGCGGCGATGATCGCTCCGCAGGCGACCACCTGATCCGACACCAAGCACTGAACGCCCGCCGGCCGCAGCAGGTTTCGCACCTGCTGCGGCCGGCGGGCGTTTTGGTGTGTCAGTAAGGCGATTCTTCCGACGAGGTGACGCGGATGTGGACCAGCGTCGGGCGCTTGTCGTCCAGTGCTGCCGTCAGCCCCGGGACCAGACCGGCCGGCTCGGTGATCGTCACGCCCTGGCAGCCCATGCTCGCCGCCAGCGCCGCGAAGTCGATGCCACCCAGTTCCGTGCTCGGCAGCTTCTCGCTGCCGATCGAGTCGCCGAAGATGCGGACGGCGGCGTACTCGCTGTTGTCCATGATCAGGATCGTCACGGGCAGGTCCTGGCGTGCGGCCGTCCACAGTGCCTGGATGCCGTACATGCTGGAGCCGTCGCCGATGACGCCGATGACCTTGCGGTCCGGGGCACCGAGCGCCGCGCCGACGGTGCCCGGGACGCCGTAGCCGAGCGTGCCGCTGGCGATCGTCAGGAACCCGGTGTCCGTTTGCGTGATCGGCAGGTGGTCGTGCATGACACCGCGGTGGCTGGGTGCTTCCTCTACGACGATCGCGTTGTCCGGCAACAGATCCGTGAGTGTCGAGAAGACGAACTCACCGGTGAGCTTGTCGCCACTGGGCTTCGCGGGGCGCTGGAGCGGGGCCGGCGCGGGCCGGCTGTTCTGGCCGACGACGTCGAGCAGGGCACGGACGCCGAGCTTCGGGGTGGCGCGGATGCCGGTGCCTTCGTAGGCGCGGGCGAGGAGGTGTTCGTCGTCGCTGACGATGAACAGCGGCGGCAGCGGAGCTTCCCCGCGTCCGCGGTCGACGTGGTAGGTGAAGGCGGGCGCGCCGAGCACGACGACGAGGTCGTGCGCCGCGAGCTTGTCGGAGATGGTGCCGCGCTCGGGGTCGAGGAAACCTTGGAACAGCGGGTGGTTTTCCGGGAAGGAGCAGCGGAAGGACATCGGCGCGACCCAGACGCCGGCGTTGAGGCGTTCGGCGAGGGCGACGGTTTCGGTGACGGCACCGTCCTGGTCGACGGCCCCGCCGACGACGATGGCGGGTCGTTCGGCGGCTTCGAGCGCGGCGGCGAGTTCGGCGACGGCTTCGGGGTCCGGTGCGAAGCCGCGGATCCGGGGCCGGGAGATGACGGGCCGTTCGGTGGTGGCGGTCCAGTCGTCGGCCGGAACGGACACGAAGACCGGCCCGGACGGCGCCTGCGTCGCGACGTGGTAGGCGCGGGAGAGCGCGGCGGGGACGTCTTCGGCGGTGGCGGGTTCGATGGACCACTTGACGTAGGGCTTGGGGAACTCGGGGGCGTCCATGGCGCCGAGGAAGGGATCGTGCGGCAGGAGCGAGCGGCTTTGCTGTCCGGCGAGGACGATCAGCGGAGTTCGGTTGCGGTAGGCGGTGTAGAGGCTGCCGAGCCCGTGCCCGACACCGCCGGCGGAGTGCAGGTTGACGATGGCGGCCTGCCGGGTGGCTTGCGAGTAGGCGTCGGCCATCGCCACGACGGTGGACTCCTGCAGGCCGAGGATGTAGTGGAAGTCGTCGGGCCAGTCGGTGAGGAACGGGACCTCGGTGGTGCCGGGGTTGCCGAACACCGTGGTGAGGCCGAGTTCGCGGAGGAGTTCGCGGGAGGCGTCCAGGACCGTGCGCTTGATCATGCGCCCAGATTAACGCTTAGGGTTGCGAAGGAAATCCCCCAAAGGGCCGCCAACCAGGGCCAGGACGGTCATGGTGTGCCATGTGGACGTGCTCCCGGTGCGCGAGCTCGCGGCCTGTCCCCCTTGCGAGCTACTCGGAACTGTCCACCCCACGGTGACGTTTCGAACCCGCCGAATCCCTAGCGTTCTCCCTGGCCGCGGCGCTCCCGCCGCGGGTTCTCGCTAAGGAGTCGTCGTGCGACTGTTCTTGCAGCTCGTGGCCGTGGCCGCCGTTGCCCTTGTCGGTAGTCTGGCCGTCAACGCCGTGGGGTGGAACGCCCCGCTCACCCTGATCCTCGGGCTCGCCACCGCGGCCCTCGCCGTGGTCACCTACCGGTGGATCGTGCGGAAGACCGAACACCGCGTCCCGGACGAGATCGCCAAGAACAACGCCGCTCTCGGACGCGGATTGCTCATCGGCGGCGGGTTGTTCGCCGGGGTCATCGCGAACATCGCCCTGGTCGGTGGTTACGAAGTGCTCGGCTGGGGCTCCCTCGCCGGCGCCATCGCGCTCTTCGGGTTCAGCGCGGCCGCCGCCGTCACCGAAGAACTGATCTTCCGGGGCATTCTCTTCCGGATCGTCGAGGGACGCATCGGTACCTGGCTCGCGCTCACGTTGACCGGACTGCTCTTCGGCGTCTCGCACCTCTTCAACGCCCACGCCACCCTCTGGGGAGCCATCGCCATCGCCGTCGAAGCCGGGGGCATGCTCGCCGCCGCCTATGCCGCCACCCGGAACCTCTGGGTGCCGATCGGGCTGCACTTCGCGTGGAACTTCGCCGAGGGCGGGCTCTTCGGCACCCAGGTCTCCGGCACCGACGCGCCCCAGGGGCTGCTGCACGGCGTCATGTCCGGCCCGGCCGCGCTCAGCGGTGGCGAGTTCGGGCCCGAGGCGAGCGTCTACTCGCTGCTGGCCGGCGTAATCGTGACGGTCTTGTTCATGCGGCTGGCCCGCCGCCGCGGCCACATCGTGCCTCGCCGGGGACGCGCCGCCGTGACCGCTACTGTCCTCCCGTGATCGACCTCTGGCGGCGGCTCGACGTCACCGTCCGGGACCTCGCGTTCGGGCTGCTGCTCGCCGGCCTGGCGCTGATCCCGGCGCTGGGCGGCTACGGGACCCAGGTCGGCGACCTGCCGACGCGGCCGATGGACGCACTGGCCATCGTGGTGGTCGCCGTCGAGTGCCTGCCGCTGGCCGTGCGGCGGCGGTGGCCTGCCGGGTGCCTCGCGCTCGTGTCGCTCGGCTTCGCCGCCGACCAACTTTGGGGCTACCACACGGTTTCCGGTTCCGCCCTGCCGATCGCGCTGCTGAGCGCGGCCGCCCACCTCGACCGCTTCCGGTGGACGACCGTGGCCGTCGGGTCCGCGGCGTACGTCCCGCTGGCGATCGCGCTCGCCCGGCACGGGTCGACCGAGGGCGTGACCGGCTTCGTCACGTTCTACCTGGCGCTGGCCCTCGCCTGGGGCATCGGCGCCTGGCTGCGGCAGTCCCGCGCCGCGGAGGCGGAACAGCGCCGCTTCGTCGCCGAAACCACTCGCACCACCGAACGGACGCGCATCGCCCGCGAGCTCCACGACGTCGTCACCCACCACGTGACGGCGATGGTCGTGCAGACCGAGGCGGCGCGCTACCTGACCGCCGCGCCGGAGCGGCTCGACCAGGCGCTGACCGCGATCACCGACACCGGCCGGCTGGCCATCGCGGACCTGCGGCAGCTGCTCGACCTGCTCAACCCCGACTACGGCACCGGATCGCGGACGCCGTCCGCCGGTTCGCTGCTGACGCTCGTCGAGCAGAGCCGGCGCGCCGGCCAGCCGGTCGAGTTCACCGAGGACGGCGAGCCGGTGGAGGGTGGTGGTGCCGAGGCCGCGGCCTACCGCGTCGTGCAGGAGGCGCTGACGAACGCGCTCAAGTACGCGCACGGCTGCCGCACCGAGGTCTGGGTGCGTCGCGGCGATGGGGATATCTTCGTCGAGGTGGCCACCGACGGCCCGAAACTGTCGGTGCCCTCAGATAGCGTGGAAAACGGGGGCGCCCCCGCGGGCGTGTCCGTCGGGGGAAGCGGGCGAGGGCTGGCCGGGCTCCGCGCCCGCGTCGACGCTCTCGGCGGTGAGTTCACCTCGGGTGGCCGTGACGGCGGCTTCGTCGTCCGGGCCCGGATCCCTTCAGGAAGGTCGTCGTGATCAAGGTTCTCGTCTGCGACGACCAAGCGCTGATCCGCACCGGGTTCGCGACGATCATCGACGCCCAGCCCGACCTCGAGGTGGTCGCCGAGTGCGCGGACGGGCGCGCCGCGGTCGACCTCGCCGGGTCGCTGCGGCCCGACGTCGTGGTGATGGACGTCCGGATGCCGGTGCTGGACGGCATCGAGGCGACGCGCCTGCTCGCCGGCGCGGGGGTCGAGCGGCCGGTCAGGGTGCTCGTGGTGACGACGTTCAACCTCGACGAATACGTGTACGAGGCGTTGCGCGCGGGCGCGAGCGGGTTCCTGCTCAAGGACGCGCCGCCGGCGCAGCTGCTGCACGGGATCCGGACCGTCGCGACCGGCGCCGCGCTGCTGGACCCGGAGGTCACGCGCCGGCTGGTCGGCAAGTACGCGGCGCGGATCCGCCCGGCCGCGTCCGGCGAGATCGCTTTGGCACCCAGGGAAATCGAGGTGCTGCGGCTGATCGCGGACGGGCTGTCCAACAGCGAGATCGCGGCGGAGCTGGTGATCAGCCAGGAGACCGTCAAGACGTACGTGTCGCGCATCCTGACGAAGCTGGATCTGCGCGACCGCGTGCAGGCGGTGGTCTACGCCTATCGCACGGGGCTCGTGCGTTAATTCGTTGACTGGTGCCGGCGGGGTGGGCGATGATGTTTTCACACGAACCGAGCCGAGGAGTTGGCGTGAAGCACATGCAGGTACACAATCTTCGAGGGCTCCCTCTGGTGTAGCGCTTTGTCACGCCACGGGAGCCGCCCATCGGGAAACCGATCCGGGCGGCTTTTTCGTGCATTCTTTTTTCCGCGCTCGTCTTCGCCGTAAAGGATACGGCGGACGCGAGTGCCCCCGGTCGGCCCGGCCGGGGATCCGCGGCCGTAGTGAACTCGGCGGACACGCCGGTCTTCCAAACCGGAGCAGTGGGTTCGATGCCCACCGGCCGCTCTTGGATCGCTAGCTCCAACGGTCAGAGCAGCCGACTCTTACTCGGCGGGTTCGGGGTTCGAATCCCCGGCGATCCACTTTTCCCCTGAAGCGCAACGGGCTGCGCACCCGACTGTTGATCGGGAGGTACCAGGTTCGAGTCCTGGCGGGGGAGCGACGTCCCGTAGCTCAGCGGAAGAGCTCCCCGTCCACATCGGGGTGGTCCCAGGTTCGAATCCTGGCGGGACGACTGTGGCCGAAGCCGAAGGAGACGAGGCCCCGGGCTGTGACCCCGGGCGAAGCCGGTGCGAGTCCGGCCGGCCACCCCACGCGCGCGGTTCGGCAACCAGCGGGGTCTCATACGCCCCGCCCACGTGGATCGACACCACGGCGCGCGACCAGCTGCTCCACCGTGCGGAACGCCGGAATTGTCGGTACCCCGGGCTACGCTCCCCCCGAGTCCCGAACCCTGGGGAGGAACCATGACCACCACCCACGTACTCGAAACACCCGAGGCCGACGTCGTCTACGACGTCCACGGGCCCGCGCCCGCCGACAGCCCGCGGCCGCCGCTCCTCATGGTCGGGCAACCCATGGAGGCCGGTGGGTTCAGCACCCTCGCCTCCTACTTCCCCGACCGGACCGTCGTCACCTACGACCCGCGCGGGCTCGGGCGCAGCGTCCGCAAGGACGGCCGGGAAGACCACGTGCCCACCACCCAGGCGGGGGATCTCCACGGCGTCATCCAGGCCCTCGGCGCCGGCCCGGTCGAGGTGTTCGGGAGCAGCGGGGGTGCCGTCGCCTCGCTCGCCCTCGTCGCCATCTATCCCGGCGATGTCAGCACCCTCGTCGCCCACGAACCGCCGCTCGTCGGGGTGCTGCCCGACGCCGCCGCGGCCGAGCGGGCCGGCAAGGCCTTCCGGGACGCCTACCAGGCCGGGGGCTTCGGCGCCGGCATGGCGGCCTTCATCGCGATGACCTCGTGGAAGGGCGAATTCACCGACGACTACTTCGCGCTGCCCGCGGCGGACCCGGCCCAGTTCGGCATGCCGGCCGAGGACGACGGCCGCCGCGACGACCCGCTGATGACCGACCGCTCCTTGGCCGTCACGGCCTACGAGCTGGACGTCAGCGCGCTGAACGCGGCACCGACCCGGATCGTGATCGCGGTCGGTGAAGAGTCGATCGACGTCATGACCGGACGTGCCGCGCTCGCCACGGCCGAACGCCTCCGCCAGGAGGCGACCGTCTTCCCCAGCCACCACGGCGGTTTCCTCGGCGGCGAGTTCGGCTACGCCGGCCAGCCCGAAGCCTTCGCGCGGAAGCTTCGGGAGGTCCTCGAAGGCTGAAAGGTCGGGCCTGGTTTCTGGACAACCCTTGGACAAAACGCGAACAGTGCGTCCTGCCGGACTTCGCGATCCGCGATCCTGAGGTTCAATCGGCGTAACGACCCGTGGCCCCGAGGGAACGTCATGACGATGGAGCAGGACGAAAAAGTCGCGCCGGGCGCGGGAAAACCGCCGAGGGTTTTCATCACCTATTCGCACGACGACGAACGGCACCGCGACCTCGTCCGCGAATTCGCGACGTTCCTGCGCGCCGGTGCGGGGATCGACGTCCGGCTCGACCAATGGGCCGACGACGGCCGCCGCGACTGGTCGCTCTGGGCGATCGAGCAGCTCACCGAAGCGGACTTCGTCCTGGTGATCGCCTCGCCGGACTACAAGCGGCGGGCCGAAGGCACCGAGGTGCCGCACCTCGGACGGGGTGCGCAGTTCGAAGCCGCGATGATCCGGGACAACATCACCCAGGACCTGCCCCGCGCCACCCGGCGGATCCTGCCCGTCGTGCTCCCGGGCCGCCGGATCGAGGAGATCCCGACGTTCCTGAACGCGCATTCCACCACGCGGTACGAAATCAAGGAGTTCACGCCGGCCGGCGTCGCGGAACTGCTGGTCGCGTTCACCGGGGTGCCGCGCTTCGCCGTTCCCGAGATCGGCACCTTCCTCGGCGCCCGGCCCGCGAACGGCACGGCGAAACCCACGACGAAGCCGGTCCTGGTGACCGCCGCGCTGCGCCCCGCCAGTTGCAGCTCGGACGTCCGCATGACCGGCGCGGAGATCGACGGGATGCACCGCGGGGACAGCATCGTGTACCGGCCTTCCCTGTTCGCGAACGAACCACGCGCGGTCGTCGAATACAACCTCGGCCGGCGGTACACGGGTTTCGAGGCCGTCGCCGGCGTGCTCGACGACGCGGCCGACGCCGGCCAGCTCGGCTACTTCCAGGTCTTCCTCGACAACGTCCCGCAAGAGCAGGTCGAGGTCCGCATGGGACGGCCGGCGTGGATGCGCTACGACGTCGTCAACGTGCTGCGGCTCAAGCTCGTCGCGTACCGGCCGGGTACCACCGCGAGCCCGTTGCTGGCGGGTGTGCTGGCCGCCGGTGGGCAGTCGAACAAGCTCCCGGAGCTGGCCTGGGGGAACCCGGTGTTGTTCGAGTAGCGCGTCCACCACCGGTCAGTGCTCGACGGGCTCGCTGATGGACGTGGACACCGCCGGGCCCTGGCCGGGTGTGCTCGCCGGCGTGCTGGGGCCCGCCAGCGACACGCCGGCCACCAGGGCCACCACGACCAGGAACAGCGCGGTGCGGACGAGAGCGGAAAAAGAACAGACGACCATCATGGCAGGCTCCTCGGGAAACGGGGCTTTCGAACTCCCGCGGCGGCCGCGGAATTCTGGACTGCATCAATGGTGCGCTCCGGGCTGCGGTGGCAACAAGGAGTTTCCGTTGCCGGAAACAGCTTTCTCCGGAAACCTGTCGAGTGCCGGTGATTTCCGGAGCCTGTTGCCCTGAAACGGTTTCCGGCGGCGAGAACCGCACCGTTCGGTGGCTTGGTTCCTGTCGAACGCGTCAGAAACCCGACAATGCGCGGGTGGCCGCAACGCATTTCGCCGGCGCGGCGACTGGTGGGGAGGAATGCCGAAAACTACCGCGAAGAGGAGCTGTCATGAGTGCGGAAGCGCAGTCACCGATGGGCCCGGTACCGGGCCCCGCCACCGAAGTCCGGCCCTACAGCGAAGGTCGCCGCGCCGGCTACGGCCTGCTGTGGACGGCCTGGACCGTCGTCCTGGCGATCGGCGGATTCGCCCTGCTGGGGCACAGCTCGGTCTTCAGCGGCCTCCTCGCCTTGGCCCTGTCCGGCCTGGCCGGCCGCTACGCCTGGCGGATCTGGACCTGGCAGGCGAAGCGGCTCATCTTCTTCGTCGTGTTCTGAGTGCTCACTCGGCGACGACGACGGCGAGCCGGTTCCGGTACGCGGCCTCGCCGAGCACGGTCGGATCGAGCGTGACGCGGTACGCGGCGGCCTCCGCCCACCAGCGAGCCGCCTCCTCGCGGTCGCCGCGGCCGGCTGCCGTGTTGCCCAAGCCGGTCAACGCACGTGCGCGCTCGTACTCGCTCCCCGCGTCGTCCGCCAGTTCGGCCGCGTCGCGATAGCCGCGCTCCGCGTCGTCCCATTGGCCGGCGCGGAACCGGACCCATGCCTCGCCGTTGGCCGACATCGCGCGGTCGACCGGCAGCTGGGCCAGCTCGAGCGCCTCGCGCGCCCTGGACAGCGCCTCAGGAAACCGGTCCAGCGCCGTCGAAGCGAGTGCGATGCCGCGCAGGGCGATGACCACGTTCCGGGTGCGGCCGGTCCGGCGGTAGACGTCCAGCACCGTCGTCAGGTCGGTCAACGCCGTTTCGGCTTCGCCGCGGTACAGGCGCGCCCACGCCAGGCTGGACAGCGCGTCGATCGCGCCGCGGTCGTCGCGGGCCCGCGCGAAACACTCCTGTGCCTGCTGGTGGAACCGGATGGCGTCGTCGACGCGACCCGATTCGATGTGGGCCATGCCCAGGTTGTTGAGGATCATCCCGGTCGCGCTCGGGTCGCCGGTCGCCCGCGCCGCCTCGAGCGCGCGCTCGTGCGTCCGGATCCACGGCTCGAACAGCCTCTCGCGGAAGAAGAACGCGCGGAGCACGAAAGCGAGCTGCCAGCAGCGGTCGTGGAACCCGTGCCGGAACGCTGAGTCGACGATCTCGACCAGCATCGGCCACTGCGCGGTCAGCCAGGCGAGCGCGCCGTCGGCGTCGGCGAACGGAACCGTGGACGACGGGGAAAGCCCCGTCTCCGGGCGGAACCGGTAGGGCTCCGCGAGTTCGTCGGCCGCGAGCGTCGTCCTCAGCGCGTGGTCGACCAGGCGGCTCACGGCGACCTCGCGGTCGTCCGGCTCGACGTCCGGAAGTGCGTGCGTCGACGCGAACATCCGCATCAGGTCGTGGAGTTCGACGTACCCGCGTTCGTCGCGGACGACCAGGTGGGCGTCGTGCAGCCGGTCCACCAGCCGATCCGCTTCACCCGGGCCGAGGCCCGCGAGCGCTTCGACGGCGCCCGTCTCCGCGGCGGTCGCGGGGTGGAGGGCGAGCAGGCCGAGCAGCCGCCGCTGGTCGCCGGGCAGGGAATCGTAGGAGACGGTGAACGCGGTGGCGACGCTGCGCTCGCCGTCGTCCAGCGTGCCGAGGCGGGTCTGCTCGTCGGCCAGCCGGTCGCGCAGCCTCGTCGCCGTCCAGCCGCCGGCGATGAACCGGGCGGCCACGATGCGGATCGCGAGCGGCAGCCGCCCGCAATGCCGGACGAGCTCGGTCGCCACGCTTTCGTCGTCCGGTGCGTGCTCGCCGGCGACGGACCGCAGGAGCCGCACGGCGTCCTCGATCGGCAGCACGTCGACGGGGAAGTGCCAGGCGTCGTCGAGCGCGGGGAGCCGGCCCCGGCTGGTCACCAGGATCCGGGACGACGTCTCGCCCGGGACGATCGCGCGGATCTGTTCGGCGGAGCGCACGTTGTCCAGCACGAGGATCATCCGGCGGCCGCGCAGCTGGTCGCGGACCAGGTTGGCCAGGCCGTCCTCGTCGGTGGGCAGCTGGTCGGCCGAGACGTCGAGCAGCCGCAGCAGCCGGCCGAGGGCTTCACCGGCCGAAAGCTCGGTCGCGCCCGGCGTGTGCCCGCGCAGGTCGAAGAAGAGGCAGCCGTCCGGGAAGGCCCGCTCGACGCGGCGGGCGGCGGCGACGGCCAGCGCCGTCTTGCCCGCCCCCGCCATTCCGTGCACGACGCCGACCCGGGCGTCGTCCGGGTCCAGCAGCAGCGCGGAAAGCGCGTCGAGCTCGGTTTCCCGGCCGACGAAGTACCGGCCGCCGTCCGGCAGGCCGACAATGCCACCGGCGTTGCGGCGCGCGGGCATTCCCTGTTCCGCGACGAGGGCGAGAAGTTCTCCCTTGGCGTCGAGCGCCAGGTCGCAGGCCTTCGCCAGGTCCCGGTTCACCCGGGCCTTGCCGTTCTCCACCTTGCTGAGATAGCCCTTGGTGAAATGCACGGCGGCCGCGAGTCCGGTCAGTGACATACCGACCGACGTCCGTCGACGTTTCAATTCCGCTCCAAAGTCCTGCATCGGTCAATCATCCTGTATTCGGTGGGGGGAGGGAAGGATGGCCGGCGGCCCGGGCCCGCCGGCCTGTTCCTGGTCAGCCCAGCAGGGAGACCAGCTGGCCGAGCACGATGATGAGGTGCGTGTGCATCGCGTTCACCTTTCCGGATCGAATTGCTTGTTTTCGCCGAAGGATTTCGGCGACCCAAGCTTCACCCGGTGAATTCGGTGAAAACAGATGTTTCCCGTTGCCGGTCGGGAGGAAACGGTGAGGACGGGCTCGACCCGCACTGTTTCCCGCTTCCGGAAACAGCCGGGAAACGGGTGACGGCCCCACGGTGCGTGGCGGACCATGAGTACACTTCCCCGCAGCGACCAAGACGGAGGTGGCGGGCTTGGCTCAGGAGGCGGCCGACGCGAAGATCAACGCTCTCTCAACGGAGCTGAAACTGCTTCGCAAAGGTCTGGGCGTCCAAGCGAAGAACCTGCCCGGTGCCGTCGGCGAAGAACTGCGCGAGGTGTGCGGGATCCGCGAGGACGACACCCCGGGGACGGTCCGTGCGAGAGTGGTCGCCACGCTTCTGTCCTTGATCGAAAAGCTGCCCGCGCCTCAGCAGAAAACGGCGCGGATCGTGCTGGGCTTCGGCACCGGCGCGAACGAGCGCTACACCGCGCGCCTCGAACTGCTGGGCACCGGCGCCGACCGCAACATCCGCACGATGCAGCGCCGCGCCGACGACGTCATCTACCTCATCGCCGAGGCCGCGTACGGGGCGCCGGTGGCCTACGGGAGCTCGTCGGCGATCAGCCAGGGTCCGTGGCACACGTCGGCGCTGGCGGTCCGGCTGAACCTCACCGGTGCCGCCGCCGAGGTCTTCGAAACCCGGCGGATCGTCAGCCACGTCGCCGGGCTCGCGGAAATCGAGCACGGCATCTCCCTCGCGCGGCCGGTCAGCACGACCGCCGAGCCCGACCTCGACGGCCTCGGCATCGACGTCGTCTCGGGCGGGGAGGTGCATTCCGTGCGGATGGTCTCCTCCACCCGGGTGGCGTTCCGCCTGCGGCCGCCCCAGGTTCTGGACGCCGGTGACCAGCACGAATTCTTTTTCCGCGTCAGGCTGGAAGAGATGCCGGCGCCGTTCTACTGCTGCACCCCGGAATTCCCCTGCGAAAGTTTCGACCTCAATGTCCGGTTCGATCGGCGCGAGCCACCGGTCCGGGTCTGGCGCATCGACGGCGACCTCTCCAAGGACGCGGGTGACCCGGTGCCGGAGCGCAAACCGCTCTTCCTCGACAACGCGGGCGAGGTGCGCACCGGTTTCCAGGACCTCCAGCCGGCGAGGTCCTACGGCGTGGGCTGGCAGCCGGCCGCCCCCTGACCGGCCGTGCCCCGTGCGCGCCATGCTCCTCCTCGGCGTGAGCGTCTTCTTCCAAGGTGCCCTATCCGGCCGGGAAAAGCCGCGTCGTAAACGCGACAAAAGCGCGACACTTTTCCCTCGCGGGCTCGATGACGCCTGCGTGTTGATTCGGAATTGGTGACGATCCGGTCAAGCACACCGCGGCCGGTAACGAGCCGAGCGGATCCGGCGACTGGTCGTGGTATCCACTGCCGATCGGTGGCACCCCGGAAAAGCGAAAGCGCCTTCCGGGGTGTAACGGAAACCATTCTTCTTTCTCGTCGCCGGACGACTCCACTTGCGCAGGAGGTGTGGCGTGACCGCGTCCTACGACATCTTCCTCAGCTTCACCTGGGCGGACAGCGCCGAGGTGAACGCGCTCCAGGCGGCGCTCGAAGACGCCGGGCTGCGGGTCTTCCGGGACAAGGAAATCCGGCGCTTCGAGGGCATCACGGAACGGCTCGACGCCGCGCTCGCCGAGTCGAAGGTGCTGCTCGCCTACTATTCGCGCCGGTTCCCGACGCGGTACGCCTGCCAATGGGAGCTGACGTCCGCCTTCCTCGCGGCGCAACGGCTCGGCGACCCGCGGCGACGCGTGCTCGTCGTCAATCCCGAGCCCGATGGCAACCACATCGCCCCGGTGGAACTGGAAGACGCCGCTTACGCCGGCCGGCCGGCGGACGACCGGGAACGCGCGGTCGTCGTCCGGCGGATCGCCGAGCTGGTGCGCGCGGCGGGCACCCCGCTGGGCTCGGTGCGCAGCACGGCACCGGTGCTGCCCCGGCTGCTGCGGCCCCGGCGGTTCGTCGGGCGGTACCGGCAGCTCTGGGCGATCCACAGCGCCCTGCACGCCCGCGAACTGCCGGCCACCACGCCGCGGACGTCGGCGGCGCTCGCCGTCGTGCGGGGAATCGCCGGGCTCGGGAAGACCAGCCTGGCCGAGCAGTACGCGTTCCTCTTCCGGGACGCCTTCTCCGGCGGGGTGCGGTGGCTGGGGCTGTTCGGCCAGGACGATCCCGTCGGTGCGCTCGCCCGGTTCCACGAGCACGTCCGCGCGATCGCGCGGGACCTCGGCGCCGACGTCGGCGACCTGCCGCCGGACCAGGTCCGGGCCGTCGTCGCCCGGCGCATCGACGCGGCCGGGAAACCGCAGCTGTGGATCATCGACGACGTCCCGTCGGAGCTGCCGGCCGAGGTGCTCGACCAGCTCGTCATGCCGACGTCGTCCGTCCGGACGGTGCTCACCACGAGGTCCGGCAACCCGGACTGGCCCGCGCCCGTCGTCGACCTGACCGGCTTCTCCGAAGACGAAGGTGCCGCGCTGTACACCGAAATCGTCGGGTCGGACGATCCCGGGGAGCTCGCGGCCGTGCGGCGGCTCGTCGAACGGTGCGGCGGCCACCCGATCGTCTTGACGAGCGCGGTGACCGCGTTGCGCGACCGCCGGGGCGCGGTCGACCCGGCTGGGTTCGTCAAGGTCCTCGACGAGGTGCGGGGCACCGGCGTGCTGGCGGACGCGGTCGCCGCCTGCGGGCCGACGGCGCTGCGGATCCTGCGCATCGCCGGGGCGCTCTCCCGGGCACCTGTGCCGGCCGAGCTGGTGCGGCGGGTGCTGCCGGGCGAACGGGTCGATCAGGCGGTGGCCGAGCTCGCCCGGTGCGCGCTGCTGATCCACCTCGGGACCGAATGGGACATCCACGCCCTGGTCCGCGACGCCGCCGGGCTCGACGACGACCTCACGCGCCGGACCGCGTCGGCCGTGCTCGAGCTGTCCGGGGAAGCCGGGCGCATCCACCAGCACGCCGCGGCACTCGCCGAACACGACTGCGTGCCCGCCGAACAGCGAGCGCGGTTGCTGCGGATCGGGCTGGACTGGTTCCGCGGCGAGGGTGACGTCGTGGCCGCGCGGGAAGCGGCCAAGCGGATCCTGACGGCCGATGCCGGCCCGGCCGATCGCGTGGCCGCGGCCGCCGCGCTGGTCGACGCGGGCGACTTCGACGCGGCCGTCGAGGTCTGCCGCCCGCTCGCGGACTCCGGGGACGCGTTCCGCGCCCGGCTCACCTGCGCCCGCGCGCTCGACCAGCTGGGCCGGTTCGCGGACGCGGACCCGATCTGGCCGGAGTCCCTGCCGGACGGCGAAGAGACCGAGGCGCGGGTGTTCATGGCGGTCGCGAAGCGGATGCGCGGCCGGTTCCGGGACGCGCTCGCCCTCCTCGACGCCGACGACCCGGACCCGCGGGCCCGGCTCGAACTGGCCCGGCTGCGGATCATCTTCGGTGAGCTCAAGCAGGCCAGGAAGACCGCCGAAGCGATCATCCGCGAGCACGACACGGCGGACCACGAACGGCACCCGCTGCGGCTGGAGGCGATCGGCGTCCACGCCGAAGCCGAGATGTCGCTGGAGCTCACCGAACTCAAGGTGCGCGACGAGAACTGGGACGCGCTCGAAGCACACCTGCGGTCCGCTCGCGACGAGCTGACCGGGCTGCTCGGGCGCGAAAGCCCGCTGGCGCTGGCCGCCGGCGTCCGGTGCGCGCGCACGTCCGTCACGCGTGGCCGGCCGAGACGAGCGTTGCGGGAGTTCGCGGAGCTCGAACCGAGCGTGGGCAAGGTCTTCGGCCCGCACCACCCGCTGCACCACTGGCTGAGCTACTCCACCGCGCAGGCGCACGCCCAGCTCAAGCAGTACGAGAAGGTCGTCGGCATCCTGCGGCCGCTGCTCGACCGGCAGCGGGACTCGATCGGCCCGCACCACCCGGACACCATGCGGACCCAGCTCGACCTCGGCATCGCGTTGATGCTCACCGGCGACAAGGCCACCGCTGTCCCGCTCGTCGGCGAGGCCGAACGACGGATCGGGGAGGCCCTCGGCTGGCGGGCCGAACTCCGGAACCGCGCCTGGGTCACCGGGCTCCTGATGAAGCTGCCGGTGCTCGTCTGGCAGCTCTTTCCCCACCTCGACAACCTCTTCGGGAAGAAAAGTCCCGAAGAAGACTGAACCGCTCTGGAGGTCTTCGACATGGAAAAGGCGCTGGGCAGCCGATACCGGCTGGGTGACCAGCTGGGCACGGGTGCGATGGGGCGGGTCTTCGCCGGCTCCGACGAGCAGGGGAGGGCCTACGCCTTCAAGGTGCTGCGGGACGAGCTCGTCGAGGATCCCGAGCTGGTGGCGCGGTTCCTGCAGGAGCGGTCCATCCTGGTCGGGCTGCGGCACCCGAACCTCGTCGGCGTGCACGACCTGGTCGTCGAGGGCGAAACCGTGGCGATCGTGATGGACCTGGTCGGCGGCGGTGACCTCCGGGCCCGGCTGACCGCGGAGAAGTCGTTGCTGCCGGCCGAAGTCGCCCGCATCGGGGCCGGGGTGGCGGCGGCGCTCGCGGCCGTGCACCAGGCCGGCGTCGTGCACCGCGACGTCAAGCCGGAGAACGTCCTGATGGACGGGACTGTCCCGCGCCTGACGGACTTCGGCATCTCGCGGCTCGCGACGGCCACCGATCTGGGCCGCCGGTCGCTGCTGGTCGGGACTCCGCAGTACCTCGCCCCGGAACTGGGCAAGGGCCTCGAAGCAACCCCGGCGTCGGACCTGTATTCGCTCGGCGTCCTGCTGTACGAGCTGTGCTGCGGGGTCACGCCGTTCGCCGGGCAGTCGACGTTCGCGGTGATCCGGATGCACGAAAGCGCGCTGCCGGGCCGGCCCGCCGGGGTGCCCGACCAGCTGTGGGACGTGCTGTCCTGGCTGATGGCCAAGCGGCCGTCGGACCGGCCCGAATCGGCCCAGCAGGTCGCGACCATCCTGGACGGGCTGGTGCTGGAGCTGATGAAGGAGCCGCTCGCCCTCCCGCTCACCACACCGCCGCCTCCGGTGCCACTCAACGAAACCGGCCTCGGCACGCAGACCGTCTTCGGCACCGCGCCGCCTCCGCCACCGCGTCCCGTCACGACCACTTCGCCGAACATGCCCACCGGAGGGACCATGCCGAAACGCCGTCGCCGGGGCCGGATCGTGCTGACCCTGTTCGTTGTCCTGGCCCTGCTGGCCGGTGGCTGGTTCGCGTTCCGGCCTTCACAGACCACGGCTTCGCCGGCACCCACCGCAGTCTCGACGATTGCCGCGCCGGTTCTTGAGTCCACAAGTGACTCGCCGTCGGTGACCACGACGGCGAAGCCCAGCGTGATGCCGGACGTGATGGGCAAGAAGCTCGCCGACGCGCAGGACGCGCTGCCCGGCATCCAAGTGACCACAGTGGACAAGATCGACGCGACCGCGGCCGACGGCACGGTGATCGAGCAGGACCCGGCGGCCGGTGCGGCGATCGGGGGCACGGTGAAACTGACGGTGGCCCGCCAAGCCCAGCTGGTCTACCTCGACTCCGGCCACCCCGCATCCGGTGAGTGGAGCAGCAGCGTCCAAAACGCCAACATCGCGGGCAAGAGCTACTTGCACGCTGTCGGCATCGAGGTGTCGGCGAACACCGACACGCACGGCGTCGAATACAACATCTCGAAGGGGTTCCGCCGATTCACCGCCACCGCGGGCATCGATGACAATGCGGTCGACTCGAGCCTGAAGTTGCAGCTGGAGGTCTTCGCCGACGGCCGCGAAGTCTTCAACAAGCCGGTGCCGTACGGCACTCCGGTTCCGGTCGACCTCGACATCAGCGGGGTTCTGCGGCTGCGGATCCAGTGGGAGGCGGTGTCCGGCAACCAGAACATCTGTTGCCGCAGTAGCTATCTCGTCCTCGGTACCGCGGAATTGCTGGGCCTGCCCGGCGAGGTGCCGACGTCCCCGACCACGACCGGCTGACCGGCGTGTGGATCGGCAACCGGGTCCGGATCACCATCGGCCGGGCCTCCGACAACGACATCGTGCTGGGCGACCTGCAGGTCTCCCGCCGCCACGCCCGGCTGGAACGCGTCGGCGGGGCGTGGCGGCTGACCGACCTGGGCAGCCGGAACCCGACGCTGGTCAACGGGGTCCCCGTCGCCGGGCGGTCGCCGATCGCCGACGGGGACCGGATCACCGTCGGAGCCACCGATCTGCGGGTCGACGGGGACAACCTCGTCGCGACCGGCGGGGAACGCACCCGGCTCGTGGCCGACGACGTCGGGTTCGCCGTCGGGGGCCGGTCGCTGCTCTCGGGCGTCTCGCTCGACCTGCGGCCCGGGCAGCTGGTCGCCGTCGTCGGGCCGTCGGGCGCGGGGAAGTCGACGCTGCTCAAGGTGCTCTCGGGCGAGGTCGCGCCGACCAGCGGGCGCATCACCTACGACGGCTACGACATGCACCGGCAGCGCTCGGCCGTCGCACGGCGGGTCGGGGTCGTGCCGCAGGACGACGTCGTCCACACGCGGCTGACCGCCCGCAGTGCCCTGTCCTACGCGGCGAAACTGCGGTTGCCCGACGACACCGATCCGGCGGCCCGCCGGCGCCGGGTGGCCGAGACACTCGCCGAAGTCGAGCTGACCGAGCACGCGCGCACGCCCATCCACCGGTTGTCCGGCGGGCAGCGCAAGCGCGTGTCGATCGCGCTCGAACTGCTGACCGCGCCGTCGCTGCTGATGCTGGACGAGCCGACCTCCGGCCTGGATCCGGCGCTCGACAAGCAGATCATGGGCCGGCTGCGCGAGCTCGCCGACGCCGGCCGGACGGTCGTCGTGGTGACGCACAACGTCACGCACCTCGACGAGTGCGACCTCGTGCTGCTGCTCGCACCCGGCGGGGTCCCGGTGTTCAGCGGGCGGCCCGCCGAACTGCGGGCGCGGTTCGGCACGGCCGACTGGGCCGACATCTTCCAGCGCGTGGTCGCCGGGACCGCGCCGCCGCACCAGCCGGCGCCCGTGGGTCCCGCGGCGCCGCCCGAGGCGGCCGCGGAGCCACCGGTCGTGCACGCCGGGCTGGGCCACCAGGTCGGCACGCTCGCCGCCCGGCACCTGCGGCTGATCTCCGCCGATCCCGGGTACGCGCTGTTCCTGCTGCTCGTCCCGGTCGTGCTGGCCGTGCTCGCGCTGGCGGTGCCCGGCCACGAAGGGCTGCGGCGGTCGGTGCCCGAACATCCGATGGAAGCCGCGCAGATGCTCGTGCTGGTCTTCGTCGGCGCGGCGTTCATGGGAGCGGCGGCCTCGGCGCGGGAAGCCATCGCCGAGCGGGCGATCTTCCTGCGTGAACGGGCCGTCGGCCTGCGTCCCGGCGCGTACGCGCTCGCGAAGACCCTGGTCTTCACACTGGTCGCGGCCGTGCAGTCGGCGGTGCTCGTCGGGGTCGTCACGACGGTCAAGCCGGGGCCGGTGGACGCCGTCCTGCTGTCGCGGCCGGTCGGCGAGCTCGCGGTCGCGGTCTGGCTGACCGCGCTGGCGTCCTGCCTGCTCAGCCTGCTCGGTTCGGCGCTGGTGCGGTCGATCGAGCAGACGACGCCGGTGCTCGTCGTGACGGTGATGGCCCAGCTCGTGCTGTGCGGCGGGATGATCCCGGTCGCCGGGCGGCCGGTCCTCGCCCAGCTGTCCTGGCTCGCGCCCGCGCGGTGGGGTTACGCCGCCGGGGCCTCCACAGTGGATCTTCCGCAGGCAGGGCCGGTGGACCGCCTGTGGACCCACGACTGGCCGTGGTGGCTGGGCTCGGCCGGCGCGTTGCTGCTCTCGGCGGCCGCCTGCACGGCGCTGTTCGCGGTCCGGTCGCGGCGGGTGCGCCGGGCCTGAGCCGGGGCGGCGAACCGGCTGATCAGCACCCTGCGTGCCATCATCGGGCATGGCCACCCTTCGCGACGCGCGCGAGCCGGAGCTCAACAGCGGGATTCTGCCCGGGAACGTGCGGGCCGATGACTGGATCATGCTCGTCCTCGCCGCCGGGTCGGTCGGGCTGCTCGGGTTCATGCTGATCAGCCCGCCCGCGCGCGATGCCGCACTCGTCATGTTCTACGTCGACTGCGGGATCTGCGGCGTCTTCCTCATCGAATTCCTGTGGCGGTGGCGGAAACGCGGGTGGTCCAAGAAGTTCCTCGTGCGCAACTGGTACGAGCTGTTCGCCATGGTCCCGGTCGCGCACCCGGTGATCACCGGGCACAAGTTCATCGGGGTCGTGCTGCTGCTGATCCGGATCGGGCGGGCCGCGGACCGGGCCGTCGGGGAGCAGTTCACCTACCGGCTCGTCGACAAGCTGTCCGAGCCGATCGTCAAGGCCATCAAGAAGCCGGTGACCATCGCCGTGCTCGACGAGGTCGTCAAGGTGCTGGAAACCGGCAACTACCCCGAAAACCTCGCGAAGTCGCTCGAGGGGAACAAGGCCGAGCTGCGCACGATCATCGCCGAGAAGATCGCCGAGGACCCGCAGCTCGGGAAGCTCAAGCGGCTCCCGTTCCACGACGAGATCGTGCGGACCGTCGTCGACACGTCGTTCCGCGTGCTGCTCGAAGTGCTCGTCGACCCGCGGATCGACGACTTCTTCTCCGCCGTCGTGCGCGACAACCGCGAGCAGATCCGGCAGGCCGTGCAGCTCGGCCTGCACGAAACCGACGACGAGGAGCGGGAGAAGGCCCTGCGCGTGCGCACCCAGCACTCGGCCGCCCTCGAATACGACCGGCTGCACCGCAAACCCTGATCAGGGGAACGACGCCAGGACTTCGGCGGCGAACCACCGGATCTGCGCACGCATCTCCTCGACGGTGTTGCCGACGAACAGCAGCGCCGTCAGGTGGTCCACGCCCGCCGCCGCGTAGGCCGCGACCTTCTCGCACACCTCGTCCGGCGTGCCGATCAGGTTCAGGTCGAAGTACGCGTCCTGGTCGACGCCCTTGGTCATGGTCTTCGCCAGCGACTTCCGGAACAGGTCGAACGACGAGTTCCGGAACGTCTCCAACGCCGCTTCGCGCGTGGCGCCGAGGCAGACGACCGACTGCAGGGCCGTCGTGATCGCGCCCGGGTCGCGTCCCGCCGCGCGGGCGTACTCCGCCAGCTTCGCGCGTCCGGCGGCGATCCCTTGTGGACTCATCTTGGCCGGGAGCCAGCCGTCGCACAGCTCGGCCGCGCGCCTCAGCGAACCGTCCACATTGCCGCCCGAGTAGACCGGCAACGGCGACTGGAGCGGCTTGGGAAACGACTCGACGTTCTCGAACCGGACGTATTCGCCGTGGTACGAAGCAGTGCGCTCGGTCCACAAGAGACGCAACGCTTCGATGCGCTCCCGCGCCAGCTGCGCGCGGTTGGCGTGCCGGAGGTCCGGCGCGACGGCTTCGAACTCGTCCCGATAGCCGCCGACCGCGACGCCGAGGGTGACGCGGCCGCCGCTGAGCCGGTCGAGCGTCGCGACCTGTTTCGCCAGGAGCACGGGGTCCCGCAGCGTCAGCACCATGATGCCGGTGGTGAGCCGCAGCACCGACGTCCGCGCCGCGACCTGCGCCAGCACGATCAGCGGCTCGTAGAAGTCGGGCGGGTCCGGCCAAGCGCGCCGGATGAAGTCCATCGTGGACAGGTGGTCGTTGCCGCCGGCGTCGTGGTAGCCGAGCTGCTCGGCCTCGA
This sequence comes from Amycolatopsis ponsaeliensis, assembly GCF_030182635.1. Taxonomy (NCBI): domain Bacteria; kingdom Bacillati; phylum Actinomycetota; class Actinomycetes; order Pseudonocardiales; family Pseudonocardiaceae; genus Amycolatopsis; species Amycolatopsis ponsaeliensis. The sequence goes on from NZ_JAPZLD010000031.1 coordinate 37,196, forward strand.
CCGCGAGGTCGGCCAGCTCGTGCGGGGCGGCGAACGGGACCGGGTGCATCATGCCGGACGTGGCGGTGGGGAGCTCGATGCCGAACCTCATCGCGGGATCCTCTCGGTAGAGTTTCGCTACGATACCGTAGCGTAGCGAAAGTGCTAGACTTCCCGCAAGGAGGTCAGGTGGCGGATCCACGGGTGGCCCGGTCGCGGCGCGCGATCCTCGACGCGGCGGTCGAGCTGCTGGTCGAACACGGTTTCGCGGGCGCGACGATCGAGGCGATCTCGGCTCGTTCGGGCGCGGCGAAGACGACGATCTACCGGCAGTGGCCCGACAAGCACGCGGTGCTCCGGGCGGCCGTCGAGTCGATCGTGCCGCCGGCGGCGCCGTCGGACACCGGCAGCCTGCGCGGCGACCTCGTCGCGTTCGCGCACGACCTCGACGGCATCCTCCACACGGCACCGACGTCGGCGCTCATCCCCGGCCTCATCGACGCCGCCGAGCGGGACCCCGGCTTGGCGGCGGTGCTCGCGGACTTCACCGCCCAGCGCCGGAAACCGGTCCACGAAGCCGTGGCGCGGGCGGTCGGACGCGGGGAGATCGAGCGCCACGAGTTCGTCGCGGACCTTTTCCTGGGGCCGTTGTTCTACCGCCGTCTGCTGTCGCGGGAGCCCCTGGACGATGCGTTCATCGAGCGGGTCGTGGACACCGCTCTCGCAGGTACTCGCTGAGCGGCGCGGCCGCGTCGAGCATCGCGACACCCCGCGCGGTGAGCCGCTCCTGCCAGGTCTCCAGTGCGGCGGCCAGCGATTCGGTGCCGCCCGCGGTGCGGACCTGGCCGACCACCGTCGCGATGTGCTCGAGTGGGTAGCCGCCGCGTCTGAGCAGGTGGGTCAGCTCGGCGTCGCGGACGTCGGCCGCCTCGAAGACCCGGTAGCCGGTGGCCGGATCGCGGGCGGGGACGAGGATGCCCGCGCGTTCCCACGCGCGCACGGTCGCCGCGGTGACGCCGAGCCGGCGGGCCAGCTCGCCGATGCTGTAGGAGCCATGAGGGGCACCCTCATGGCTCTTATGTCCATGAGGGTGCCCCTCATGGACAGTCGTCAGGTGGCCGATGGCCTGGCGTACCGCGTCGAGGGTTTCGCGGTCGCGCAGCAGCCGCAGGTGGCCGCGGTCGACGAGCGTCAGGGCGCGGCCGAGGTCGTCGTCGTGGACGGCGTTCATGATCCCGCCGGCCGTCGCGTGCCCGTACGCCGCCACCAGCGCGAGGAACGCGCGCAGCGCTGCCGCGTGAACCTCCGTGTAAACCCGGTAGCCGCTCGGCGTGCGCGTGGCCGGCGGGAGAAAGCCGTCCTGCTCGTAGTTGCGGACCGCCTGCGTGGAGATGCCGTGCTCACGGGCGAGGTCAGCAGGTCTCAACCGAGTCTTCAAGGATACGATTCAACCACATGGACATCACGGACTTCACGGCCGAACTGCTCGCGTTCGGCGAACCCACGCACTTCGAACCGGCCTTCGCGCGGCTCCGGAACGACTTCTTCGCGCAGCTCGCGGCCCACGGCTTCCGGTCGATCGCGCTGGAGACCGACCGCGTCGCCGCCCTCGACGGCGGGTTCTCGCACGGCTTCGGCGAGCTGGACGCCAACCGGCAGCTGCTCGCGTGGATCCGCGAGTACAACGAGACCGCGGACGAACCGCTGACCTTCCACGGCTTCGACGCCCCGACCGAGATGTACAGCGCGCCCAGCCCGCGCACCTACCTCGAGCACGTCCGCGACTACCTGGGCCTCGACGTCGACATCGCGGCACTGGCCGGCGACGACGAACGGTGGAGCCGGTCCGAAGCGATCCTCGACCCGGCCGCGTCGCCCGGCGCGTCACCCGAGGCCCGTGAGCTGCGGGTCATCGCGGACGACCTGCTCATGTCCCTCGACGCGCGCGTCGAGACAACGGCACACGCCGGATGGGACCGCGCCCGGATCCACGCGAACGCCGGGCTCGACCTGCTGCGCTACCACGCGGCGTCGGCGCGACCCGGCGATCGGGACACGAGGATCGCCCGCCTCGCGAGCGCCCGCGCGGTCATCATGGCCCGGAACCTCTTGGACATCCACGGTTCGCGGCCCGGCCGGACCCTGGTGTTCGCGCACAACGCCCACCTGGGATCCGGTGCCGGCGCGATCGTCGCGTCGCGGCTCGGCGACCGGTACGCCTTCATCGCCGGCAGCCTCGGCCACAGCGACGCCCTCGGCCTCGGCGAGCCGGCCGCCGACACCTACGAAGGCCGCCTGCAGCGCGACACCGGTACCTGGAAGCTGACCGCGGAAATCCCGGCCGGTCGCACCCGGGACGACGCCGACTACCGGTACGTGCCGCTCACCCGAGAGCTGCTCGAGAACGCCGGCGCGATCCTGCACGTCGCGTAAACACAGCGGCCCCCGCACCGGGGTCGGGTCCGGTGCGGGGGCCGCTGTTCACCCGGTTACGGGTAGCTCACCACGTTCACCGGCACCGTGCCCGAAGGCGTGACGCCGCCGGTGTCGTTGATGACGTGCGTGATCGTGCCGCGGTAGTTGAGCGACACCGACAGCAGGCTGTGGAACCGGACACCGCTGTTATTCGGCACTTCGAACGCGTGGTAGCTGGACACCGCCGGGTTCGTGTCGAAGAAGCAGTAGCTCCCGAGACCCCACGCCTCATGGGACGTCACGTTCGCCGCGACCTTGTACGCGGCATATCCGGCGACCCCCGATGGCGCGTTCCACGACGCCTGGTTCGGCACGTCGTAGGGCATCTCGTTCTGGAAGAAGATCGTCTTCCCGCCCTGGCCGTTCCAGATCACCTGGTACTTCTGGTAATGCTCGACGAACAGGCCGGTGGCCAGCACGTTCGCGCCGTTCACCACGAGCCCGGTATCGGCCGTGTTCGTGTTCCAGCCGACGGTGCCGCCGTTGCCGTGGTCGGCCCGCCACGCCCAGATGTGGTCGATGATCGTGTTGGCGCTGTTGACGATCAGGCTGTTCGTCGCCTTGCCGGCGATCGCGCCGCCGATCCGGAAGAACACGTCCTGGACCGTCGTCGGGTTCGCCGCGTGCGACGCCGACGAGCCGGACTGGCCGACCGTGAGCAGCGCCTGCGAGTTCGTCGTGCCCGCGTCGAAGAGCAGGCCCTTGAGCCGCACGCCGTCCACATCGGACACCTGCATCGCGTTGACCCCGTTGTCGGGCACCAGCGTCGGGTAGCCGATGCCGAGGATCGTCGTGCCGGCCTTCGTCACGTTGAGCGTCTGGTCGAGGTGGTAGATGCCCGGCGTGAAGAACAGGTTGCAGCCCGCGGCGAGCGCGTTGTTGATCGACGAGGCCGTGTCGCCGGACTTGACGACGTAGAACTGGCTCATCGGCGCCGACGTGCCCGGGGTGCTGCCGCTCGCCCAGCTCGGGCCGGACGCGTTGGTGCGCAGGGAAGGCAGGAACACGCGGTACTTGCCGGTGCCGTCGACGTAGAGGTAAGGCACGTCGCGGGAGACCGGCGTGGTCGACAGCGTCGTCTCCGGCGGGTTCGGGAACGTGTTCGCCGGCGCGCCGCTGGTGCCGGAGAAGACCATGTTCCAGACGCCGCCGTCCCAGCTGCCGAGCTGCGAGTCGCGGGTGTACCACTGCTGCTGCGAAATCGACGCCGCCTGGCCGGCGACCTTCGAGTCGGCGATGTAGCCGCCGCTGGCGAAGCCGTAGCTCGCCGGGTACAGCTGCAGGTTGCCGCGGACGTCCATCCGGCGGAACGGCGCGGCCTGCGCCACGGCCCAGCGTTCGCTGCCGCCGGAGGGCACGACGGCCAGGTTCTCCGCCGAGCGCCAGAAGTTCTGCAGCGCGACGCCGTTGTCGGAGGCGTTGAAGGCGTCCACCGTGACGTCACCGTTGATCACGACGTCGCCGGGGTTCTGCCCGAGGCCGGCGACCGAGGTGTAGAAGCCGACGTTGTCGTGCACGTTGTTGTAGGTGCCCGGCTTGAACAGGTGGGCGACGCGCCGGTCCGCGAACTGCGCGGTGAGCGTGTCCTTCTGGTTGTTGAAGTCGGTGTCCAGCTGCGCCTGGATCGTCGCCGCGGACATGCCCGGGTCGAAGATCCGCACGTTGGACCCGAAGTTCGGCGTGTCGGACTGCGTCGGGCAGCCGGCCTGCGTGCCGATCGTGTAGCTCGCACTGGACACCGGGGACGTCGTCGAACCGGACTTGAGCGCGATCGCGTTGACCGTGCGGGAGTTAGGGACGCTGATCGGTCCGCTGTAGAGCGTCGAAGACGCGGTCGGGGTCGAGCCGTCCACCGTGTACCGGATGGTCGCGCCCGAGGTGGCGCTGCTGATCGTCACTGTCTGGGCGCTCGAGTACGTGCCGCCGGGCGGGCTGAACGTCGGCGCCGCGACCGTCGTCGAGCTGCCGCCGACGGTGTAAGTGAAGTGCGGGGTGTCGTACTGCGGGCCGCTCTTCTCGTACGTGAACCAGTAGTCGAGCGTGTTCCCGGTGCTCAGGCCGTTGACGGTGGTCCGCCAGGTGCCGGAGCTGTTGACCATCCGCACGTTCTGCTGGCCGACGCCCGGGACGCCGGTGTAGTGGACGTCCACGTACACCGCGGGGGTCGTCGGGGTGAAGTTGAGCTGCAGCTGCGTCGAGCTGAGCTGGGTGACGCTCTGCGTGTAGTCGTCGGCCGCGAGGGCGGCGGGGGCATTGAGCCCGGCGCCGAGCAGCAGGGCCGCCGCGGTGAGGGCGACGGCGCGCCGGCGCCGTCGAAGCTTGCCAAAGGTCCGGTTCACGCCGTGACACCTCCGCCGTTGGGGATCCACGAGCATTCGTTGCGAGTCACAACAAATTAGCTCCCGGTCAGCGGTGCTTCGGTCTCTTTTCGATAACACTTGTCTGGACCAATACCTTGGTTGGGTGAGGTGTTTGGTGACCGTTCGTCCGATTGGCCGCGTAGTGGGCGAATGACTGAACCGAGAAACATCCATCGGAAGGGTGACCTCGAACGAGTGACATGCGACGATCCCGTGCCACCTCGTCCCCTACCGAGGAGTAGGTATGGCCTCTTCGCGGTTGCTCCGGTCCCTCGTCGCCCTCTCTCTCATCGCGGCCCCACTGTCTGTCGCCACTCCCGCCGAAGCCACGCCGCTGAAGAGCGGCGGCGTCGTGAACTTCGGCTGTGCCACCTCCGGCAAGATGCACTGCCTCGGCAAGGCGATCCGTTCGCCGAAGGGCAACGGCCCGCTGCTCACGTCCACCCCGGTCGGCTACGGGCCGGCCGAAATCCAAGCGGCCTACAACCTCGGCGGCCTGCACGCCGACGGCAAGACCGTCGCCATCGTCGACGCGCAGGACGCCCCCACCGCGGAAGCCGACCTGGCGAAGTTCCGGTCCGCCCGCGGGCTTTCCCCGTGCACCACGGCCAACGGCTGCTTCAAGAAGGTCAACCAGAACGGCGCGGCGAGCCCGCTGCCGGCGCCCGACTACGGCTGGGCGATGGAGATCAGCCTCGACCTCGACGCGGTGTCGGCGACCTGCCCGGACTGCAAGATCCTGTTGGTGGAAGCCAACTCCCCGGACACCGACCCGCTGATGACGGCGGTCGACACGGCCGCGGCGACGCCGGGCGTGGTGGCGATCTCCAACAGCTACGGCGGCACCGAAGACTCGACGATCCTCGCCGCCGACGCGCACCTGAACCACCCGGGCATCGCCGTCACGGCGTCCTCGGGTGACTCGGGCTACGGCGTCAGCTGGCCGGCGTCTTCGCCGTACGTCACCGCGGTGGGCGGCACGACGCTGAAGAAGTCCACGAGCACCGCGCGCGGCTGGACCGAGACGACGTGGAAGGGCAGCGGTAGCGGGTGTTCCACGCTGGAGGCGAAACCCGCGTGGCAGCACGACACCGGGTGCGCGAAGCGGACGGTCGCGGACGTCTCGGCGGTCGCGGACCCGGCCACCGGCCTCGGCGTCTACGACACGTACAACAGCTGCGGCAGCTCGTCGTTCTGCGACCTGCTGCTGTCGCTGGGACTCGCCCAGGGCGCGGACGGCTGGGTGCAGGTCGGCGGCACGAGCCTGTCGTCGCCGGTGATCGCGAGCGTGTACGCGCTGGCCGGCACCTCGGTGACGTCCGGGTCGTACCCGTACGCGCACACCGGCGGGCTGTACGACGTGACGTCGGGTTCGAACGGCAGCTGCGGCGGGAGCTACCTCTGCACGGCGGGTGCCGGGTACGACGGGCCGACCGGCCTGGGCACGCCGAACGGCACGTCAGGGTTCTGAGCGCCGCACCGGCTCTCCGAGCGCGGCGGTGAGCTCCGGCCCGACCCGGGTCAGGAGCTCACCGAACACGCAGATGGTCTCTTCCCACGGGTGCCCGAAGGTGCCCAGCCGGAGGTCGGCCGTCAGGTAGATGTGGTAGTCCCCGCCCGGGAAGACGAAGCCGGGCCACCGCGGTCCGGTGCCGTCGACCCGGGCGGGGTCGAAGCGGTAACCCGCGTGGTGCCAGTCGAGCCAATACAGCTCTTCACCGGGCTCGACGGACTCGCGGAGTCCTTTGTAGATGGTCTCGGTGAACCGGTCCAGTGCGGCGTCTTCGGCGTCGCCGACGTGCCAGGTCGCCGAACCCGCCGGTTCGGTGATGCCCGGGAACGCCCTCGTGTCGGGACGGAAGGCGAACTCCTCGGAGAACCGTGCCCAGAGATCGTCGTGTTCCGGCTCGGCGAACAGCCGGCGGACCGGGCGGGTCCGCGCGGGTGCGCCCGGCGGTGCCCAGTGGTACCGGGTGACCGAGGTGAGCTCGCGCATCCCGGCCGCTTCGAAGGCGGCTTGCAGGTCATCGGCGGCTTCGGCCAGCAGGAACCGCACGCCCTGGTGCGGCCCGGCGAGCCGCCAGTCGTGGCGGACGATCGCCGCGGCGAAGCCGGGATCGGTGACCCCGCCGACGACCATGACGTCACCGATTTCTTCCAGCCAGGCCGCCCGGTCGCCGTCGAGGACGACCTCGGCCGACTGGCGCAGGTGGGCCGCGTCGGCGAGGAACTCGGAGTACGGACGGCGGTGCGGGCCGGTCGCGGCGGCCAGGTCCGCGACACGCTGGTGCCCGGGCCAGTCGTGGCCGACCTCGGGCAGCTTCGCGGTGTCCGTCCCGATCGGACAGACGAGGACCGCGTGCTCCCGCTCGGCGGTGAAGCCCGCGGCGAGCAGGCTTTCGGGAAGCCCGAGGTCGCCGGCGTACACCGGCCACACCACCGGCTCGTTCCGGCGGGCGAACGCCTCGACCTGGCGGGCGACGAGCGCGTCGAGGTCGCCGTCCGGCAGCGGCCCGTGGCCGGCCTCGCCGTGCGTGCCGTAGTGGGTCCGGACGACCGGAGCGTCCCGCTCGATCACCGCGCCGGTCGGCGGGAGTTCGGGCACCCAGGTGCGCAGACGGTTCAGTGCGGCTTCCATGCGAACGATCTTCCACGGACGGGTGACGTTCGCGCGGTACATTTTCGCGTGTCCCGGGACGGGGTAAGGATGTCTGCATGCTGGACACCGAAGTGCTGTCGCGGACACCGCCACGGGCGCTCGACGTCGTCACCCCGCTCGGTGACGTGCGGTTCGCCGTCCGCATCGGTGGCTGGGACGTGCCCGCGAAACCCGAACACACCTGGGGCCTCGGCTCCGAGGCGCGGCTGTGCCGGTGGCGGCACCGGTCCGTGCGGCTCGACGTGCTCGCCGGGGCCACCACGCCCGAGCAGCCCGGCGTCACCCGGGAGACGGCGATCTTCCGGGTGCTGGCCAGGGAACCGCTCAGCGAGTTCGTCGTCCAGGCCGAGCTCGCCGATCCGCCGGCGGAGGTCACCGGCGACGACGGCGTCTTCACCGTCGAGACCGCCGAGTCCACGGTGTGCGTCGGCGGTCCCGGCGCCGAAGTGCTGCGCCGCTGTTGCGACGAAGGGCGGCACGTGCCGCCGTACTGGTCGGGGCGGCTGGCCGGCGCCGTCGAACTCGACGGCGCGCGGCTCACCTGGCAGCTGCCCGCGGTCGAGCGCGGGGACTACGCCGAGCTGTGGGTGTCCGTCGCCTGGAGCGCGGCGGGCGGGGATCCGGGCCGCGCCGTCGACATCGACGCGGCCCGAGTGCTGCGCGAGCTAACCCAGTGAAATCCGGTCCAGATCCGGAGCGCCCGCCCGGTCGTTGCCGATCCGGATCGTGTTGGCGCCCGCGTTCAGCGTCACCGGCACCGAAGTGGTGTACGGGGTGCTGTTGCCGACGCCGCTGACCTTGACCTCCACCGGCGTGCCGCCGTTCACCGACACGAAGTACGACCGGTCGCCGTTGACGGTGAAGTCGAGGTAGAGCGAGTACTGCCCGGCCGAGGCCACCGTCACGCCCGGGAACGTGACCGCCGCGCCCGCACTGCCGCCGATGTTGCGCACCTTCTGCCCGCCCGAGCACGGCGAGCAGCTCGTGACACCGGCGTCGCCGATGTCGTTGGCCGAGTCCTCCGCTTCGCGCATGAACACCCGGTCGGCCGGGCGCGGCTTCACCTGCACCGGCTTGCTCACCGACTTCGCGCGGCCGAGCGTCGTGAACGACGCCGTCACCGGGATGGTGACGTCCTGGGCGGCCGGGGCCGTCACGGTCCACGATCCACTCAGGACCTGACCGAGCCCCAGGTGCGACGCGGTCACCGGGGCACCCTGGAGGGTCCAGCCCGCGGGGACGACCGGGGCCAGCGACACCTGGTCGACCGGGTCGTCGACGTCGAGCCGCAGGGACGCGGTGATCCGCAAAGCCTGCTGGCCCGGCGAAACCCATTGCACCCCCGCGGGTTCCACGGTCAGCGTCGTCTTCGGGGTGGACGACTCGGGTGGCAGTGGCGCCACCGCGATCCGGTCGAGGCCGGTGGTGCCGGAGACCTTGATCGTGTTGGCGCCGGCTTTCAGCGGCGCGGCGATCGCCGCCGGGGCGCTGACGGTGATCGGCGCGGCGCCGTTGACGCTCACCGCGAGCGTGCCGGGGCCGGTCGTGTCGAGCTGCAGCCGCGAGGGGCCTGCGGCCTGGACGCCGCGGAAGGTGACCGCGCCGCGGTCGAGCCCGGTGACGGCGGCCGTGCCCGAGCACGCTTCGCACCACACCGGCGATGCCTTGCCCTCGAAGCCGTTGCGGGGGGACTCCGCTTCGAGGGGCAGCTCGCCGTGCGGATCGGGGTAGCCGTAGGCGACGTCGATCTCGTCGAGGGCGAGCTGGTGGAAGAACGGCTTGGCCTGCGGGCCGGACCACGTGTTCAGCACCTCGAGCTTGAGGTACCGCGCGTGCACCTCGCCGACGTCGACGAACTGCACGCCGCGGGTGCTCGGCAGGGCGCCGGTGCGGACCGGTGTGCCCCAGTTCTTCCCGTCGTCACTGGCGTAGACGCGGTAGTCCTTGATCCGCGCGGAATCCTCGGCGCGGCCGAAGGACTCGCGGGCGGCCGTCGGCGACGACTCGCGCTCGTGCACCGCCAGGTAGGCCGTCGAGCGCTTCTTGCCGAGGTCGAGCGTCACGGACACCGGTTGCTGCCCGCCCGCGTCCCAGTAGTCCAGGTAGCTGCCGTCGGTGAGGTTCGCCGCCGGGTGCCCGGGTGCCGAGGTCGACGCGGTCGCCTTGATCGTGCTCTTGTCGTAGAAGTACTGCTGCCCGGCGGTGTCCACTTCGAACACCGTGTCGTAGGTGTCCCAGTCCTTGATGTCCATAATGGACAGATAGCCGCCGGACTGCGCGAACTTCATCGGCTTTCCGGTGCGCACATCGGACACGCCGGTGACGCGGTAGCCGTTGTCGCGCAGGCGGACCAGGTTCGTCGACGGCCGCGTGACGACGTGCACGTACTGCGTCTTCGCGCCGGGCTTGACGGTGATGACGCCGTGCGCGCCGTCGTTCCAGAAGCCGGGTTGCAGGCCGCCGTACAGGTAGCCGCCGCCTTCGGTGCCGAGCAAGGACTCCTTGATCGGCTGCGTCCAGGACGCCATGAAGTTGTTGAACGCCTCCTGCTGCGGCGGGAACTTCCCGTTCAGCATGGCGGTTTCGGCCATCAGCGACTTGATCGACGAACCCGCGTTCGTGATGTAACGGCCGGTCGAGAGCCGGAAGTCGACGGCCTGGTCGCCGCCGCTGTACCACCAGTCGCCGTTGGTCGGCAGCTTGTAGTCGGCCTCGGTGAGCCGCGGCATCGGCGTGTAGATCGCCTGCGGGTAGTCGTAGGACGGCGTCATGCCGGTCTTCTGCTCGTTGCTGACCGTGTCCATGATCGGCGTGTCCTCGTTGTTGTTGCTCAGCAACCAGGACGGCCGCTTGTCGCGGATGTGTTCGTAGAGCCCGTGCTGCTCCCAGTACTCGTTGTCGTTGTCGATCCAGAAGCCGGCGAGGTCGGCGTAGCGGTCCATGACCTCGTCGAACAGGTCGTAGCTGAACTCGCCGAAGCCCGGGCGCGTCGTCAGGTCGACCGGGTGGCCCTTGTACGCCGAATAGGCGGCCGAGTCGAGCGACTCGTGGCCGGTTTCGTTGTGCCATTGGGGATCGTCGGTCATGTAGAGCATCACGCGGACGCCCTTGGCCTTGCCCGCGGCGATCAGCTCGCCGAGGAAGTCGCGCTGGGTCGAGCAGCTCCCCGGGACCTTCGACGGCCACGGCCGCGCGTAGCCCAGCCGGCTGTGGAAGGTGGTGAGGACGACGTAGGACGCGCCGAGCTTCGTCGCTTCGTCGATCCAGTAGTCCGGGGTCCAGCCGCCGGCGGTGACGTCGTGCTCCCAGGCGGCGCAGTCGGTGTGCCGCGGCGCGGTGAACATGCCCCAGTGCAGGAACAACCCGGCCGTCGAAGCCCGCAGCCAGTCCTGGCGCGGGTTGAAGAGCTCGGCGTTCGCGGGGGTGACCAGGCTCGCCAGCAACATGATGACCGCGGCGAGGCAGGCTCGGACTCTCATGGCCACTCCTTCGTCGGAGAGGTCCGATGATTATGTGGTCATATATCGTACGTCAAGGGGAGATGCCGCTGAGCGGGATGCAATCGTCCGATCTGTCACATCGTGGCCGTGGCATACGTCAAGGTGGTGACGTACGCGAAAGGACGAGCCCGTGAACGACGATCTGCTGGCCCGCAGCTTCGAAACCCATCGAGACCACCTGCGGTCGGTCGCCTACCGGATGCTCGGTTCGCTGAGCGAGGCCGAGGACGCCGTCCAGGAGTCGTGGCTGCGGCTGAGCCGGAGCGACTCGGCGGCCGTCGAGAACCTGGGCGGCTGGCTGACGACGGTCGTCGGCCGCGTCTGCCTCGACATGCTGCGCTCGCGCAAGGCCCGGCGCGAGGAGCCGTGGGACGTCCTGGTGCCCGACCCGATCATCAGCCGTGACGACGCCGGGCCCGAGCACGAGGCGCTGATGGCGGACTCGGTCGGCCTCGCGCTGCTGGTCGTGCTCGACACGCTCACCCCGGGCGAGCGGCTGGCGTTCGTGCTGCGGGACATGTTCGCGATGCCGTTCGAGGAGATCGCGTCGATCGTCGGCCGGTCCGAAGCGGCGACCCGGCAGCTGGCGAGCCGCGCCCGGCGGCGGGTCCAGGGCGCCCCGGTCGCCCCGGACCCGGACCTGTCCCGGCAGCGCGAAGTCGTCGACGCCTTCCTGGCGGCGGCCCGCGGCGGCGACTTCGACGCACTGGTCTCGGTCCTCGATCCGGAGGTCGTGCTGCGCGCCGACCGCGGCGCGGCACTGGGCGGCTCGATCGAGGTGCGCGGCCCGGCGGCGGTGGCGAACCAGGCGCTGACGTTCTCCCGGCTCGGCGCGGGCGGCGGCGTCGTTCGCCGGGCCCTGGTCAACGGAGCGGCGGGCGTGGTCGGCACTCGCGACGGCCGGCCGTTCTCGGTGCTGGGCTTCACGGTGGCGGGCGGGCGGATCGTCGAGATCGACATCCTCGCCGACCCCGACCGCCTCGGCCGGCTGGACCTGGCGGTGCTCGACTGACGGGTGCCTTGACGCATGTCAGGTTCCTGACATACAGTGATTGATGTCAGGAACCTGACATGTAGAAAAGGAGTACCACCATGCCCGCCACCGGCCCCGACTTCCTCTCGCTCCAAGCGCGCGACCTCGACGCTTCGCAGGCTTTCTACGAGCAGTACCTCGGTCTCGTCCGCTCGCCGGCCGGACCGCCGCACGCCGTCGTCTTCGAGACGAAGCCGATCGCGTTCGCCCTCCGCGACGTCCTTCCCGGCACCGATCTCGCCTCCGTCGCCCAGCCCGGCATCGGTGCCGCGATCTGGCTCCACGCCACCGACGTCCAGGCCATTCACGACGCTCTCGCCGCCGACGGCCACCCCATCGTCTCCGCGCCGATCGACGGCCCCTTCGGCCGGACGTTCACCTTCGCCGACCCCGACGGCTACCGGATCACTCTCCACGACCGCGGCTGATCGTCTCGTCGACCACCTCGCCGGACTCGTCGGTGACCAGTGCGATGCCGTCGGCCGCGTCGAAGTGGAGGTAGTGGCGGCGGCCGTCCGCATAACTGCGGACCGTGCCTGCCACCACGACCACCAGCTCGCCGTCCTCCACCGCGTACAGGTCGTCCGGGCTCAGGACCTCGTGGATGTGCGTGCCGTTGGTGACGAGCGTGCGGACGCGGCGGCCCGTGTGGTCGTAGCCGTACAGCGCGTTGACCCCGTCGTCGCCGTGGACTCCGCGCAGGCGGCCGAACGCGTCGTGGATCTCGCTGCCCGACCGCGGTTCGCCGGCGGCGCCGAGCGCGACCTCGTGCAGCCAGCCACCCGGGCCCGTGATGACGTGCTTCGGCGAGAAGTGCTCGCTGACGCCGTTCGCGTAGTGCACCTCGGCACGGCGGCCGTGCAGGTCGTACCGGACCTCGTCGACGAACCCGGGCACGCACACCAGCCGCCCGACCTCGTCGTACTGGTGGTGGACGGCCAGCCGCCCGTCGCCCGCGTCGGGGTAGACCACTTCGGACAGCCGGCCGTCCGCGCGGCGCACGACGTCCAGCCGGTACTCGACGGCGACGTGTGCCGGCCGCCAGCGCCGCTCGACCGGGTGGCCGAGCGCGTCGTAGCCGAACAGCGTCACGCCGGATTCGTCGGCGACGCGCACCAGCCGCCCGCAGCTGTGCGGCCCCGCTTCGAGCGGCACCGGGAGCCCGCCGTCGTGGTAGGTGAACGTCGTGACCGGGGTGCCGCCCGGGTCGTCGACCAGCAGCGCGACCACCCGGTCGGCCGCGTCGTGCACGCGGTAAACCGTGTGGCCGCCGGTCCGCGTCTCGACCGCGTTGCCGGCCGCGTCGCGGGCGTGCACCACCCCCTGGGCATCCCGCAGCTCCCGGCCGAGCAGGTCCCGCACGCCATGAAGGGCACCCTCATGGACATAAGAGCCATGAGGGTGCCCTTCATGGCTTTCCTGCGCCGTGCCGTCCAGCAAGCGGCCGAGCGCGTCGTAGCGGAACTCCTCCGCCGCGACCGGCGGGTGCCCGTCGCGGAACCCGCGGCTCGTCCGGCACACCAGGCCGCGCGCGCAGTACTCGTGGTGCTCGTCGACGACGTCGCCGAGCAGCTCGGCGTGCCGGCGCTGCAGCAGCCGGTCCGCGCCGTCGCGCAGCTCCGACGTCACGATCACCTCCGCCTCGCCGGACACCGCCCGCTGCTCGGTGGTGACCCGCGTGCCGTCGTAGCGGTACCGGACGGTCGGCAGCTCCGCCGAGTCGCCCGGCCGCACCACGGTTTCGGGACGCCCCAGCGGGTCGAGGGTCACCGTCGTGACCGCGCCCGCCGGGTCGGTCACCTCGCACACGCGCGCCGTGCGGACGTCGTAGCGCGTCGACGTCACGTTCCCGAGCGGGTCCGAGGCGATCTCGGGGAAGCACCGGTCGGCGGAGTAGCGCACCTCGTGCGTGTGGCCGTGCGGCCCGGTCGTGGTGGTGCGCAGCCCGGCGACCGTGTCGAGCCGCCCGTGGAACGTCGTCGTCCACCAGCCGTCCTCGCCGGGGCGGCGGTGGTAGCCGTGGTGGCGGAAGTCCGGCAGGATCGGGCCGTAGACGTCGGCGACGAGCGCGTCGGTGAGCACCAGCTCCTCCCGCGCGGTGAGCAGGCCGTGGGTCCCGGCGCTGCCGTCGGGCCGCTCGTCGTAGCGGAACACCTGGTCGGACCGCACTTTCCCGCCGCCGTCCAGCTCGCGCACGCGGGCGGGCAGGGCGACGAAGCGGCGTTCGGGGGCGGTCGCGTACGTCGTGCGGGTCTCGCGGACCGCCGGCTCGCGGCCGGGCCGCTTGGTGGTCTCCACCTCCCGGACCGGGTTGCCGGTGGTGTCGAAGGCCGTCTCCGTCGTGGTGACCGACATCGGCCGTTCCCGGCGCTCGAACACCGTCACGACCGAACGCGTCCACTTCGGACGGCGGGCGTGCTCCACCCGGCGGTAGGGCCGGTCCGCCTCGGCGGAACCGTCGAGGCCGTAGGTCTCTTCCTTGTCGAGCAAGCCGCCCTCGCCGAACCAGCGCACGGTCCGCAGCGTGGGCGCGTACTCGTCGCCGAGCTCGTCCTGGACTACGCGGCCGAACCCGGCGGTCCGCCGGTCGTGGTACTCGAACTCGGTCACGCCCGTCTGCCCGGTCGCCGTTTCGCGCCGCGTGACGCGCCGGACGACCGGGAGCGACTCGACGGTCGCGTACTCGACCGCCGTGTGCAGCCCGATCCCGTTGTCGATCTCGCTCAGCCGCCCGGTGCGCGGGAAGTCGGCGGGCTCCAGGGAGAAGTAGGACACGACGTCGTCGAGCAGCAGCACGCCGCCGCCGGTCCGGGTCTTCGCGGCGACCTGGACTCGTTGCGGCGCCGGCGGTTCCGTGCGGGCGTACGCCAGCCGCAGCGCCGGCGCGGCCGCCTCGGCGCCGTGCGCGTCGAACCCGGTGAGCACGACCGAGGTCAGCAGGGACGCGCCGGTGAAGTCGTCTTCGTCGTAGCCGAAGCGCCACCGCCGGACGAGCGGCCGCGCGTCCTCGGGCACCCGCAGGTCGACCCGGGCGCACCGCAGCGCCGTCGTCACGAGGGTGCCGCTGCGGCCCCAGCGCAGGACGTCCGGCCGCGGCTCGTACGTGAAGTCCACTTCGTACGGTCCGTAGGACACGTTCGCGAGGTACGCCTGGCCGCTGTGGTGGACCCAGCCGAACGCCGCGGTGTTGCCGAACGCGTCCTCGGTCCGTTCGAGGTACCAGGCGGACCCGGCGGCCCGGCCGCCGTCGGTCGTCCCGAGGACGTGCCGGACACCCGACCGGGTGGTCAGCACGAAGCCGTCGCCGCGGCGGGCGAGCCGGCCCTCGGCGCCGGCACGCGGGTGGCCGCCGGCCAGCCGGACGTGCGGCAGCGGCAACGCGAACCCGCCGCCGAAGGCGCCGTTCGCCGCGGCGGTGGTGTAGCGCAGCGCCAGTGCGGGCGCGACGCCGCCGGGACCCGGGGGCAGGTCGAGCGGCACCGTGAAGCTGCCCCCGCCGGTCGCGGGTTCCGGGGTGAACACGCCACCCAGCCCCCGCACCGGCGCGGGCCGGCCTGCCTCCTGCGCGCTCACCCGGAGCGGAACCATGCTGATCTCCCCGACTCGATCCGTGACTTCCGGACGGCCAAGTGGGTGAGGCGGGCCCGCCAGATACGTCGTCACCCGTTTGCCGTGCTCGTTACCCATTCGTGATGTCAGTGTCGTATCCCGGTGGCGGCTCACCGGTCTTTCCCGGGTGCCATCAGTGATCAATGGCGGAGGGTGGACCCGATGGTCGTCAAGTTCGTGCGGGACGAGATCGCGGAAGCGGCGGAGGACGCGAGCACGCTCAACGAGCTCCCGACCCCGCCCAGGCAGTTGCTCGACCGGCACGGCGCGCGGGTGCTCGACCCGGCGACGGCGGTCGTCGCCGCCGGGCAGCCGGTCCCGCGCACCACCGTCTACCGGCCGGGCACCTTCCTGCTCCCCAACCGGTACCTGCGCGACCAGGAGTCCCTGGCCGCGATCAACCGCGTGCTCGGCCGCATCGGCATCTACGCCGAACCGGCCGACCGCGGCGGCGACAGCTCGGGGTACGGCCGCGTCCGGCAGCTCGACGACCTGCCCGTCCGCGCCCTGCTGCACGTCCGCGAGGACTCCGACCCCGTCGTCGTCGACTGCTGGAAGGCCCTGCAGCTGCTGCGGTCGGCCGCTTCGGGCGAGAAGCCCGAGATCGACCCGGAGATCGTCCGGCGGATCTCCGTCGAGCACCTGCTCTTCACCTCACCAGTGTTCGGCGGGGTGCCGTGGGAGACCAGCGGTCTCGGCGGCACGCCGTGGGAGACCAGCGGGTTCGGCGCGGGCAGCTCGTACGGGCGCACCCACGGGGCCAACCGGATCCCGGTGACGCTCGCCGCGGACCCGCCCTACCGCAGCAAGAAGCCCGCGCACCGGCGGCCGGTCGTCGCCGTGCTCGACACCGGTATCGGCCCGCACCGCTGGTTCGGGCTGGCCGACCGCACCGGCCCGCCGCCCGCCGGCTCCGGCCTCGCCGTCGCACCCGGCATCCAGGCCGCGATCCTGCAGGCCGAGCAGGACTCGGGCACCACGCTGCCGACCCAGCTGCTCACCGACTACTGGGACGCGCCGACGACCGGCCAGCCGCTGATCGGCGACGTCGACACCGACACCGGGCACGGCCTGTTCATCGCCGGCATCATCCGGCAGGCCTGCCCCGAAGCCGACACCCTCGCGATCCGCGTCGTGCACAGCGACGGCGTCGCGTACGAGGGCGACGTGCTGCTGGCGCTGCACCTGCTCGCCGACCGCGTCCGCAACGCGCAGGCGAACAACCGGCCCCAGGACATGGTCGACGTCGTCTCGATCTCGATGGGCTACTACGTCGAAGACCCGGCGGACGTCGCCTTCACCGGCCAGTTCGGCGCGGCGATCGCGGACCTGCTCGGCCTCGGCGTGCTCGTCGTCGCGGCCGCGGGCAACGACGCCACCACCCGCCGCTTCTACCCGGCGGCGTTCGCCGACCAGCCGCTCGGCGGCGGCTGCGGCCCGCAGGTGATCAGCGTCGGCGCGCTCAACCCCGACGTCGGCACCAGCAAGGCGCTGTTCTCCAACGAGGGCCCGTGGGTGCGGTGCTGGGCGACCGGCGCCGGCGTCGTCAGCACGTACCCGACCGACGTCCGCGGCAGCGCGGCCGCCGACCACGAGCTGCCCGGCCGCAACTCCTTCGACCCGGACGACTACAGCGCCGGCTTCGCGGTGTGGGACGGGACGTCGTTCGCCGCGCCGCTCGCCGCCGCCGAGCTCGCCAAGGCCCTGTTCCAGTCCGGTGACCTGGCCACCGTCGACCGCGACACCGTCGTCAAGCGCGCTTGGACCGCGCTGGGCTCGCTGTGACCGTGGCCAAGACCGACCACAGCCGGGTAGCGGCACTGTTCGACGCCGCGCGGGAGGGCGACCGCGCGGCGCTGGACGAACTGGTTTCCCTGCTCACGCCGCTGCTCTGGCAGGTCGCGCGTGACCAGGGTCTGGACGCCGATCAGGCCGCCGACGTCGTGCAGACGACGTGGCTGCGCCTGCTCGGTTCGTTCGCGGAGATCCGCTCGCCGGTCGCGCTGACCGGCTGGCTGATCACCGTGACCAAGCGGGAAGCCTGGCGGGCTGGGGAAAAGCGCCAGGTGGAGCGGCCGCTTCCGGAGCTTCCGGAGCGGCTGTCCGAAGCGTCACCGGCACCCGAGGAGGGGGTGCTGCGCGACGACCAGCGCGCTCGTTTGTGGCGTGCGGTCGACGCATTGCCCGAACGCTGCCGCAGCTTGCTGCGGATCGTGGCGTTCGTGCACCGGCCGGACTACGCCGAAGTGGGCGCCCGGCTGGGAATGCCGAGGGGGAGTATCGGCCCGACCAGGGGACGTTGCCTCGCGCGCCTGCGCGAGCAGCTACTCGCCAACGGCGAAGGAGATTGGCTGTGACCACCGTCGAACCACCCGGCGCGAACGAGCCGCTGGACGCGCTCGACTTCCGGCTGCTGACCGGATTGCGCGAACTGTGGGAAGACGCCGACCCGATGCCTCCGACGCTGGTGGAGCAGATCCGCTTCGCGATCCAGCTGGAGGACGTCGACCTGGAAGTGATGCGCATCCGGGAACAGGAGGGACTCGCGGTCACGCGGAGCGCGGCGGAACAGGGCCGGCTCATCACGTTCGACAGCGAGAGCCTGACGATCATGGT
Source organism: Amycolatopsis ponsaeliensis (assembly GCF_030182635.1). NCBI lineage: Bacteria > Bacillati > Actinomycetota > Actinomycetes > Pseudonocardiales > Pseudonocardiaceae > Amycolatopsis > Amycolatopsis ponsaeliensis. The sequence continues at coordinate 55,427 of NZ_JAPZLD010000031.1, forward strand.
GAACGTGAGCCCCGAGCCCGGGGGGACGATCCGCCTGGACGGGTGGCTGACCCCGCCGGCGGAGCACCCGATCGAGGTCCGCACCGCGAACGGCCCCTTGGCGACCACATCGGACGCCGAGGGGCGGTTCGCGGTCAGCGCCGTGCCGCACGGGATGGTGCAGGTGCTGGTGCGGACCCTGGGCCGGGCCAGGACGGTGAGCACCCCGGCCATCGAACTCTGACGCGGTTCCCCGGGGAAACGTCTTGAATGAGTCATTCAGGACCTCCCAAGACCTGAATGACTCATTCAAGACAACCGCGGGCGAGGCCACCGACCCGCGCCCGCCGAAGGCACCCGCCGGGAACCCGGCTTTGCCGGGCCCATCGCATCGGCTGCACACCGGATACCGCGCCCTGACGTGAAAATCCGCCGTTCCGGCAAGAGCTCCCGGACCACCCGGGCCCGGAGGTACGATCCGGGACGTCCTTCTCGGCCGAGGGGGACGGCCCCGGCCGGAAGGGCAGCCTGTGGTCGCGTCGCCGAGGGCGGAAGACCGGGTGCGCGACCTGCATCGGCGTGCGGTCGCGGCGACCAACAACGGCCAGCCCGTGGTCGGCGGCCGCCTGATCCGGTCCGCCGCGCGGCTTCTCGGCCTGCCCGCGAAGCAGCCGCCGCCGGAATGGCCGTCCTGGCCGGACCTCGCCACGCGCGTGCTCGGCACGTACGCCGCGGTCGAAACCGCGTTGGGCAACAGCACCCGCGGGCTCGCGCTGCTCGACGAAGCCGACGTCCTCGTGTCCGACGCCGGGCGCGGGATCCTGCGTCAGCAACGGGGTCTCGTCTTCATCCTGATCGGCCGGATGGACGAAGCACTGCGGTGCTTCGACGAGGCGATCCCCCTGCTGCGCCAAGCCGGCGAGTTCGTCGTGCTCGCCCGGACGCTGCTCAACCGCGCGATGCTGCACCAGTACGCCGGGCGCGTCCGGCTCGCGCTCGCCGACCTCGACCAGTGCGAGCAGATCGGCGCCGGTCAGGCCTCGGAAGAAGGCCTGGAGCGGATTTTCGCCAAGGCGGCGCACGGACGCGGCCAGGCGCGCGTGCTCACCGGCGACATCCCGGGCGCCCTGCGGGACTTCGACGCGGCGAGCGGGTTCTACGCCGAACAGAGCGTCGGGATGCTGCCGGTGCTGGCCGTCGACAAGGCCCGCGCGCTGCTCGCGGCCGGGGTGCCGCAGGAAGCCGCCGCCGAACTCGACGCGGCGCTGGAGCAGTTCCCGCGGCTGCGGATGAACCAGGAACACGCCGAAGCCGAGCTGACCCGCGCCCTGGCCGCGCTGGCGAGCGGGCACGCGTCGGCCGCGCGGAGCTGGGCCGGTCGCGCCGAACGCCGCTTTCGCCGTCGCGGCAACGAAACCTGGGCGGCGGTCGCGCAGCTGACCGTGCTGCGCGCGGACTTCGCGGCCGGACGGCGGATCGCCCGCGTCGCCACCGAGGCGACCGCGCTGGCCGACCGGCTCACCGGATTGGGCCTGCGCAACGACGCCGAGATCGCCGCGCTGCTCGCCGCCCGCGCCCGCATCGCCCTGGGCGACCTCGACGGCGCCCGCGCCGGCATCGCCCCGCGCGACCGCCGGGCCGCGCCACTGGAAAACCGCCTGGTCCGGCGGCTCGCGCTGGCCGAACTCGGCGCCGCCAGCGGAGACCGGCGCATCACCTTCGCCAACGCGCGCGCCGGGCTGACGCAGCTGGAGCGCCACCGCGGCCGGTTCGGCAGCATCGACCTGCAGACCGCGACGACGTCGCTCGGCAAGGAGCTCGCCGACGCCGGCCTCGCCGCCGCGCTGGCCCAGCGCTCGCCCGGCGTCGTCTTCCGGTGGCTCGACCGTTCGCGCGCACAGGCGTTCCGGTTCCGGCCGGTGCGCCCGCCCGCGCACCCGGAAACCGTCGACGCCGTCGCCGAGCTGCGGTACCTCTCGATGCAGATCCGCGCGGGCGAGCTGTCCGGGAAGCCGGACACCCAGGCCGTGAAGCGGTGCGCCGCACTGGAACGCGAGATCCGCGCCAAAGGCTGGCAGGCCGAGGGCACCGCCGTCGACCACCCGGAGGCGCAGCTGCGCGAGGTCGGCGACGAGCTCGCCGAGACCGGCAGCGCGATGGTCTGCTTCCTCGCCGACCACGGCGCGTTGTGCGCGCAGGTGATCTCGAACCACCGGGTCGCGCTGATCGAGCTCGGCCCGGCGTCGGCCGTCGCCGAACCGGTCGCGCGGCTGCACAGCGACCTCGACGCGTTGTGCGGGCGCCAGCTGCCGCCGCAGCTCGACCAGGTCATCCGCCGGTCGGTGCGGACGCAGGTCACCGCGCTGGACGGGATCCTGCTGGCGCCGCTGGCTTCCCGGCTCGGCGACCTCGACGTCGTCGTCGTGCCGACGGGCGCGCTTTCGGCGATCCCGTGGGGCCTGCTGCCGACGTTGCGCGGGCGCCCGGTGACGGTCACGCCGTCGTCGTCGGCCTGGCTCGACGCGGGCCGCCGTCCGCGCCGCGCGGCCGGGGCGCCGCTGCTGGTGGCGGGCTCGGACCTGACCCACGCGGAAACCGAGGTCTCCCTGCTGGCGCCGCTCTACCCGGAGGCCGAGGTGCTGACCGGGCCGGACGCGACGGTCGCGGCGACGCTCAAGGCGTTCGACGGCTGCCGCCTCGCGCACTTCGCCGCGCACGGCCACCACGAACAGGAGAACGTGCTGTTCTCCCGGCTGAACCTGGCCGACGGGCCGCTGATGGCCTACGACGTCCAGCAGCTTTCGACCGCGCCCGAGCAGGTGGTGCTGTCGTCGTGCGACGTCGGCCAGGCGGTGGTCCGCGACGGCGACGAGGTCCTCGGCTTCACGGCGGCGTTGCTCTACGGCGGCAGCCGGACGGTCGTCTCGAGCGTGGCGCGCGTCGACGACCGGACGGCCGGCGGCGTGATGCTGGCCTACCACCGGGCGCTCTCGGCGGGCACGCCCCCTGCGCGTGCCCTGGCCGACGCGGCCCAGGCGGAACCGCTGATGCCGTTCGTCTGCTTCGGCCGTAGCTGACGTTTGTTCCGACGTCCGGCCGTCCCCGAGGTTGCTTTCGGGTGATCGACCCCATCGCGGCGCATCCCCGGGTGGCCGCCGGGCATCTCTCCCTGTGAGTCCAGTTGATCACGGAACGAGGGAGGATGACCATGAAGCGAACCGGTACCGCGCTGATCGTCGGGGGTCTGGCGGCCGGCGGGCTGTTCCTGGCGGCCGGGGCCGCGAACGCCATGCCGAGCGACACGCCGTGCGGGGCGTCGGACGTCCACGTGACCGTGGCGCCCGACCCGTCTCACGCCGCCGGGCACGAGGCTTACGTCCTCACCTACACCGCGGCCTCGCCGACGACGAACTGCAAGCTCGAGGGCGCGCCGACGGCGTTGACCTTCATCGCCGGCGGGCAGCGGCTGCCGGTCACCGCGACCCCGGACGGGAGCGAGTCCGTGCCGGTGAACCTGCGCGAGGGTCACCCGGCGGTGTCGCGGATCGTGCAGCGCTCGGCGGCGGCGGCCGTCTCGCCGACCGTGGTGACGTTCGACCTGCCGACCGGGCCGTACGGGCAGCCGGTGAGCGTCGAGTGGCCGGCGGGGGCGCCGCTGAAGGGCGACACCGTGCAGGTCACGCCGGTCAGCAGCTGAGCTTTTCCGACACAGGGAGGAATGTCATGAAGCGCATCTTGATGGGGATCGGCACGGTGGCGGGGGCCTTCGCGCTGGCGGCGTGCGGGACTTCGACGGCGGCTCAGGCGCCGGCTGGTCCGGTTGCGGCCGCGCCTGCCGCTCAGGGGGCATCCGGTGGCGGGGTGGCGACGGCGTCCTCCCGGACGCCGCGGTGCACGACGGCCGACCTGGAGGTCCTGCTGGGCAAGCCGGCCGAGAAGAACGACGCGCCGGGCCAGTTCGACATCCCGCTGACGTACCGCAACACGACGGACCACACGTGCGGGTTGTATGGCGTCCCGGGCGTCGACCTGGTCGGCCCGGACGACGCGACGTTCGGCCCGGTCTACCACCTGCCGCGCGTCGACAACGGCGTGAAGTACAACGAGGTGCCCGCGGGCACGACGGCGTCGGCGACGATCACGGTCGTGAAGCCGGCGGCCGGTGAGCCGGCGTGGACGCCGACGAAGCTGAACACGATCCCGCCGGGCCAGACATCGGCGCTGACGGCGAAGTGGCCGTCGGACCTCCCGGTGCTCCGCCAGGACGCGGCGACCCACCCGGGCTCGTACGTGAACGGCATCCTGGCCGACCCGGCCTGAAAACCGCCTCGTCACTCGATCGGGTGAAGCAGGGGGCCACGCGTCATTCCTGGCGTGTGGCTCCCTCTTTCTCGGTGCGGCGGTAACCGGCCGGCACGCCCCCCGACTGGCCGGTTACCGCTGCGGTGTCTCTACCCACGGTGGAGCAGCACGACGGAGTCCGTCTCCGCGACGCGCAGGTATCCCGTGCTCTTCAGCTCCTCCAAAGCGAGCCCCTTCGTGGCCAACGTCGTCGGCCAGGACTGTTCCGGCTTCGCCACCGCCACCCACTCGGGCCGTTCCTTCGACGCGCCGTCGAAGAACAGCACCATGCAGCGCGACGTCAGCCGCGGGGCCAGCCGGTTGGACGCCATCACCGTCGCGTCGTCCGGAATGCGGGCCAGGACCGTGTCGATGCCGGCCCGCTGCGACGGCGTCCAGACGCCGTCCGTCAGATGCGCCACCTGCAAGCCCAGCGACGCCAGCCCGGCCACGAGCGCGCACGCCGGGAAGAGCCACTGCCGGTCGAACCTCCGGACGCCGTCGGCCGCCGCGAGGAACACGATCGGCATCAGGACCGCGCTGTAGTGGTAGCCCATGCCCCAGTAGCGGTCGTTCGCCGAGACCAGCCGCCACAGCAGCGTCGGCACCGCGAGCAGCAGCACCGGCGATCGCAGCGCCGCGAACGCCGTCGGCACCACCAGGGCCAGCAGCATCGACACTTTGACGATCGACCCGCCGAAGGGGTTCAAGCCACCGCTGTGCGCGTACGCGCCGGCCGGGTTCAGCGCCGGCAGCACGACCGTCACCAGCAGAACCGACGTCGCGACGCCGAAGCCGGCCACCGCCCAGCCGAGCCGGCGCTGCCCCTTGAACACCAGGACCACGCCCACCGCGGCGAGCGTCAGCGGCAGGTCCTCCTTGACCAGCACCAGCGGCAACGCGCACCACACCGCCGCCCGCCACCGTTCGCGCAGCAGGTGCTCCGCGGCGAACGCCACCATCGGGACGGCGAAGCAGACCTCGTGGAAGTCGAAGTTCACGGCGGACAGCAGCCCCCACGACAGCACGTACCCCGCGGACACGACCACGCCCCGGCGGGCACCCAGCACGCGGGAAGCGCAGCGCGTCACGGGCACCGCGGAGAGCGCGAACAGGAAGGCCTGCGCGACCAGCAGGCATGCCGGCGACGGCCACAGCAGGTAGAACGGCGCCAGCAGCGCCAGGATCGGGTGGAAGTGGTCGCCGAGCGTCGGCGCGCCGGGGCCGAGCAGGTCCGACACGGGCCAGTGGCCGTGCGCGTAGGACCGCACCGCCTGCTCGAAGATCCCCAGGTCGAACCCGCTCGCGTCGAACGTCCTCAGCCGCTGCAGCGACCAGGCGGAATACCCGGCGAAGGCGACCGCGGCGACGAGATAGGGGATCGCGCGGGTTTCGCGCGTGCGCGCCGGAGCCGGCGCGAGGTCGATCAGCATGGCGGGATGCTCTTGGGGCCACGCTGAACCGGAGCTTAAGCGAGCTGAAGACGTCTTCAGGCAAGCGGAAGACGCAGCTCCAGCCGCGCGCCGGACGTGCTGTCGGCGACGCGCAGGGTGCCGCCGTGCGTGTGCGCGATCTCCGCGGCGATCGCCAGGCCCAGCCCGGAGCCGCCGTCGTCTTCGCGGGCGCGGTCCTCGTCGAGCCGCACGAACCGGTCGAAGACGCGTTCGCGCTGCCCGGCCGGGATGCCGGGCCCGTCGTCCTCGACCGTGAGCACGCTCTCGCCGCCGGACGCGGTGAGCGTGATCGTCACCCGGCTCTTCGCGTGGCGTTCGGCGTTGTCGACGAGGTTGCGCAGCACGCGTTCCAGCCGTCCCGCGTGGCCTCGCACCACCGGCGTCGCTTCGAGATCCGTTTCGATCTCGACGCCGTCGTGGGCGACCCGCGCGGCGACGTGCGTGGTCACCAGGTCCGCCAGCGCCACCGGTCCGGTCCCGGCGGGCTGGTCCGCGTCCAGCTTGCTGAGCAGCAGCAGGTCCGCGGCCAGCGTCTCCATCCGCGTCACGTCGAGCACGGCGTTTTCGCAGCTGCGGCGCCAGTCGAGCCGGTCGGGGTGGGCGAGCTGCACCTCGAGCTGGGTGCGCAGCGACGCGAGCGGCGTGCGCAGCTCGTGCGAGGCGTCCGCGGTGAACTGGCTCTGCCGCCGCACCGAGCTGTCGAGCCGGGCCAGCATCTCGTTCATCGTCACGGCGAGCTCGGTGATCTCGTCACCGGAGTCCGGCACGGGGACGCGGCGCCCGAGGTCGCCCGCGCGCACGCCGTCGACCTCGGCGCGGATGCCGCCCACCGCGCGCAGCGACCGCCGCACCGCGAACCAGGCGACGCCGCCGACGAGCAGCGCGGCCGCGGGCACCCCGCCCCAGAGGATCCGTTCCGCGGTGGCCAAGGTTTCGAGGCCGACGGGGTCGACCTTCTCCGCCGCCAGGACCGCGTAACGGCGGTCTTTCGTCCGCGCGGTGCTGTAGAGCTGTTCGTCCTGGCCGAACGGCTGGACGATGACGCAGTCCGGCGCGTACACCCGGACCGGCTCGTCGTCGGGGAACTGCTTCGCCCGGCCGATCGAGCAGTCGGCCGCCTGCCGGCTGATCATGTACCCGCCGCCCTTGGCGTACCGCTGCGGCACGTCGGCCGGGGCGACCCCCGAGTTCAGCAGGGCGAGCAGCGTGTCGACCTTGTCGCTCGCCCGGGCCCTGGCGTTGTTTTCGAGAGGGCTTTGCAGCGTGGACACGAACCAGTACGCCCCGAGGCCGAGGACGAGTGCCGCGGCGAGCGCGGCGAAGAGGGCGACCCGCCACCGGGTCGACCGGGGCAGGAGCCGGATCATGAGCAGAAGATAACCGCACCTTCGGAGACCCGGGAAGCCGTCCTGGCTCCTACCGTCGATAGCCATGACGCTCGAGAGGTGGGAGGCGGTGCGCGCCGCGCTGCCGGAGACCGGCGCCCGGTTCGCGGACCTGGTGGCCGGCGTGCCGCACGGGGACACGACGTCGCTCGGCGAGTGGTCGATCGCCGAGACGGCGTCGCACGTCGGGATGATCGCGCTGATGTACACGTCGATGATCCGCGGCGACGGCGGTCCGCTGCCGCTGCCGGGCCTGAAGGACCCGATCGGCACGGCCAGCGTCGACACGATCTCGGACATGAACGCCCTAGCGCTGGAGCTTTACCCGGAACGCGACCCGGCCCGGCTGGCCGAGCGGCTGCGCGCGGACATCGCCGAGGTGCTGCTGGTCAGCGCGGACCTGGACCCGGAGAAGCCGGTGTGGTGGCTGGGCGGTTCGCGCGTGCCGGTCGCCGGCGTGCTCGCCCACCTGGTGAACGAAATGCTGCTGCACGGCCTCGACATCGCCCGCGCGACCCGTCGCCCATGGCCCATCCCGGCGGCGCACGAGGCGCTGTTCCTGGAGCTGTTCCTGTTCGGCATGGTCCGCAACGACATGGGCCGCCTCCTCGACGACGCGAAACCGTCCCCACGCCGCATCGCGGTCGAGTTCCGTTCGGCGCACACTCGCCCGGCGGTGCTGGCTCTGCGGCACGGGCAGTTGCGTTTCGAGGAACCGGACGGCACGGCGGACGTACGGCTCAGGTTCGACCCGGCGGTGCTGGTACCGATGATGTTCGGCCGCATTTCCCGCGCACGGGCGGTTTTGAGCGGCGGCGTCCGGATCGGCGGGCCGCGGCCGTGGCTGCTCCCGGCGTTCCTGCGGACCGTGCGGATGCCCTAGCGAGTCAGTTCGCCGACCAGCCGTCGCCCCATTCGGCCTCCCGCGCCGCGCGGTAGCGCGGGCCTTGCTTCTTCGAGACTGCCACGCCCGGCTTCAAGCCGTCCGTCGTACACAGGTCGAGCGCGACCCACCCCTTGTGCTTCTTCGGGTGCCGGATGATCCGCGCGTCCGGCCGCTCCGGCGCCGATCGCGACGCGACGACGTACGCGAACTTCTCGTCCTCGAACCCGAGCGTCCCCGCCTTGAGCCGCCGGTGCAGGCCCGACCGCGGGAGCCGCGCGGCGAAGTGGCACCAGTCCTCGCCGGGCACGATCGGGCAGGCGGCGTCGTGCGGGCACGGCGCGACGACGTGCAGACCCAGCTCGACCAGCAGCGCCCGGGCGGCGCGGATCCGTTCGTAGCCCGCGGGGGTGCCCGGTTCGACCAGCGCGACCGTCCCGGCTTTCGCCGCCAGCCAGCGGACGACGTCGGCGCGGGTGGCGTCCGGCAGTTCGCCGAGCACGTAGGAGAGCGTGACGAGGTCGGCTTCCGGCGCGGGCGCGGCCGGGTCGACGAACCCGCGCCGCCACTCGGCGTCCCGGACGGCGGCGTTCGTGGCCCCGGCGGCGAGCCGCTTGCCGAGCCCGATGGCCCCGGCGACCTGCTCCAGGACGGTGCAGCGAGCCAGCGACGGCCACACGGCCGCGGCCGCCCAGACCGCGGCCCCGGTGCCGCCACCGACGTCGACCTGCGTCCGCGGCTCGAAGCCGGGAGCACGCGAAGCGGCTTCGGCGAGCACAGCGTGTACGGCGGCGTAGGTGGCCGGCATCCGGTAACCGGCGTACGCGGCGACGTCGGCTTCGGAGCTGAGGATGGGCGAGGTCGCCGCGTCACCCTGGCGGTAGCGCGTGCTGAGCCGGTCGACGGACTGCGCGAGCCGCGGCACGGGGTGCCGGGCCAGCTCGTCGTCGAGCGCGGAGGAGAGGTCGTCGGGGAGTACCGCCACGACGGCAGGTTAGCCGGGGCCGCACCAGGGCCGGGCGTGGGGGGGGGGGGGGGGGGGGGGGGGCGGCGGGGCCCCCCCCCCCCGCCACACCGATACCCCCTGTCCGAATTGCCCCGCCGACACGACCCTGAGCTGCTAGTTTCCGGGCGCGAAAACTTTTTCGCCGAAGCTGTCGATTCACGGCGGGGCCGTTCGACGCGTGGGCAGGACCGACCGAGAGGAGACCGCGATGCGGTTCATGGTGATCGTCAAGAGCAACGAAGAGTCCGAGGCCGGCCAGGGCCCGAGCGCCGAACTGCTGGCCGAGATGGCGAGCTTCAACGAAGAGCTGGTCAAGGCCGGTGTCCTGCTCGCCGGTGAGGGCCTGACGCCGAGCTCGCAGGGCGCGCGCGTCGTGTTCTCCGGGCGTGAAGAGCCGAAGGTCGTCGACGGGCCGTTCGCCGAGACCAAGGAGCTCGTCGGCGGCTTCTGGATCCTTCAGTGCCGTGATCGCGACGAGTGCGTCGAGTGGGTCAAGCGGATGCCGAACCCCGAGGGGCAGGCCGGCGTCGTCGAGATCCGGCGGGTCGCCGAGGCGTCCGACTTCGAAAACATGACGCCCGAGGTCGAGGAGCTGGAGGGCCGGCTTCGCGCGCAGAGCGCCGGGGACGCGTGATGCGGTTCCTGGTGATGGTCAAGGCCACGCCGGAGTCCGAGGCCGGCGCCGGGCCCAGCACCGAAGAGCTCGAAACGATGTCGAAGTTCAACGAAGAACTCCTGAACGACGGCCGGATCGTGTTCGCCGAGGGCCTCACCCCCAGCTCGGAGGGCGTGCGCGTCCTCTTCGAAGGCAACGCCGAACCGAAGATCGTCGACGGGCCCTTCGCCGAGTCGAAGGAGCTCGTCGCCGGGGTCTGGGTGCTCAACGGCGAATCCCTCGAAGACGTCGTCGCGCTCATGCGGCGCGCACCGAACCCCGAGGCCAAGGGCGGCGTCATCGAGATCCGCGCCATCGCCGAGTAGTGGGTTGCACCGCGCCCGATCACCCTGTCTGATGACCGGGTGACGGTTGCGGACACCCGGAGCACGGTCGAGACGGTATGGCGGATCGAGTCGCCGCGGCTCATCGCGGGCCTGGCCCGCATGGCCCGCGGCGACGTCGGTCTAGCCGAGGAGCTGGCGCAGGACGCGCTCGTCGCGGCGCTGGAGCAGTGGCCGGAGTCCGGCGTGCCGCGCAACCCCGGCGCGTGGCTGATGACCATCGCCAAGCGCCGCGCGGTCGACCAGTTCCGCCGCAACGAGCGGTACGCCGAGAAGCTCGAAGAGGTCGGCCGCGACCAGCAGCTCGGCGAGGGCGTGCTGCCCGACTTCGACGCCGCCCTCGACGACCACATCCAGGACGACCTCCTGCGCCTGCTCTTCGTCGCGTGCCACCCGGTGCTGAACACGCAAGCGCGCGTCGCGCTGACGCTGCGGATGCTCGGCGGGCTGACCACCGACGAGATCGCGCGCGCCTTCCTGGTCCGCGAGTCGACGATCGCGCAGCGGATCGTCCGGGCGAAGAAGGCCCTCGCGGCGGCGAAGGTCCCGTTCGAGGTGCCCGAGGGCGACGAGCGCGTCGCCCGGCTGTCGTCCGTGCTCGAGGTCCTCTACCTGGTGTTCAACGAGGGCTATTCGGCGACCCGCGGCGACGACTGGATGCGCCCGGCGCTTTGCGAAGAAGCGATGCGCCTCGGCCGCGTCCTGGCCGGGCTGATGCCGGGCGAGTCCGAGGTGCACGGCCTGGTCGCGCTGATGGAACTGCAGTCGTCACGCTCGAAGGCCCGCACCGGCCCGAACGGCGAACCGGTGCTCCTGCTGGACCAGGACCGTGGCCGCTGGGACCGTTTCCTGATCCAGCACGGCCTGGCGGCCCTGACGCTGTCGGAGCAGATCGCCGACGGCGCGTACGGCCCGTACTCCGCCCAGGCGGCGATCGCGGCGTGCCACGCCCGCGCCCGGACGGCGGACGAGACGGACTGGGCGCGCATCGCGGCGCTGTACGAGGGGCTCGGCAAGCTCCAGCCGTCCCCGGTGATCGAGCTGAACCGCGGCGTGGCGGTGGCGATGGCGTACGGCCCGGCGGCGGGGCTGGAGGTCGTCGACGCGGTGGCCGACGATCCGGCGCTGAAGGACTACCACCTCCTCCCGAGCGTCCGCGGCGACCTGCTGGAGAAGCTGGGCCGGCTCGCGGAGGCGGAGCAGGAGTACAGACGGGCGGCGGAGATGACGGAGAACGCCCGGGAACGGGCCTTGCTGCTGGACCGCGCGACGGCGGTGGGCCGCTGACGCCGTGCTCGCCTCGCTGCTGCCCGGCTTCCGCGACGTCCGCAGTGCGCTGGTCGCGGGGTACATGTGGTTCTGCGCCGGCTGGCTGCTGATCGGCCACTACCGGCCGCCGCCGGCCGGGCTGCTGGGAAAACCGGCGCTGGAACTGCTGGAGCTGTTCGGGACGGGCGGGAAGCTCGCCGCGATCAGCGTGCTGTGCCTGCTGATCGGCGAGGTGACGGGCACGCTCGTGAAGTCGGCGTTCTTCGGCTTGAGCTACACCTACCTGCGACGGGTCACCGAGGACGACCTCGATCGCCTCCCGGGCGGCCCGCTCGGGCTGTTCCGGCCGGTGAGCGGCCGGACGCTCGACCGGATACGCAGCCGCGTCCGGCAGCACCACCACCAGCGCGAGGAGGCGGCGGCCTCCGACGCCACCCCGCGCGGGATCGACCGGCACGAGGTCGACCGGATCGCGCTCGACGCGGTGCGCGAGGTGCTGCACATGTCACCGCGGCTGATCGTGGCCAAGCCCGAGCTGTACGCGGAGTTCACCCGGATCAAGGGGGAGAGCGAATTCCGGGACGCCATCCTGGTCCCGCTGCCGGTGCTCGTGGTGGCGGTCTGCGTGAACCTGACCATGCCGGTCTGGCTCGAAGTGCTCGTGGTGGCCGCGACCTTGCTCGCCGACGGGTATCTGTTCGTCCAGGCGCGTCAGCAGTTCCGCACCGCGCACAGCCTGATCGGGCACAGCATCGCGGACGGGACGATCAGCTCGGCCGCGATGGGTGACTAGCGGTTCCGCCAGGCCATCGGCGACAACGTCAACGCCGCTTCCGCGATCTTCCTCGCGGTCTCCGTAGTGAGCCCCTTCCGCGCCGACTCGATCCACTCGTCGACGCGCTGCACCCCGACGTCCCGGTACTCCAACGCCTGCAGCAGCATCTCCAGCTTGTCGGCGTCCTTGGCGCACAACGCTTCGGCCGACGAGCGGGTCTCGTACTCGTCCACCGCCGAGCGGACCAGCTCCTGCGACCGCGGTGGCAGCGACGCCGTCTGGTCCGCCGTGATCTCCCGGGGCTCCGGCTTGCGCAGGTAGTCCACGGCCGTCAGCGGAAGATCACCCGTCCGGGTCTCCTGCGTGTCGTGCCACAGGGCCAGGAACGCCGCCCGCTCCGGCGACGCCCCTTCCTCCGCCGCGATCAGCGCCGCCAGCTGGGCGGCCCGCAGGCTGTGCTCGCCGACCGACTCCGGGTCGCGCACCCCCGCGTGCCACCAGCCCGACCGGCGGACGCGCTTCAGCAGACCCAGCTCGTACCCGAAGGCGGCAAGCGACTCACTCATGCCGCCCAGCCTAGGGCGACGGGATCATCGCCGTCAGGATCGTCGCCTGCAGCAGGGAAATCACGCCGACCACCGCGGTCAGCAGCAGCGACCACAGGAACGTCTGCCGCAGCAGCGACCCCTCCTTGCCGCTCTGCCCGATCGCCGTCGCGCCGATCGAGAGGTTCTGCGGCGAGATCATCTTGCCCATCACGCCGCCCGACGTGTTCGTCGCGCCCGCCAGGATCGGGTTCAGGTTCAGCTGCTGGGCCGAGATCACCTGCATCGGGCCGAACAGGCTGTTCGTCGACGCGTCCGACCCCGTCAGGAACACGCCCAGCCAGCCGATGTACGCCGAGAACAGCGGGAAGACCGCGCCCGTCGTCGCCAGGGCCAGGCCCAGCGTCTGCGTCGCGCCCGAGTAGTTCATCACGAACGCGATCGCCAGGATCATGAAGATCGTCGCGAGCGCCCAGCGCATCTGGTGCAGCGTCTTCCGGTACGTCTTGAGCAGCAACCCCGCCCGGCCGCCCATCGCGAACCCGGCGATGACCGCCGCGATCAGCGCCACCGTGCCGGGTGAGAACAAGAAGTCCACCGTGAACGTCGCCGCGTACGGCGCGTCCTTCGCGGTGATCGGCGGGTGCTGGATCACGTGGTTGTGCAGCCCCGGCCAGGCGAAGATCCAGTCCGCCTTGTGCAGCAGCTTCGTCAGGTCGAGCCAGGTGGGCAGATTCTTGAAGATCGTGCCGATCCGCGACAGGAAGATCGCCAGGATCAGGATGATGTAGGGCATCCACGCGTAGAGCGCGCCGCGTTCGGACTGCGCCGCACCCAAGCTCTTGACAGCGCTTTCTTCACCGTCGAAACGCCACACCGACGCCGGCTGCCAGAACCGCGTCAGGATCCACAGCGCGGCCATCGCGGTGAGCGCGGCGACGACGTCGACGAGGCTGGCGCTGATGTAGTTGGACACGACGAACTGCATGACCGCGAACGCGAGCCCGGCGGTCAGCACCGCCGGCCACACTTCGAGCATCCGCTTCCAGCCCGCGAGGACCACGACCAGGAACGCCGGGATGATCAGCGCGAGCACCGGCACCTGGCGGCCGACCGCCGCCGAGAACAGCTCGGTCGCCTGGTCCGGCTTGAGGTGCATGATCGGCGCGGTCAGCCTGCCGAGCACGATCAGCGGGTTGCCGAGCCCGCCGAACGCGACCGGCGCGGTGTTCGCCAGCAGCGCCAGCACGACGGCCTTCACCGGCGGGAACCCGAGCGCGGCCATCATCGCCGCCGTGATGGCGATCGGCGACCCGCCGCCCGCGACGCCTTCGAGGAGCGCGCCGAAGCCGAACGCGATGAGCAGCGCCTGCAGCCGCCGGTCTTCGCTGAACCCGGCGAGCACGCGCTTGATCGCGTCGAACCGGCCGGTGGCGACCGTGACGTTGTGGAAGTACACGGCGTGGAAGGCGATCCAGGCCACCGACCACACGCCGAAGACGACGCCCATCGCCGCGGAGTCGAACGCCAGCGCGGCCGGCATCCGGTACAGCAGCAGGGCGACGCCGAGCGCGGTGATGAGCGCGAGCGCCGCCGACAGGTGCGCGGAGAAGCGGATCACGCCGAGCGCGACCAGCAGCACGATGATCGGGAGCGCGGCGAGCAGCGCGGAGACCCACAGCCCGCCCGCCGGCTGGTAGTCCTGGATCCAGGTCACCGTCAGCCCCTTTGCCCTCGTACGTAACCGAGCCGCAGCGACAGGGCGGCGGCGGTCCCGGCCACGGAGGCACCGAGTTCGTCGAGGCGGCGCAGCACGCGCGGCGCCGGCCCGGCGATGCTGATGGCGGCGATCGGGCGCCCCGAGTGGTCGCGCACGGCGGCGGCGACGCACCCGACGTCCGGCTCGTTCTCGACCTCGTCGATCGCCCAGCCGCGGCGGCTGGTCCGCGCGAGGTCGTCGAGCAGGCGGAGCGGGTCGTTGATCGTTTTGAGCGTCAAGGAGTCGAGCTTCATCCGCCGGACGCGTTCGGCCCGGTCGGCTTCGGGTAGCGCGGCGAGCCAGGCTTTCCCGAGCGACGTCGCGTGCTGCGGACGGCGCGTGCCGAGGCGGCAGGCGAGGGTGACGGCGCTGGCACTGCGTTCGGTGGCGACGTAGACCATGGTGTCGTTGTCGGGAACGGCGAGGTAGGTGGTCTCCCCGGACCGTTCGGCGAGCGACGCGAGATACCGCGGCGCACACCGGTGCAGATCGGTGGCGGCCATGGCCCGCGCCCCGAGTTCGACGAGCCGGGTGCCGAGCCGCACCCGGCCGGTGACCTGGTCGGCTTCGAGGTATTCGAGACTCTTCAGGGTGCCGACGATGCGGTAGGCGGCACTGCGGGAAAGCCCCAGTTGCCGCGCGATCGCATTGGTGGAAATCTCCTGGTGCCGACCCACGTGCTCGAGCACCGCGAGTCCGCGTTCGAGAGTTCCGCTGTTCTCCAGTGCGCGCTCCGGTCCCACGTTGTCCTCCGTTGGACGTTCCCGGTTTTCGCTCAGCGGTACGCATTTCCGCTGGGTGGGTTTGGACGGTAACACCTCCGATGTATGGGCGGAAGATCTTGAAACGTCTCACAAGAAGACTCGGAGAATGCGATTACTTGCGCAGGCTAATTGGTACAACCTCCGATGGTTAAGTTTCCTACCTATGGCGGTTGCGGAGCTTGCGGCGAGGTCGTTCGACAAGTTCGACGCGGCTTGGTTCATATCCGTGAATGGGTTGTGAAGGGAGTAGAGACCGCGTCCGAACGTCTTGAATGAGTCGTTCAGGACCTCCGAAGACCTGAATGACTCATTCAAGACGTCTCGACCGGAGCCGCCCGGACGCGCCGGTGGCCCGGGTCACGGACTCAGCGAAATCACAGCGCCCGCCGAGCACCATCCAGCCGGTGTCCGCCCGCAGCCCCCTTCGTACCCGCGCGTCCGTGACCGCCGGGCGTGTCTCCGCCTGGCTCTCGCGCCGGGCCGGACTCGGCCACGGTGGCGTCATCGGTGGCCGCGTCACGCTCGCCCTTGATCCGAAAGCCCTCCGCGCCCTCGGCCGGGAGCGCACCGTCGTTCTCGTCACCGGCACCAACGGCAAGACCACCACCGCCCTGATGATCACGCGAGCCCTCGAAGCTCTCGCCGAAGTCGCCGCCAACAGCGATGGCGCCAACATGCCCGACGGCATCCTCGCCGCACTCGCCGCGAGCCCCGACGCGCCCTACGCCGTTCTCGAAGTCGACGAGACCTACCTGCCCTGGGTCGCCGAACAACTGGACCCCGCCGTCCTCGTCCTGCTCAACCTCAGCCGCGACCAGCTCGACCGCGTCGGCGAAGTCCGCTCGACCGAACGCGATCTGCGCGCCGCGATCGCCGCTCATCCCGGAACCACGATTGTCGCCAATTGCGACGACGTTCTCGTCACCTCCGCGGCGACCGCGGCCGCCAAGCCGCCGCTCTGGGTCGGCACCGGCCGCCGCTGGACCGGCGACTCCACCGCCTGCCCGCGCTGCGACGGCCGGATCGCCAGCACCAAAGACCACTGGAGCTGCCCCTGCGGCCTCGCCCGCCCCGAGCCCACCTGGACCCTCGACGGCGACCTCGTCGACACGCCCGGCGGCCGGCAAGTCGACTTGGACCTGCGGCTGCCCGGGGACGCGAACCGCGCGAACGCCGCCTTCGCGCTCGCCGCCGCGCACCGGCTGGGCGTGCCGCCGCACACCGCCGCCGCCCGGCTGCGGACCATCACCGACATCGGCGGCCGCTACCGGACGATCCGCCGGTCGCGGCACTCCGTGCGGCTGATGCTGGCCAAGAACCCGGCCGGCTGGGTCGAAACGCTGCGCGTGCTCGACGAGGACACCCCGGTCGTCGTCGCCGTCAACGCCCAGGAAGCCGACGGCCGCGACCTGTCCTGGCTCTGGGACGTGCACTTCGAACGGCTGCGCGGCCGCCAGGTCGTCGTCACCGGCGAGCGCGGCGCCGACCTCGCCGTCCGGCTCTGCTACGCCGAGGTCGCGCACTGGGCCGAGCCCGACCCGGTCGCCGCGATCGACGCGCTGCCGCCCGGCGGGGTCGAGCTCGTCGCCAACTACACCGCCTTCCGCGACCTGGTCGGCAGGCTGCCCGGTGCGTGACTCGACCGTCCACATCGGACTCCTGCTGCCCGAGGTGCTCGGCACCTACGGCGACACCGGCAACGCACAGGTCCTCTGCCAGCGGCTGCGCTGGCGCGGGTTCGACGCCGAGGTCGTGCCGGTCGGGCTCGGTGAGCCGGTGCCGTCCACTTTGGACCTCTACCTGCTCGGCGGCGGCGAGGACGGCGCCCAGGCCCTGGCCGCGGCCCACCTGCGCAAGTACCGGCGGGCCCTGACACCCGATGCGGTGGTCTTCGGCGTCTGCGCCGGCCTGCAGGTGCTCGGCACCCGCTTCCGCGGCCTCGACGGCGTCGACCACGACGGCCTCGGCCTGCTCGACGTCACCACCGAACCCGGCGAGCGCCGCGCGGTCTCCGAGCTGGTCGCGACGTCCTCGGACATCCTGGACAACGCCCCGCTCACCGGCTTCGAGAACCACCTCGGCGCCAGCTTGCTCGGCACCGGCAGCGAACCGCTCGGCCAGGTCGTGCGCGGCACCGGCAACGGCGACGGCACCGAAGGCGCGGTGACCGACCACATCGTCGGCACCTACCTGCACGGCCCGGCCCTCGCCCGCAACCCCGCGCTCGCGGACCTCCTGCTGACCTGGACGGCCGGGCACCCGCTGCCGGCCCTCGAGCTGCCCGAAGTCGACCGCCTGCGCAGCGAACGCCTCGCGCGCCGCCGCCGGGCGTCGTGACGACGGCCCGCCGCGGTTACGCTGCGTTGGTGAAACTGGGCAGCGTGATCGCCGCGACCGGCGTCCGGATGCGGACCACCGCGGTGGCCGTGTTCGCACTCGCGCTGGCCATCGCGGCCGCGCTCGCCGTGGTCGTCGTGCTGCTCGAAGAGTCGCTCGACCGCAGTGTCACCGAGAGTGCCCGCAGCACCGGCCGCCAGGTCGCGATCCAGCTCGTCCGCGAGGGCGCGCGCGACCTCAGTGCGTCCGACGTCGCCAGCACCGGCGACACCGAGGCCGTCACCCAGGTGCTCAACGCGCGTGGCGTGCCGATCGCGAGCGACCCGGCGATCGTCGGGCACCCGCCGCTGACCACCGCCCGCCCGGCCATCGGGCAGGAGAGCATCGAGACCCTCCCGCTCGGGCTCAACGGCGACAGTGACGACTACCGCGTCGTGTCTCAGCAGGTCAACGGGCCGGGCGGGCCGTACACGGTGGTGTCCGCGCGCTCGCTGGAGCCGGTGACCGAGGCGTCGACGCGGCTGACGCTGCTGCTCGGGCTGATCTCGATCCCGCTGCTGGCCATCGCCGGGTTCGCGGTCTACCGCGCGGTCGGCTCGGCGCTGCGGCCGGTCGAGCGGATGCGCCGGACCGTCGCCGAGATCTCGACGCGCGACCTCGCCGCCCGCGTCGCGCTGCCGCCGGGTGGCGACGAGGTGCACCGGCTGGCCGTGACGCTCAACGAGATGCTCGACCGGCTCGCGTCGGCGCAGGCGGCGCAACGCCGGTTCGTCGCCGACGCCAGCCACGAACTGCGCTCGCCGCTGTCCACGATCAGCACCGCGCTCGACGTCTCCGGGCGGCACCCGGAAAGCACCGGGGACCTGGTGCCGGTGATCGGCCGGGAGACGGCGCGGCTGCGCGAGCTCGTCGACGACCTGCTCATGCTGGCCCGCACCGACGACACGACCGACCGGCCGTCGCGCACCGAGGTCGACCTCGACGACATCGTCCGCGCGGAGGCCGAGCGGGTCCGCGGCGAGTGCGCGCTGGACGTCGAGGTCCGCGCCGGGCCGGCGAAGGTGCGCGGCAGCGAGGCCCAGCTGCGGCGCGCGGTGCGGAACCTGGTCGACAACGCCCGCGGGCACGCGCGCTCGCACATCCGCGTCGCCAGCTCGGTGCGCGGCGACCTCGCTGTCGTCGAAGTGAGTGACGACGGCCCGGGCGTCGGGGAAGCCGACCGCGAACGGATCTTCGAGCGGTTCGTCCGCCTCGACGCGTCGCGGCAGCGCGGGCACGGCGGCACCGGGCTGGGCCTGCCGATCGTCGCGGGCATCGCGGCGCGTCACGGCGGCCGGGCGTCCTACCGCGCGTCGGACGAGCCGGGCGCGCGGTTCGTGCTCGAGCTGCCCGTGCTCGAACTGCCGGAGGAGGAGTAGTGCGCCTGCTGATCGTGGAGGACGAGCGCGAGTTCGCGGAGACGCTGCGGCGCGGCCTGGTCGCCGAGGGGTTCACCGTCGACGTCGCGCACACCGGTCGCGAGGGGCTCTGGCGGGCCACCGAGCAGGAGTACGACGTCGTGGTGCTCGACATCATGCTGCCCGAGCTGTCCGGCTACGAGGTGCTCAAACGCTTGCGGGCGGCGGAAAACTGGACGCCGGTGCTGATGCTCACCGCGAAGGACGGCGAGTACGACGAAGCCGACGCGTTCGACCTCGGCGCCGACGACTACCTGTCGAAGCCGTTCTCCTTCGTCGTCCTCATCGCCCGGCTGCGTGCGCTGCTGCGCCGCGGGGCCCCGGCGCGCCCCGCCGTGCTGGAGGCGGGCGACCTGCGGCTCGACCCCTCCGCCCGAACCGTCCACAGAGGACAGCAGCGGATCGAGCTGACCGCGCGGGAGTTCGGGTTGCTGGAGTTCCTGCTGCGGCGGCCGGGCACCGCGCTGACGAAGAACGAGATCCTGAGCCACGTCTGGGACGCGCACTACGACGGCGACGAGAACGTCGTCGAGGTCTACATCGGCTACCTCCGGCGCAAGATCGACGTGCCGTTCGGCACCCGCACCATCGAGACGGTCCGGGGTGTCGGCTACCGGCTGGTGGACGTTACTCGATCGTAACCTTCCGGGCGGAATCGGGAAATTGGTTCCGGTGGGGGTCGCGCGGTTGCGCCATTTGCTCCCGCGAGTTGCCGCAGAGAGTCCACTCGTTCCCGCAAACCGGTGAAAAATACCGTCTCACAACGCATCTGCAGGCGGTTGTGCACGTTGCTACGGTGGGGCACCCATCCGCGACGAGGAAAGCGATGACGGAATCGCCGCAGCCGTTCCTTGCCCCCGGTAACAATGTTCAAGAGACCCCCGAGAAATCCGTTTCCCGGCTCCGTGCCGCCGATGCCATTCGGGAATCGACCACCCGGTTCGGCGTGGTCACGGGGCTGACCCCGCACGCCGTGACCGGGCTCCGGACTCGCGCCGAGGGTGGCTGGTCCGTGCTCGTCGACGTCGTCGAGCTGACCGCGTGCGAGCGGCTCCGGCGGTTCACGCGCGGTGCCACCGATTCCTGAAAGGAAGAGTGACACGATTGGCCGCTTCGTCCGATTCATTGGCGGACATTCTGGAACGCGTGCTCGACAAGGGCGTCGTGATAGCCGGTGACATCGGCGTCAGTGTCGTCGAAGTCGAATTGCTGACCCTGCGGATCCGGCTGTTCATCGCCTCCGCGCAGACCGCCCGGGAAATGGGCATGGACTGGTGGACGAACGACCCGTTCTTCGCGCCGAACGCGGCTCGTGAAGAGCTGGAAGAAACCGGCTTGGCGGCGCGCGTCGCCGCACTGGAGGCCCGGGATCCGGGCAGGAGGGACGCACTGCGGTGACCAACCGCGATTGGCTCTGCGCGTACGCGATCACCCGCAACCGGGACGGGCTGGACCTCGGCCCGGCACCCCGGCTCGTCGGCTACCGAGACCTGGGCGTGGTCGTCTCCGAGGTGTCGCCGGCGCGCTTCGACCGGATCGACACGCTCGACCCGGTGGACGGCGCGCTCGCCGAGCTGGCCCGCGAACACGACGCCGTCGTGCGCGCGGTCTTCCGCCACGAGGCCGTGCTGCCGTTGCGGTTCGGCACGGTCCTCGACGGCGAAGCTTCGGTGAAACGGCTCCTGGAGGTCGCCTACGACCAGGCCCGCGACTGTCTCGACGAGGTCGAAGGCCACCGCGAGTGGGGTGTCCGGGTGCGGCACGTCGAGCCCGCCGCGACCAGCCGCCCGGATCCCGCGGGCCTGTCGGGCACGCAGTACCTCGTCCGCCGCCGGGAACGGCTGAAGGCGATCCAGCGCGGCCGCGAGGACGTCGTCGAGGTGGCCGCGCGGCTCGAAGAGGCGCTGAGCCGGCACGCCGCCGACCACGTCGGGCGGGCGCGGCCGCACGGCGTCCTGGTCAACACGGCCTACCTGGTCGCGCGCGACCGGGAGGCGGCGTTCCACGCGGAGTTCGAGTGGTTCGCCCGCGAGCTGCGGACGGCGGGCGCGACGGTGGAGACGTCCGGGCCGTGGCCGCCGTACTCGTTCACCGACGTCGAGCTGGGCGTGGCGGCCGGTGGCTGACGCCTCGGCCAGTCCCTCATCGCGCTGGAGCTCCGGTTCGCCGAGATCCGCGCTGCCCTGGACAGCACTGACGAAACGAAGGAAGGACCGAGTTGACCAGACCGGGACAGACCGGCGGCGGCCTCGAAGCGATGCAGCGGCTGCAGAACACGACCGCGCCCGGGCAGATTTCGCAAGGGCTCGGGCAGACGATCGGGTTGATCCCGCCTCCGCCGCCCACGCCCGCGGTGGCCGTGCCGGTCGAGCCGGCGATCCCGGTCGACCGGCCGTGACGCTGCAGCTCTACGGCGTCGTGCGCGCCGGGCACCCGCGGGCGCCGCGGACGGTGTGCTGGGCGGACCTGGCGATGGTCGTCGGCGAACCCGAACCCGATCCGGCGGTGCACCTGGCGGTGGTGTCCGCGCTCGTCGAGGGCGGGCCGGTGCTGCCGGTCCGGTTCGGCACCGTGGCCGACGACGAGGAAGCCGTCCGGGACGAGGTGCTGGCGCCGTCGGCCGACACCTACCGCGCCGACCTCGACCGGCTCGACGGCCTGGCCGAGGTGCACGTCTGCCTGCGGTTCACCGAACCCGGCTCGGCGTGGCGGGCGGCGCGCTCCGACGTGCTGCTGAGCGAGGTCGCCGAACGCGCCCGCGATTCGGTGTCCCTGCCGGCGGGCGAGTCCGCCGACGAGCGGTGGGCGTTCCTGGTCGGGATGGGCGATCTGCTCGTCGTCCGCGACGCGGTCACCGGGCTGGCCCGCGGCGACGGCGTCCAGGCCGACTGGGTCGGGCCGCTGCCCGCGTACAGCTTCCTGGAGCGGCGGACCTGCACGCGGTGGAGCTGGTGAGCGACGGCGGAACAGTCGCTGAACACTCTTTTCGGCTCTGGCCGCCGTGGCTCGCGGTCGGCGATCCTGGCGTCGTGGCCACCAGTGAAGTCGCGGCGCTGCCCCGCGCGTTCGGCGGGCCCGGCTCGGGGCCGGGCCAGTTCCGCGCGCCGTCCGGGATAGCCGTCGACGGGCGTGGACGCGTGTGGGTGGCGGACACCGGCAACGACCGCGTGCAGGCGTTCGCCCGCGACGGCGCGCTCGTGCGGGTGCTGTCCGGGCGGCTCAAGGCGCCGGAAGGAGTGGCGGTCGACGCGGCGGGCAACGTCTACGTCGCCGACACCGGCAACCACCGCGTGGTGCAGTTCTCGTGGTGGGGCGGGTTCGTGCGCGAGTTCGGCGGCTTCGGCCTGCCCCGCGCGGTCGCGCTGGACCCGGCCGGCCGGCTGCTGGTCGACGACGCCGGACTCCGGCGCGTCGCGCGGTTCGACACGCGCACGGGCGCCGCGCTGGCCGACACGACCGAGCCGATCAGCTCACCCCGCGACGTCGCGGACGACGGCCTGGGCGGGGTCTGGGTCGCCGAGACCGGCAACCACCGCATCGTCCACTTCGGAGCGTCCGCCTAGTTCTTCGAGATCGCGGCCGTCGCGCGGACGACGGCGGTGCACCGGTTCTCGACGTACTCGAGGCCGCCTTCTTCGGCGATGCGGCGCGCTTCGGCGGAGACGATGCCTTGCTGCAGCCACAGCGCCTTCGCGCCGATCTCGACGGCGTCGCGGGCGATGCCCGGCGCCTCGGGGGACGGCCGGAAGACGTCGACGAGGTCGACCGGCTCGGGGATGTCCTTCAGCGACCGGTAGACCTTCTCGCCGAGCAGCTCGGTCGCGGTCGGGTGCACCGGGATGATCCGGAATCCGTGCGCTTGCAGCACCGCGGGAACACCGTGGGCGGCCTTGGCCGGGTCACGGCTCAGGCCGACGACCGCGATGGTCTTCGCGTCCGCCAAGATCTCTTCTGCCTTCATGTGGGTGGAACGCGCGGCGGGCGTCAAAGCTTCCAGAGCCGCAGGCCACGCACGCGGTAGACGGGCCAGATCACATGCCACGGCTTGCGGCCGGCGAAGGTCGCGGCACACGTCAGGATGTTGCGGGCGGACGTCGTCGTGACCTCGTGGCGGTCCGGCCACACCTCGCCCTTGGCACCGACGGCGATGCGGAACACCGTCAGCAGGCCGCGGCCCTGGAGGTCGTACTTCGCGCCGGTGTCCCCGGAGTCGGGAGCGAGCTCGGCGATCTCGGCACCGAACGCGCGGGCGGCCTGCGGCGCGACCTCGGCGGGAACGACGCCGACACTGCGGAGGATCGCCTTGCCGTGCAGGCGCCGCGCGTACCGGAACAACAGCGAACGTTCCCACCACGGCAGCAGGCGGTGGTGCGCCAGCAGCGCGGCGCACTCGCCGTGGCCGATCGCGAAGATGCTCGTGAGCTCGTCGTAGGCGCCGTTCGTCGCCGGCTCGTTCAGGTGCAGCCGGACTTCGAACCGGGTGCGCGCGCTGAGCTCGTCGAGCAGCTCGCGGTGCTCGAGCCGCGCCTTCGCGCGGGAGAGGGACCAGTCGGACATCGGACCTCCAGGCGTCGCGCACAGGGTATGCGGCACGCGGCGCCCGGAACACGTTTTCAGCCGATCTTCTCGCCGTACATCTCCCCGAGCGGGTCGGAGATCAGCTCGACGCGGGCACCGTCCGGATCGGACAGGTAGATGGAGGTCTTGCTCTCCAGCAGGTACTGCACGCCGGCCTCGTCGAGGTTGTCCTTGATCACGCTCCACCGTTCGGGCGTGACGGAGAGGGCCAGGTGGTGCAGTCCACCGAGGACTTCCGCGTACGGGCCGAGGTCCAGACCGGGCAGGTCGAAGAAGGCGACGGCGTTGCCGTTGCCGACGTCGAAGAAGAAGTGGCTGGAGCCGGGGTAGTCGCGGTTCTCGATCAGCTCGGTGAGCGGGAAGCCCAGGATGTCCTGGTAGAACCCGATGGTCCGCTCGACGTCGCTGGAGATCAGCGCGGTGTGGTGGATGCCGCGCCCGTTCGTCTCCGGGCGTTTCGCGGCCGGGTGCAGGTGGCGCTCGCGCAGCTCGTCGCGGATCTCGGCGAGCTTGGTGACCTCGGCCTGGGTCGGTGCCATGTCCCTCACGTCCCTTCCTGGTGGTGACTGGAACGGTACGCTCGATTTATCTCGCGCGCAAGAGGTTGACTGGCGAGAGGTCCGCTGGGCGGAACATCGAGGGTTGTGTGCGGGGTGCGCTCACGGCAGAGTCCCGGGCGTGGACGTCAGCAAGGTGCAGGAGGCCGCCGCCGTACTGGCGCAGGCCTACGCGACGCGCGCACCGATCGAGCCGTTGATCAAGACCTACCCGGACGCGGGGATCGAAGACGCGTACCGGATCCAGCAGGAGCAGGTGCGGCAGTGGGTCGAGGGCGGTGACGCGGTCCGCGGGCACAAGGTCGGGCTCGCGTCCGCCGCGATGCAGCGGCAGATGGGCGTCGACCAGCCCGACTACGGGCACCTGACCGGCAGCATGTTCCACCTCGAGCACCAGCCGATCCCGACGTCGGCGTTCCTGCAGCCGCGGATCGAACCGGAGATCGCGTTCGTGCTCGGCTCGGCGCTGCGCGGCCCCGGGGTCACGGTCGCCGACGCGGTGCGGGCGGTCGACTTCGTGCTGCCGTCGCTGGAGATCGTCGACTCGCGGATCCAGGACTGGAAGATCTCGCTCTTCGACACGATCGCGGACAACGCGTCGTCCGGCGGCGTGGTGCTGGGCAGCAGCCCGACGGCGCTGGGTGCCGTGGATCTGCGGCTCGCCGGCTGCGTGCTGTACCAGAACGGTTCGGTGGCCGCGACGGGTGCGGGTGGCGCGGTGCTCGGTTCGCCGCTGAACTCGCTGGTGTGGCTGGCGAACACGGTGGGGCCGCTGGGCGTCACCCTCGAACCCGGGCACGTCGTGCTGCCGGGGTCGATGACCCGGGCGATCCCGGTGTCGCCGGGCGACACGGTCGTCGCGACCATCGCCGGCCTGGGCAGTGTCACCGCGGTCTTCGCCCCTGCTTCGGAGGAATCGTGAACGTGCGCGAGGCGGCCGCTGAGCTGCTGGGGACGGTTTCGGAGCGGGCGCCGCTCTCGGAGGACTGGCCGGGACTGGACGTCGACACGGCGTACGCGATCCAGGACGAAGCCTTGCGGCTGCGGCGGGCCCGCGGCGAGACGCTGATCGGGCTCAAGCTGGGCCTGACGTCCCGGGCGAAGCAGCAGCGGATGGGCATCGACTCGCCGCTGCTGGCCTGGCTGACGGACGCGATGGTCCTGCCGGCCGGAGTCCCCGTGCCTTCGTTGATCCACCCGCGCGCCGAGCCGGAGCTGGTCTTCGTGCTGGGCTCGCGGCTGGCGGGCCCGGGCGTCACGGCGGCGACGGCGCTGGCCGCGGTCGACCGCGTGTACGGCGGCATCGAGGTCATCGACAGCCGGTACGCGGACTACCGCTTCACGCTCCCGGACGCCGTCGCGGACAACGGCTCGTCGGCGTACTTCAGCGTGGGTCCGGTCGGCCTGCCGCCGTCTTCTCTGGACCTCTCGCTGGAGGCGGCGCTGCTGGAGGTCGACGGCCAGATCGTCGACACGGCGACCGGCGCGGCGGTCCAGGGCCACCCGGCGGAAGCCCTGGCCTTGGCAGCGAACGCCCTGGGTGCGCGGGGCCTGGCTCTCGAGCCGGGCTGGCTGGTCCTGACCGGCGGCATGACGGACGCGGTCCCGGTCCGCCCGGGCTCCCGCGTCGCGGCCCACTTCTCCCACCTGGGCTCGATCACCCTCTCGTCGTAACCCGTGTCGCCCCTCCAATCACGCGAGATGCGCGTCCAATCACGCGAGTTACGCGCTCAATCACGCGAGATCGGAGTTTCCGCACGGTCCGCGATGCGCGTGATGCCCTTGACCACCCGCGGCCAGACCGCGCGGGGCAGGTCGTGGCCCATGCCGGGGACGATGTCGAGGTCCGCGCCCGGGATCGCGCGGGCCGTCGCGCGGCCGCCGGAGACGTGGACCAGCGGGTCGCGGGCGCCGTGCACCACCAGGGCCGGCACCCGCACCCTGCGCAGCCGCGGCCCGCGGTCGCGTTCGGCCATGATCGCCGCGAGCTGGCGCACCGTGCCGCCCGGGTGGACGCCGCGGTCGAACGTGCGCTCGGCGCGGTCGCGCATGCGCGCCTCGTCGAACGGGTAGCCCGGCGAGCCGATCAGCCGGAACGTCCGCACGAGCAGCTCGACGTAGCTCGCGCGGTCGCGCGGCGGCGCGCTGAGCAGCATCGACATCGCCTTCGGGCTCGGCCGGCCGACCAGCCGTCCGCCGGTGGTGGACATGATCGACGTCAGCGACCGCACCCGCTCGGGGTGCCGGATGGCCAGGGTCTGCGCGATCATCCCGCCCATCGACGCGCCCACGACGTGCGCGGCCGGGATGTCCAGCACGTCGAGCAGGCCCACGGCGTCGGCGGCCATGTCCGCTAGCGAGTACGGCGCGCGGTGCAGCAGGTACGCCTGCCCGAGGTTGGCCCGGCCGCGCATCCGGCTGGACCGTCCGGCGTCCCGGTTGTCGAACCGGATGACGTGAAACCCTTGTGCCGCAAGGGTTTCGCAGAACTCTTCGTCCCACCAGATCATCGGCGCGCCGAGACCCATGACGAGCAGCAACGGCCGCCCGCCCGCGTCGCCGAAAGTCTCGTGGCACAGCTCGACGCCGTTGACCTCCGCGAGCCGCTCCGCCATCAAGCCTCCCGGGTGTGCTCGGCGGCCAGCTTGGTGAGCTCGGCCAGCGCGTCGTGCAGGTGGTCGATCAGGTCCCAGACGTCCGGGATCAGCTCGCGGCAGGCGACGAACCCGAAGTCCAGCTTGCCGTCGTAGGACATCACGGTGATGTTCAGGCCGCCACTCGCGTCGGTGATCGCGGACACCGGGTAGTTCGCGAGCAGCCGCGCGCCCGCGAGGTACAGCGGGCTCTGCGACCCGGGCACGTTCGAGACGACGAGGTTCACGACCGGCGCGGTGGCCCCGAGGAACTTCATGGTGGCGCGGGCGGCGAGCCCGCCGAGCGCGGCGGGGAGCATCCCGCTGAAGTCGACCAGCCACGACGCCGGCAGCGGCTGGTACCGCTGCTTCGCGGCGACCATCGCGGTGGTGACCTCGGCCAGCCGCGCCGCGGGGTCGGCAAGGTGCGTCGGCAGCGGCGCGAGCATGACCGACACCTGGTTGCCGGCGTCCTTCGCCTGCTCGGGCGTGCGCACCGACAGCGGGACGAGCGTGACGAGCGGCTGGTCGGGCAGGGCGTCGTGGTCGACGAGCCACCGGCGCATCACGCTCGCGCACAACGCCATGACGACGTCGTTCACCGTGACGCCGAAGGTGTTCTTGACATGCTTGACCTCGTCGAGGGGCAGCGAGCCGTACGCGAAGCGGCGGTGCGGGCTGATCGGCCCGTTGAAGGGAGTGTCGGGCGCGACGAGCCGCGGCCGGTCGGCTTCGTGGCGGCCGGAGCCCTGGCGGGTGACGCGGTTGAGCACACTGCCGGCCTTCGCGAGCAGCCCGACGCCGGGGTAGCGGCCGAGGCCGGGGACTTCGTCGAGGTGCTGCAGCAGTTTCGGCACCTGCAGGGCGGCTTTGACGGGGTGCAGGGCGAGCTTCTTCGTCCCGTTGAGGGCGAGTGCGAGCGGAGTGGGGAGGGGTTCCTTTTGCGGTGTCTTGGGCGGTTTTTGGGGTGGTGGCTCGGCGGTGGTGTCCATGAGGACGCCGATGAGCTCGGCCCCGGAGACGCCGTCGATGGCACTGTGGTGGACCTTGGTGTAGACGGCGACGTTGCCGTCCTGCAGGCCGTGGACGAGGTAGGCCTCCCAGAGCGGCCGCCGCCGGTCGAGCGGCCGCGCGGTGAGCCGCGAGATCTGTTCGGCGAGCTGCCGTTCGTCGCCCGGCGCGGGCAGGGCGATCTCGCGGACGTGGTACTCGAGGTCGAACTCGGGATCGTCGATCCAATAGGGGTGGTCGAGCCCGAGCGGCACGGGCAGCAGCCGCCAGCGGAGCGGCTTGGCGAGGTGCAGCCGCGAGCCGATGAGTTCCCGCAGGTCATCGAGGGTTAGCCGGCCGTTCGGAGCGGTCGAGGGGTCGAGGATCGAGAGGCCACCGACATGCCCGGTCGTGGTGGTCGACTCGGCGTTGAGGAACTGGACGTCGAGTGGGGTGAGCTGACGCATCGGGCCTCCTCCGGCTCGGCAGGCCAGTCTGCCCCGCGCGGTCGCCGGGGGTAAATCCGCTGGCCGGGTGCGGGAGGCGCCGCAGGTGGCGCATCCCCGTTCGCCCGGGCCGGCCGGACACGAAGGGCCGGCCCCCGGCGAGGGGTGTGTGCGGCAGCGGACGGTGGCCGGGCTTGCCGTGGTGCACGGCCGGGCTCGCTGGGGTGCACGGCCCGCTTCGCTGGGGCGCGCGTGTGCACGAGCCCCCGGCGAGGGGCGTGTGCGGCAGCGGACGGTGGCCGGGCTTGCCGCGGTGCACGGCCCGCTTCGCTGGGGCGCGCGTGTGCACGAGCCCCCGCGGGCGGGCGGGCGGTGGGCGGGCGTGGCCTTGCTCAGCGGCGGAAGCCCGCGTGATCGCGCTCCATCGCCGGAGGTCGTGGCACCCCGTTCCCGGCGGGTGGAGCTGGCGGTCGCGGTCAGCGTTCAGGTGCCTCCGGTGCCGGGTGGGGTGCGGCTCGGGGTGCCGGGACCTCCGTGCCGTTGCGGTATGCGCGCGCCTGGATTTCGTACAGCTCGTGGTACACCCCGCGCGCGGTGATCAGCTCCTCGTGGGTTCCCTGCTCGATCAGTCTTCCCTTCTCCAGCACCAGGATCCGGTCCGCCGAACGGATGTTGGCCAGCCGGTGCGTCACCAGGACCGTTGTGCGGCGGCCGTTGTGGGACGCGGTCGCGTGCTGGAGGCCCGCGAACACCCGGGCCTCCGCGCGGGCGTCCAGTGCCGCCGTGGGTTCGTCGGCCACCAGGACCGAGGCGTCCCGGTAGATTCCGCGGGCGATGCCCATGCGCTGCCACTGGCCGCCGGACAGGTCGTGGCCCTCGTCGAACTTCTTCGACAGCACCGTGTTCTCCTTGGCGGGCAACGACTCGATCACCTCGTCCGCGCCCGAGTAGCCCACTGCCTCACGCCACGCGCGGCCGTCCGGGTCGGCGCGGCCGAGACGGCCCACCGTGATGTTGTTCGCCGCCGTCATCGGCCACTCCGCCGGCTCCTGCGCGATCACCGCGATGTTCGCGTGCACCGACGCCGGGTCCGCCTGCGCCAGGTCGACGTCGTCCCAGCGCACCACGCCCTCGTCCGGTGGGTACAGCCCGGTCAGCAGCTTGCCGAGGGTGGTCTTGCCCGAGCCGTTCTCGCCGACCAGCGCGACCACCTCGCCGCGCCGGATCGTCAGCGAGATGTCCCGCAGCGCCGGGCGTGCCTGACCCGGGTAGCTGAACGTGACGTTCTCCAGCCGGATCTCCTCCGGGTCGGCGGGCGCGGGCAGCGCGGCCGGCGGTGGTTGCCGCGCCACCGACTCCGCCAGCAGCTGGTTGTAGAACCCGATGTAGAACGAGTCCTCGTACAGCGAGTTGACCGCGCGCATGGTGTTGGACAGCGCCGTCGACGCCGTGCGCATCGCCAGCACCGCCGTGCCGGCCAGGGCCAGCTCCATCCCGCCGGAGTAGAGCAGCCAGCCGAGCACCAGGTACGCGACGGCGGTGCCGAACCCGGCCGCCGCCCGGCCGGTGGTGCGCACCAGGTTGCTGCGGTGCGCCAGCCGGATCTCCTCCCGCGCGAGGCTGCGCGAGATGCGCCGGTACTCGCCGAGCAACGGCTCCTGCAGCGTCAGCGCGTGCCGTTCGAGGGCCATCGACCGCCAGGTGGCGACCTCCTCTACGACCGACTTGCGGATGTTGCGCCCGACCGTGTCGAGGAAGTGCCGGTAGTTCAGCTTCGCGACGCGGGCGGCGGCCCAGCCGTCGGCCGCCGCGGCGAGCAGCAGCACCGGCGCCAGCCACGGGTTGAGCAGGCCCGCGGTGAGCATCGCCGCCGCGAGCGAGATCGCCGACGACGTCAGGTCGGCCACCCGGCGCAGGCTCGTCTCGATCGCCCGGACGCCGAACCGCGCGCCCTGCCTGGCCAGCTCGCGGAAGTCCGCGTCCTCGAACGCGATCAGCCCGACGCGCACGACCGCCGACGTCACCGCGTCGTCGGCCGCCGCGGTGACGCGGGGCCGCAGCGCCCCCTCGACGGCCGCGACCGCGGCGTCCAGCAGTGCGCGCGCCGCGTACGAGCCCATGACGACCGCGATCGCCGGCAGCGACTGCAGCACCCGTTCCGGTGTCGGGCCCTGTTCGAGCAGCGCGGTGAAGACGTTCGCGGTGGCGAGCAGCCCGAACGCCGTGACGCAGCCCGAGACGACGTGCACCAAGCCGGCCAGCAGCGTCAGCCGCGGCGACGTCCGCCAAGCCAGCCGCAGCACGACGGCGATCGCGGCGGGCAGCGCGCGCACGGCCTGCCCGAACCCGGCGTCGGCCACGCGTTCGTCGACGCGCGCCCACTCGGGCATCTTCAGGTTCTCGACCCCGATCAGCGGGGGCGATTCCGTGGTGTCCTGGGGTGTTCCGGCGGATCTGCGCACGCCTTCATCTCTACTCCGGGGGTCCGACAATTCCGGACGCCCGGGCCGCGGCGGCCTCCCGGTGAGCGGGGGCACGGGCTAGGCCGTTCGGGTGAAAGTAATCGTTTTCTCTGGGCCTCCGGCGGCTTCGGGGACACACTCGCTGCAAGGCGCGAAAACGAGCAAGACCGAATAACTAATAATTGTTGTGTAATTGACCCAGCGCTGGACCGCCCGCGTCGGCAGGTCCGCGGATGTGGTGACAGGGACCGGAAACAGGTGACGTCCTCGTGTAAGGGGGGAGGGGCGTCGCCTGTTTCCTCCTACCCGTTTTCGCGGGTGTACCGCGCGCGCAGAAATGGGCTGAATTCGCGGTCTTCGCCCATCTTGACGTCGATTTCGTGCGTCAGGGTGCCGCCGTCCGGGGTGAGGCGGTGCCGGGCCACCCCGCGGGCGGTCTTCTTGTCCAGGACGAGCGTGGCGCCGTCCCACCCGCCGCGCGCGGGTGACTCGGGCGGGAAGCCGTAGCTGTCGAAGCCGTACCAGAGCGTTTCGCCGGTCTGCGGGTCGACGGTGAAGATGTTGTGCCCCAGGAACTCCGTGCCGTCTTCGCGGCGCTGGCGGTACTGCTGGATCAGCGCGAAACCGTTGAGCGCCAAGCGGTATTCGCAGTCGGCGCGTGCGGTCGAGGCCGGCGCCCACGGCGAGGCGGCGAGGTCTTCGGTGCCGGTCCAGTCGCCGATGAAGGCCTTCAGGGCGTCGTGTGCGGGCCCGAGGGTGGGCATGTCCATGGTCGTCTCCATTTCGACAGGTACCTGTCGATGTGCGAGACTAGCACGCATGCGGTCCCTTCGAGCCGAGACGTTCACCCGGGTGATCGACGCGGTCTTCGCGTGCAACGGCGGCTTCCTGACCGCGGGCGACGCGCTGACGGAGCCGGTCGGGCTGACGGCGGCGCAGTGGCAGGTCCTCGGCTTCCTCGAGGACGGCCCGGCGACCGCGGCGGAGGTCGCACGTCGCCGCGGCCTGCGCCGGCAGAGCGTGCAGGAGACCGTGAACCGCTTGCTGCGCAACGGAATGCTCGACCGCCTGCCGAACCCGGCCGACGCGCGGGCGCCGCTGTTGTCGGTGACGCGGCGGGCGAAGGAAGCGCTGCGCGAGCTGGGGACGGCGCAGGTCGAGTGGGCGGAGGACGTGGCGCAATCCGTGTCCCAGGAGGATCTGGAGACGACGCTGCGTACCTTGCGGCGGCTACGGGAGGCCGCGGCTCAGCCGAGGTTGCTCTGACGGTCAGTTCGCCGCGCCGGGGCCGGGGAGCGGGTCGATGTCGCGTGCGTGCATCGACCCGCCGCAGTGGGTGCAGCGCAGGTCGACGGTGGTGATCTCGCCGCACGCGTGGTGCCGGTAGAGGACCGGCGGGCCGGCCTCGCCCGCGAGCCACTTGTCGCCCCAGCGGGTCATGATCATGAGCATGTCGACGAGTTCGGTGCCCTTTTCGGTCAGGACGTACTCGTAGCGCGGCCGCCGGTCGTACGGCCGCCGCTCGACGATGCCCTGGTCGGCGAGGTGGTTCAGGCGCTCGGTGAGGACCTTGCGGGAGATGCCGAGGTCGGCCTGGATCTGCTCGAACCGGCTGACCCCGACCCAGACGTCCCGCAGGATCAGCGGCGACCAGGGCTCACCGATGACGTCGAGCGTGCGCGCGATCGAGCACGCGGCCAGTTCGCTGAAGTTCGTCCGCTGCATGAGGCCACTTTAGCACTCAGGGTTCCCTTAAGGAACTTGAGCTGCTACGGTTCTGGAGTCTCCTCAAGGAACTCCGAAAGGATTGCAGCGATGAGCAAGGTCTTCAGCGCCCACGCGGTGTCGGTGGACGGGTACATCACCGGCCGCGGCGCCGGCCCCGGGCACGGCCTCGGCGACGGCGGCACGCTCTTCGACTGGTACACCGACGGCGATACGCAAAGCCGGGTGTTCGACTTCTTCAACCTCAGCGAGCCGAGCGCCCGCGTCTTCGACGACCTCGCCGGCCGCGTCGGCGCGATCGTGGCGGGCCGCAACACCTACGAGGACTCGGACCACTTCGGCGGCGGCAGCCCGCACCCGAACGCCCCGCTCTTCCTCGTCAGCCACCGGCCGGCGCCGGAGCTGACCTCGCGGCAGGCGCTGTTCGGCGACGTCAAGGAAGCCATCGAGGCCGCGCGTGAAGCGGCCGGTGGGAAGGACGTCGGTCTGATGGGCGGCGGAGTCCTGACCGCGGCGCTGGCTGCGGGGCTCGTCGACGAGTTCGTCCTCCACCAGGTGCCCGTGCTGCTCGGCGGCGGGCGGTCGTTCTTCCAGGAGCTGCCCTCGCACATCCGGCTCCGGTTGGTCGAAGCCGTCGCCGCGCCCGGCGTCACCCACCTCCACTACGCAGTCAACTGACAAGCCGTCGCCCGAAACCGAAGGAGAAACACCATGATCGACGCAGACATCCGCCGCATCCTCTCGACGAACGTCGTGGCGCACCTGGCCACCGTCCTGCCCGACGGCGCCCCGCACTCGATCCCGCTCTGGGTCGACCCCGAAGACGACTACATCGCGATCATGACCGGGCCGGACTCCCGCAAGGCCCGCAACCTGCGCCGCGACCCGCGGGTGGCGCTGTCCCTGACCCCGGCGGACAACCCGTTCGAGCCGGTGATCATCCGCGGCCGAGTGGTCGAGTGGGTCGAGGGCGACGCCGGTTGGGCGATCGTCGACCGGATCGCGACGAAGTACATCGGCCAGCCCTACTCGCGTGATCAGGTGCGGGTCGTCGGGCTGATCGAGGTCGAACGGCAGAGCATCGGCATGCGCTGACGTCAGTCCGGCTTGATGCCCAGCAGGGTCAGGAAGGTGCGGAACCCGGCCGGCATGTCGACCTGCTCCGGGTCGAGGAGCCACTGCAGCTGCAAGCCGTCCAGGACCGCGATGGCGATCGGCGCCAGCTGCTCCGGCGTAGCCCCCGGCGGGAGCTCGTCGCGGTGGCGTTCGAGCATCTGGGTCATGCCCGCCCGCACCCGCTCGTAGCGGTCGTGGAAGTACTCGCGCGCCGGGTGGTCCTCCGTGACGCTGTCCGCCGACAGCACCGTGTACGTCTGGACGATCCCCGACCGGGTCGCGTTGTAGTCGACCAGCTCGGCCAGCTGGTTGACCGTCATCGACGACTCGTCACCCTGCGGGGCGTGCCCGAAGTGCAGCAGGTCCCACTCGTCGCGGGCCTCCAGCACCGCCGTCAGCAGATCCTCCTTCGTGGGGAAGTAGTGCATCAGGCCCTGCTGGGTCAGTCCGACGCGGTCGGCCACCGCCGCCAGCGAAGTGCCGCGATAGCCGCGTTCGGCGATCACTTCGAACGCCGCGCGGACGATGCTCGCTCGGCGGTCGGCGCCCCTGGCCCGGGTCATGATCCCGAGCCTACGGGACAAGCCGTCACGGAACCATAACGTTCACTACCCACCGCCAGGTAGAGTAGGTCTCCATGAGCTTCGACGTCGATGCCCTGCTGGCCGAGCTCGACCTGGACGCCAAGGCGAGCCTGCTCGCCGGCCAGGACGTCTGGAGCCTGCCCGCGCTCCCGCGGATCGGCCTGGAGTCCTTGGTGCTCTCGGACGGCCCGGTCGGCGTCCGCGGGGTGCGGTGGAGCCCGGACGACCCCTCGGTGACGCTCCCCAGTCCGACGGCCCTCGCCGCGAGCTGGGATCCGCGCCTGGCCGTGCGCGCCGGCCGGCTGCTCGCGCAGGAGGCCCGCCGCAAGGGGGTGCACGTCTTGCTCGCGCCGACCGTCAACCTCCAGCGCTCGCCCCTGGGCGGCCGCCACTTCGAGTGCTACTCGGAAGATCCCCTCCTCACCGGGATGATGGGCGCCGGCTACGTCACCGGCGTGCAGGACGGCGGGGTCGCCGTCACGGTCAAGCACTTCGTCGCCAACGACTTCGAGACCGAACGCTTCACCGCCGACGTCCACGTCGGCGAGCGTGCCTTGCGCGAGCTCTACCTCGCGCCGTTCGAACTCATCGTCCGGCGGGCGAAGCCGTGGGGGATCATGGCCGCCTACAACAGCGTCAACGGCACCACGATGACCCAGCACGCCGAGCTGCTCAACGGCGTGCTGCGCGACGAATGGGGCTTCGACGGCTTCATCGTCTCCGACTGGCTGGCCGCGCGCGACACCGTCGCCTCCGCCAACGGCGGCCTCGACGTCGCGATGCCCGGCCCCCGCACGGTTTTCGGGGACCAGCTCGCGGAAGCCGTTCGCGGCGGCGAAGTCGGCGAAGACGTCGTCGACGAAATGGTGCGCCGCGTGCTCCTGCTGGCCCACCGGACCGGCGCGCTCGGCGGCAGCCCCGTCGCAATGTCCACTATGGACGGGGAAGCGATCGCGCGCGAGGTCGCGCACCGGTCGTTCGTGTTGCTCAGCAACGAAACCGGCGTTCTCCCCCTCAAGCAACCACAGAGCATCGCCCTGATCGGCGCGCTGGCGGAGGACCCCAAGATCCTCGGTGGTGGCAGCGCCACCGTGTTCCCCGATCACATCGTCTCCCCTCTCGACGGCCTCCGGAAGGCCGTTCCCCCGGGCACCGACCTCGCGTTCGCCATCGGTGCCGATCCGCGAACGACGCTACCGCCGGCCACCGACAATTTCCGGCTCCGCGCCACCGCCAAGGCGGCCGACGGCACCCGATTGGCTGAATTTCCGCTCAGGGAAGCCAAAATCAACTGGATCGGCGAGCTCCCGAAAGGCCTCGACCTGGCCACGCTCGCGTCGGTCGAGATCGAAGGCACCTACCTGCCGGAGCGGACCGGCACGCACACCTTCGCCGTCACCGGCCCCGGCGACCTCCGCCTCACCGTCGCCGGCCAGACCCTCTTCGACGGCGTCAACCTGCCCGAAGGCGGCGACGTCTTCACGTCGATCATGCAGGTGATCGAGCAGCGCCGCGAGGTCGAGCTGACGGCGGGCGAACTCGTCGACGTCAACCTGACGTACTGGATCCCGTCGGAGATGGCGGAGTTCGCCCGCGGCACCTTCGCCTGGGTCACCTTCGCGCTCGGCCACCGCGGCCCGGTCCTCGACCCGGACGCCGCCCTCGACGAAGCTGTTGCCCTGGCGGGGAAGTCGGACGTCGCGGTCGTCGTGGTCGGCACCACCGCCGAGGTCGAGAGCGAAGGCTTCGACCGGACTTCCCTGGCCCTGCCCGGAAGGCAGGACGAACTCGTCACCAGGGTCGCGGCGGTCAACCCGAACACCGTGGTCGTCGTCAACGCCGGCTCCCCGGTCGAACTCCCGTGGCGCGCCGACGTCGCCGCGGTGCTGCTCACCTGGTTCCCCGGCCAGGCCGGCGGCGACGCGCTCGCCGACGTCCTCTTCGGTCTCGAAGAGCCCGGCGGCCGGTTGCCGACGACCTGGCCGGCGCGGCTCGAAGACGCGCCGGTCACCGACGTGACCCCGGAAGAAGGCGTCCTCGAGTACGGCGAAGGCGTGTACGTCGGCTACAGCGCCTGGGCGCGTACAGAGACGCAACCCGCGTACTGGTTCGGCCACGGCCTGGGCTACACGACCTGGGTGTACGAAGAGCTCGACGGCTACCCGGACGACGAAGGCGGCGCGCGCGTCCGGGTCCGCGTGCGCAACTCGGGAACGCGCAAGGGCCGCGAAGTCGTCCAGCTCTACCTGGCCCCGACCGAGCGCGGCGACCGGCCGCCCCGCTGGCTCGTCGGCTTCGCGAGCGTCGAAGCGGGACCCGGCGAGGCGGTCGAGACCGACATCGTCGTCACGCCGAGGTCCGCCGAAGTCTGGCGCGACGGCTGGCAGCACATCGCCGGCGAGTACGTCCTGGAGGCTTCGCACTCCTACGCGCAGCCGCGGCTGAGCACGCGAATCGTCCTCCAGAAAATCCGTTGACGGGTGGCTCGGGAGCCTCTAACTTCAGCCGCGCACCCCGGAACGAGCGAAAGGGAGGTGGGTCCGATGATCACGCAACCGATCACGCGCTCCCACCTCGCCTCGAGGGTGCCGGGTTTCTGACCGGGAGCGCGTACTCCCGGAAGGACTTCCATGACCGATCTGGTCGTGCGCCCGCTCGAAGCGGGCGAAGAAACACTGTTCACCTCCTTGCCCGACCGCGGCCTCGTCGGCCGCAAGCTGTTCGGCGACGACTTCGCCGAGATGGCAGCCAAGGGCGAGTACCGGCCCGGGTGGGTCTGGGTCGCGCTGCGCGACGACGTCGTCGTGGCGCGGGCCGCGTGGTGGGGCACACCCAAGGACGAGGAGCCGATCGCGCTCGACTGGTTCGACTTCACGGACTTCGACGCGGGTGTCGAGCTGCTGAAGAGGGTGCCGCTGCGCGCGGAGTACTCCCTGACCACGCCGCCCGGCTGGCAGGACGACCCGGACGTCGCGCACGAGGTCACCATCCGCGTCGAGGCGGCCGAGAAGGCGGGCTACCGCAAGCTCGTCGAGCGCTACCGGTTCTGCTGGACGCCGGAGAACGGCCTGCCGGAGCGACCCGGCCGGCTCGTCTTCCGGCCCGAACCGGACGACGACGTGATCCTGGACGTCTTCAAGCGCGTGCACGTCGGCAGCCTCGACGCGCACGTGCGGAAGACGGTCGAGGAGCACGGCCTCGACGCGGCCGCGCGCGAGGACCTCGACATCATGCTGTGGATGCCGGCGCCGCGGGACTGGTGGCGGCTGGCGTACACGCCCGAAGGTGAGCTCGTCGGGCTCACGTTGCCGAGCCGCAACGCCTACGACCCGGTGGTCGGCTACGTCGCCGTCGTGCCGGAGCAGCGAGGCAACGGCTACGCGTACGACCTGCTGGTCGAGGCCACGCACGACCTGATCGGGTATGGCGCGGAGAAGATCGTCGCGGGCACCGACGTCGGCAACGTCCCGATGGCCAAGACGTTCGCCAAGGCGGGCTACCCGGTGACCCAGCACCGCATCGACCTGGTGTGACCTCCGGCGGCGGCCGCGTCTTGCCCGGCGCGGCCGCCGCGCGGTACCGTCGCTAGAGCGATCTATCAAATCGGCTATAGGGGGCCCGAGATGGACGTTCTGCAGGGGAAGGGCCTGACGCCACTCCGCGTGATCCTCGGCTTTTCGCTGGTCAGCACCACGATCCACTACACGCACAACGCCATCCGGGTGGCGGACTACCCGCAGCTGCCGGGCGTCCCGGCGATGGCGGCGGGGATCGTCGTCGCCTTCGGCTGGGTGCTGTTCACGACGTTCGGCTGGCTCGGTTACCGCGCGTACCGGCAGGGCCGGTACCCGCGGGCGCTGGCGTTCCTGCTGGTCTATTCGCTGGCCGGGATGATCACGCTCGGCCACTTCCTGACCGGCGTGCCGCAGATCCCCGGGTTCTTCTTCGCGACGATCTTCACGGATGCCGCAGCGGGGCTCGCGCTCTGGGCGTTTCTCACGTGGGCGTGGGCGACGCTCAACCGGGTGACCTCGCGAGATCAAGTTTCTACACAACATTGACGTTCGTCGGAACTATGTAGACACTCGGATGAGTGACCACCACCACACCGGTGACCTTCGACCGCCGTCCGGACGAGTACCGCCACTGGCGCCTCCAGCTCGACGGGGAGGTGGCGTGGCTGGAAATGGACGTCGACGAGCAGGGCGGGCTCGTCGAGGGCTACGAGCTCAAGCTCAACTCCTACGACCTCGGCGTCGACATCGAGCTGTACGACGCGACCCAGCGGCTGCGGTTCGAGCACCCCGAGGTCCGCGTGGTGGTGGTGACCAGCGCGAAGGACAAGGTCTTCTGCGCCGGTGCGAACATCCGGATGCTCGCCGCGTCCGAGCACCACTGGAAGGTGAACTTCTGCAAGTTCACCAACGAGACACGCAACGGCATGGAGGACGCGACCGCGCACTCCGGCCAGACCTACGTCGCCGCGGTGAACGGCACGTGCGCCGGCGGCGGCTACGAGATCGCGCTGGCCTGCGAAAAGATCCTGCTGATCGACGACAACTCCTCGACCGTCGCGCTGCCCGAGGTGCCGCTGCTCGGCGTGCTGCCCGGCACCGGCGGCCTGACCCGGGTCGTCGACAAGCGGCGCGTGCGCAAGGACCTCGCCGACGTCTTCGCGACGCGTTCCGACGGCGTCAAGGGGAAGACGGCGGTCGACTGGCGGCTGGTCGACGAACTGGTGCCGCGTCAGGGGTTCCGCGAGGCCGTGGCGAAGCGGGCCAGGGAGATCGCGCGTGAGTCCGACCGGACCGGTGAAGGCGGCATCGAGCTGACCCCGCTCGAACATCGCTATGTCGACACGGAAGTAACCAAGGATCAGGTCACCATCACGGTCAAGGGGCCCGAAAACGACCCCGGTGACCTGCACGAAGAAGGCGCGAACGGCTGGTTCCTCGCCATGACCCGCGAGCTGGACGACGCGATCCTCCGGCTGCGCACCAACGAGGTCGAGGCCGGCACGTGGATCCTGAAGACCCGGGGCGACCCGGAGAAGGTGCTCGCGCACGAGCGGGCCGTGTTCGGCGCGAAGGACTGGCTGGGCAACGAGATCACGCAGTACTTCAAACGCACGCTCAAGCGCCTCGACGTCACCAGCCGCACCCTGATCGCGCTGATCGAGCCCGGCAGCTGCTTCGCCGGTTCGCTGCTGGAACTCGCGCTCGCCGCCGACCGTCAGTACCTCCTCGACGGCCCGCCGATCGACGACGAAGACAGCGACGAACGCGCCACGATCCGGCTCAGCGAAGCCAACTTCGGCCCGTTCCCGATGGGCAACGGCCTGACCCGCCTGCAGACGCGCTTCTACGGCGACGACGACCACCTCGCCTGGCTCGCGCGCGAAAAGGACCACGAGCTGAGCGCGGCGGAAGTCGTCGAACTCGGCCTGGTCACCGATGCCCCGGACGACCTCGACTGGGAAGACGAGATCCGGATCGCGCTGGAAGGCCGTGCGTCGCTGTCGCCGGACGCGTTGACCGGCATGGAGGCCAACCACCGGTTCGTGGGCCCGGAGACCATCGAGACCAAGATCTTCGGCCGGCTGGCGGCGTGGCAGAACTGGATTTTCACCCGGCCGAACGCATCCGGGCCGGAAGGCGCGCTGCGCCGATACGGTACGGGTCAGAAGGCCGTCTTCGACAGGAAGCGGGTCTAGCGCAGATGCCCGAGAAGATCGACTACGACGCCAAGATCCCCAACAACGTCAACCTCTCCGAAGACCGCCGGCTGCAGCGCGCCTTGGAAGGCTGGCAGCCGAAGTTCATGCACTGGTGGGGCGAGATGGGCCCGACGCTGGAGACCCAGGGCGTCTACCTGCGCACCGCCGTGAGCGTCGGCCGGGAGGGGTGGGCGCACTTCGACCACGTCAACGTCCCGGACTACCGGTGGGGCATCTTCCTCGCCGAGCGCGACCCGGACCGGCGGATCGCCTTC
This sequence comes from Amycolatopsis ponsaeliensis, assembly GCF_030182635.1. NCBI lineage: Bacteria > Bacillati > Actinomycetota > Actinomycetes > Pseudonocardiales > Pseudonocardiaceae > Amycolatopsis > Amycolatopsis ponsaeliensis. The sequence goes on from NZ_JAPZLD010000031.1 coordinate 95,462, forward strand.
GGCGAGCACAAGGGCCAGGAAGTGTGGCAGCAGGTGCCCGGCGAATACCGCGCCGACCTGCAGCGATTGATCGTCATCCAGGGCGACACCGAGCCGGCGTCGGTCGAGCAGCAGAAGCTCCTCGGGCTCACCGCGCCGAGCCTCTACGACCTGCGGAACCTGTTCCAGGTCAACGTCGAAGAGGGTCGGCACCTGTGGGCGATGGTGTACCTGCTGCACGCCTACTTCGGCCGCGAAGGCCGTGACGAGGCCGAAGGGCTGTTGCTGCGCAACTCCGGTAGCCCCGACGCGCCCCGCATCCTCGGCGCGTTCAACGAGGAGACCGCCGACTGGCTGGCCTTCTACATGTTCACCTACTTCACCGACCGCGACGGGAAGTACCAGCTCGGCACGCTCAAGGAAAGCTCCTTCGACCCGCTCTCGCGCACCTGCGAGTTCATGCTGAAGGAGGAGGCGCACCACATGATGGTCGGCACGACCGGCGTCGACCGCGTGGTGACCCGCAGCGCCGAGCTGATCCGCGAGCACGACACGCGCGACATCGGGCCGCACGGCGGGATCCCGCTGGAGCTCATCCAGAAGTACATCAACTTCCACTACACCGTCTCGCTCGACCTGTTCGGCAGCGAGACGTCGACGAACGCGGCGAACTACTACACCGCCGGGCTCAAGGGCCGCTGGCAGGAGACCCGCCGCAAGGACGACCACAAGCTCACCGACGACGCCCGCACGCTGGAGAAACCGGCCGGCGACGGCACCTGGACGGCGGAGGAGATGCAGGCGATCCTGCTGCTGAACCTCGACCTGCGCAGCGAGTACGTGGCCGACTGCCAGACCGGCGTGAAGCGCTGGAACAAGATCCTCGCCGACGCCGGGATCGACTTCACGTTCCGCTTGCCGCACCCTGGCTTCAACCGCGAAGTCGGCATAAACTCCGGCCACCACGTCACTCCCGACGGCACGATCGTCGACGAGGCGACTTGGCAGGCCGGCAAGGGCAAGTGGCTGCCGACCACCGAGGACCTGACGTTCGTCCGCTCGCTGATGCACCCGGTGTACGAGCGGGGGAAGATCGCGAGCTGGGTGGCGCCGCCGCGGCAGGGCATCAACGGGAAGCCCTTCGACTACGAGTACGTCCACCTCACGTAGGAGGTCCGGTGCCCACAGGGTTCAACGCCGCGGAGTACCTGCTCACCGCCGGGCACCCGGACGCGACCGCGGTCGTGTCGCCGCGCCGCACGCTCACCTACGCCGAGCTGGCGGCGGAGGCGCGCCGCGTCGCGGGCGGGCTCGTGGAGCTCGGCGTGCGGCCCGAAGAGCGTGTCATGTTCTGCATGGTCGACGACGTCGAACTGCTCACCGGCATCCTCGGCGCGATGCTGGCCGGCGCGGTCGCCGTGCCCGTGTCGACCATGGTCACCGGGCTCGAGCTGGGCAAGATGCTGGCCGACTCGCGCGCTCGCCTGCTGTGCGTGTCCGGTGAGTTCGCCGAGCAGGCGGTGACCGCGCTCGGGTTCGCGCCCGAGGTCACCGACGTCCTGCTCGACCGCTCGGACGCGGCCGGCTTCGGGGTCCGGACGCACGAGTGGTCGTCGCTGAGCGGACCGTTCCGAAGTGGACGGACGTGGGAGGACTCGCCCGCGTTGTGGCTGTACACGTCGGGGACGACGGGACAGCCGAAGGGCGCGATGCACCGGCACGCGAGCATCCGCGCGGTGTGTGAGACGTACGCGCGCACCGTGCTGGCGACGACTCCGGCGGACCGGTTCCTGTCGGTCCCGAAGCTGTTCTTCGCCTACGGGCTGGGGAATTCGTGCTTCTTCCCGCTCGGCGCCGGCGGGACGACGCTGCTCGAGCCGTCCCGTCCGACGCCGGCGCTGTTCGCCAGACGGGCTCGGGAAGAGGCGCCTTCGCTGTTCTTCGCCGTCCCGACGTTCTACGCGGCGCTGCTCGCGAGCGACGTCCCGGACGACTCGTTTTCTTCGGTGCGCCACGCGGTTTCGGCCGGGGAGCCGCTGCCGGCGTCGCTGTTCGAACGGTTCCGCGCCCGCTTCGGCCTGGAGATCCTCGACGGCATCGGGTCCACCGAGGCGCTGCACATCTTCCTGTCGAACCAGCCCGGCGCGGTGCGGCCGGGCACCACCGGAGTCGCGGTGCCGGGGTACTCCGTGCAGATCCGCGACGAGGCGGGCGCGGTGATCGACGTCGCCGGCCAGCCGGGCGAGCTGTTCGTGGCCGGGCCGTCGACGGCGACGGGTTACTGGGCCCGGTACGACGCGACGAAGCTCGTCTACCAGGGCGAGTGGCTGCGGACCGGTGACAGCTACGTCCGCAACGAGGACGGCACGTATTCCTGCCTGGGCCGGTTCGGGGACATGCTGAAGGCGGGCGGGATCTGGGTGTCACCGTCCGAAGTGGAGGAACGGCTGCGGCAGCACCCGGCGGTGGCGGAGGTCGCGGTGGTCGCCGCGCCGGACGCCGACGGTCTCGACAAGCCCGTGGCGTGCGTGGTGGCCGCGGCCGGGGTTACGGTGGACCCGGACGAGCTGATCGAGTTCTGCCGCGAAGGTCTCGCGGCGTTCAAGCGCCCGCGAGGAGTGGTCGAACTGGCGGAACTGCCGAAGACGGCGACGGGCAAGATCCGCCGGAACGTGATCCGCGAACAGGTCCGGGACGTCCTGCGGGTGGTGCCCAGCACGTGATCGACGGCTACTTCGTGGTCGACGCGCACGTCCACACGCCGCGCCTGCCGACGCTCAAACCCGCGTGGACGCAGTGGGCGCACGACTTCGCGGGTTCGTACCCGTGGCGTTCGGTGTACTCCTCTTCGGGGGAGGTGATTCCGGCGGCCATGGACGAGCTGATGGAGTCCGAGGGCGTCGACCGGGTGCTGCTGTTCTGCGAGTACAGCCCGCGGGCCACCGGGATTCAGCCGATCGAGGACAACCTGCCGTTGGTTTCGCACAACCCCGCTCGTTTTCGGCTGGTGGCGAACGTCAACCCGTATCTGCACCACCCGGCGGTGACGGAGGTCGAGCGGCAGCTGGACCTGGGTGCGGTGGCGCTGAAGATCCACCCGGTGCACGGCGCGTTTTCCCCGGCGGACAAGGAGCTGTACCCGGTCTACCAGCTGTGTTCCGAGCGTGGCGTGCCGGTGATCCTCCACTCGGGAACGTCGAGCTTCCCGGGTTCCCGTACGAGTTTCGGGAACCCCGAGCTGATGTCCGATGTGGTCGAGGACTTCCCTTCGCTGCAGTTCGTCTTCGCCCACGGTGGTCGCGGGTGGTGGTACGACGTCGCGGCTTTCCTCGCGCTGGCGCGGGAGAACGTGTGGCTGGATCTCGCCGGGCTGCCGCCGAAGAAGCTGCCGGAGTACTACCAGCGGTTCGACCTGGCCCGGCTGGCGGGGAAGTTCGTGTTCGGGACGGACTGGCCCGGGGTGCCTTCGGTGGCCAAGAACGTGCGGACGCTGGTCGGGCTCGGCTGGCCCGAGGACGTCCTGAACGGCGTCCTCGGGGGCAACGCGGTGAAGCTGATGCCGGGCCTAGCCTAGAACCTGGTGCAGGCACAGCACATTGCCTTCGGAGTCGGTGAACCAAGCCGCCCGCTCGGTCCCCAGCTCGGCGATGTGGCCGACCGTCTTCAAGCCCTCCAGGTCGAAGTCCTGGAACCGCACCCCACGGCCCTCCAAGGCGCTGACTTCGGTCGAAAGATCCGAGACCTCGAAGCTCAACGCCGTGTTCTCGCTCTGTGCGCCGGCCGGCATCGTGCGGAGCCCGATGGCACCCGCGCCCGCCGCGAAGTACAGCGTTCCGTCTTCGCCCTTCCCCGTCTGCTTCAGGCCCAGGGAGTCCGCGTAGAAGTGGCCGGCGCGTTCGCTGTCGGTCACCGGGAGCATCGTCGTGATCGTCGATTCGGTCAGCATGGCTCCATGGTGCGCCCCCGGACGCACCGCTGTGACCTCGACTTTTTCACCCTCAGGCGTTGAACGCGCGCAGTGTCCGCATGGCTTCCGCGAGTGCCGGGGCGTCGTCACCCAGCGGGGTCAGCACGATGCGCCGCAGGATCTCCGCCGCCGCCGTCCGGGCCTTGTTCGCCATGTCCAGCCCGTGGTCGGTCAGGGCCGCGAACGTCACGCGGCGGTCGTCCGGGCTCGGGACGCGGCAGATCAGGTCCGCCGCCACCAGGCGGTCGGCCACCTTCGTGAAGCCGCCGCTGGACAGGGCCGCCTCCGTGGCCAGCTTGGTCATCGGCATCCGGTGGTCGGGCGAGCGGACCAGCCGCAGCAGGATGTCGAACGACGCCGGCGCGAGGCCGAGCCGGTCGGCGATCTCGCCCATCAGCTTGTCCTGCGTGGCCAGGTAGCCCTCGATGACCAGGCCCCACCACGTGACGATCTCGTCGTCGTCGGTCTTCGGATCCACTCGGTCAGCCTACCGGAAAGTCTGCACGGAATATATCTTGCTCGCGAGAGGTTCTGCGGTTACCTTGAATCCAGGAGGCAACCATGGCGATCAAGACGTCCGGCCTGCACCACGTCACCGCGATCGGCGGCGACCCGCAGCGCAACGCCGACTTCTACCTGCGGACCCTGGGCCTGCGGCTGGTGAAGACCACCGTGAACTTCGACGACCCGGGCACCTACCACCTCTACTACGGCGACAGCGCGGGCAAACCCGGCTCGCTGATGACCTTCTTCCCGTGGCCCGACGCGCCGACCGGCCGGCACGGCACCGGCCAGGCGACGACCACGTCGCTCTCCGTCCCGGAAGCCTCCATCGGCTGGTGGAAGCAGCACCTGGCGGCGCAGAAGATCGAAACCGGCGAGGTCCGCAACGCCGACGACGAAGACACGCTCACTTTCCGCGACCCCGACGGCCTGAAGCTCGCCCTCGTCGCGCACCCGCAGGGCGACCCGCGCGACCCGTGGGACACCGAGCTGGTCCCGGCCGAACACGCGATCCGCGGCCTGCACTCCGTGACGCTGTCGGTGACGAAAGAGGACGCCACCGCCGGCATGCTCACCGACGGCCTCGGACTCAGCTTCGCCACCCAGGACAGCAACCGCCTGCGGTTCGCCGCCGGCGACGGCGGGCCGGGTGCGCTGGTCGACGTCCTCGTGACGCCGGACGCGCCGCGCGGCCTGGTCGCCGCGGGCACCGTGCACCACGTGGCCTGGCGCGCGCCCGACGAACCGACCCAGAAGGCCTGGCGCGAAGAGCTCGTCGACCAGGGCGTGCACGTCACGTCCATCCTGGACCGCCAGTACTTCCGCTCGATCTACTTCCGCGAGCCGGGCGGCACGCTGCTGGAGGTCGCGACCGACGAACCCGGCTTCGCGATCGACGAGCCGCTGCTGGAACTGGGCCGCGCGCTCAAGCTGCCGCCGTGGCTGGAGCCGCGCCGCGAAGAGATCCAGCACATGCTGCCCAAGCTGAACCTCCCCGCCGAGAACAACCCGGAGCTGTCATGACGCTCGACCACAAGTACGTCGAGGGCTCGCCGGACGCGCCGCTGCTGCTCCTGCTGCACGGCACCGGCGGCAGCCCCGACGACCTGCTCGGCCTGGCGCGCGAGCTGAGCCCGGACTCCGCCGTGCTGGCCCCGGCCGGTCCGGTGACCGAGTACGGCGCCGCGCGCTGGTTCCGGCGGCTCGCCGAGGGCGTGTTCGACCACGAAGACGTCGTCGTGCGCGCGAACCAGCTCGCGGACTTCGTCGTCGAGGCCCGGGAGAAGTACGGGCTGGGCGACCGGCGGCTGGTCGCCGTCGGCTTCTCGAACGGCGCCAACATCGCGGCCGCGGTGACGCTGCTGCGGCCGGAGGTCGTGCGCGAAGCCGCGCTGTTCGCGGCGATGTCCCCGGTCCCGCAACCGCCTGACCTGGACTTGTCGGCTTCCCGCGTCTTCCTGGCCAACGGCGAACGCGACCCGATGGCGCCCCTGGCGTCCACGGAGGAGCTGATCGGGCTGCTGCGCGAGCGCGGTGCCGACGTCGTCACGCAGCGCCACCCCGGCGGCCACCTGATCACGGCGGACGGCGTCCGCGCGGCCGCGAGCTGGATGACGCCCTGACGTTTGTACGGAGCGTATATCGGCTCGCCCTACGATCGGGCGATGACTAACGAGGCACTACAGCGTGCTACGAAACTGCTGGACGGCGTCATCCTGGCCGACGGGCACAACGACCTGCCGTGGGAGCTGCGGCAGCACGGCGGCCCGAACCCGGTCGAGGCGGCCGCGTCGCTCGACCTGACCGTCCGGCAGCCGGCGCTGCACACCGACTTCCCGAAGCTCGCCGACGGGAAGCTCGGGATGCAGTTCTGGTCGGTGTACGTGCCCTGCGAGTTCGAAGGCCACAGTGCCGTCACCGCCGTCCTCGAGCAGATCGAGGTCGTCCACCAGCTGGCCGAGCGCTACCCCGACCGGCTCCGGCTGGCCGACACCGCGGACGAGGCCGAGGCCGCGTTCGCCGACGGCCGGATCGCGTCGCTGCTCGGTGCCGAGGGCGGGCACAGCATCGCCGAGTCGCTGGGCGTGCTGCGGATCCTGCGCCGGCTCGGCGTCCGGTACATGACGCTGACGCACAACTTCAACACCACCTGGGCGGACTCGGGCACCGACGAGCCGGCCCACGGCGGGCTCACCGAGTTCGGCCGCGACGTCGTGCGTGAGATGAACAAGATCGGGATGATGGTCGACCTCTCGCACGTCGCGCCGTCGACGATGCGGGCGGCGATCGAGGTCAGCTCGGCGCCGGTGATCTTCAGCCACTCCTCCTGCCTCGCGGTGAACGACCACCCGCGCAACATCCCGGACGACGTCCTCGCGCTGCTGCCCGGCAACGGCGGCGTCGCGATGACCACGTTCGTGCCGGCGTTCATCTCGCCGAAGGTGACGGCGTGGGACCACGAGCTGAAGGCCGCGATGGGGGCCGCCGGCAAGGAGTACCGGAACCTGGCCCAGCGCGGGGAGTTCGTGAAGGAGTGGGACGGCCCGGTCAAGCCGAAGGCCACCGTCGACGACGTCGTCGCGCACGTCGAGCACGCCCGCGAGGTCGCCGGGATCGACCACATCGGCCTCGGCGGCGACTACGACGGCGTCGGCACGCTGCCGGAGGGCTTGGAGGACACGTCCAAGTACCCGGTGCTGTTCGCGGCGCTGCTCGAGCGCGGCTGGAGTGACGAGGACTGCGCGAAGCTGGCCGGGAAGAACACGCTCCGCGTGTTGCGCGAGGTCGACGGCTTCGCCCGTTAGGGGGTTTGACAGAGCGCTCCCCGCGTGCAGGACGGACACTGAGCACATGACGCACGCGCGCGGGGACGCGGCCGGCCACCCCACCGGCCCGACCAACCACGAACTGCCCGGGAACGAGGTGCCCGAGGGCGCCCTCGAGCCCGCCGAACTGCGTGCGGGCGACGTGCGGCCCGGCGTCGAGGAGGTCACGCCGGTGCGCCCGGCGCCGGCCCGGACCGGTGCGGCCACCAAGAAGCGGGCCCGGCCGACGCGGATCAGCGGCACCTGGGTCGCGGTCATCGCGGGCCTCGTCGTGCTGGTGGTGCTGCTGGTCTTCATCCTGCAGAACCTCGACCCGGCGACGGTGCACTTCTTCGGCGCGGAAGGCAGCCTGCCGCTGGCCATCGCGATGCTGTTCTCGGCCATCGGCGGCGCGGTACTGGTCGCGCTGATCGGCGGGGCCCGGATCCTGCAGTTGCGCAAGCAGGCCCGCCGCCGCTGACCACTCCTTTTCGACCTCGTTCTCAGCACCGTGACAGCGAACTCGTCGACGAACGAAAATCGCCGGTACGGACCGAGGGACGAAATTCAAGGAGGAACCAGAATGCGTCGTATTTCGGTGATCGTGACGGCGGCCGCAGCCCTGCTCGCGGCCGGGACCGTGCTCGCCACCGCGGAGGCGTCGGCCGCGCCCGCCCTCAAGAGCCTGGCGACCTGCAGCGCGCACTACGCGAACACCGCGGCCTGGGCGGACTGCACGGGTGGCACGCAGAAGAGCTGGGTCCGGCTCGGCTACAACTGCGGGGTCGGGCCGCTCAACGCCGACCACCACACCAGCTGGGTCGTGCTCAACGCCGGCGCCCAGAGAACGATCAGCGCGGAGTGCAACGTGCGCGTGAACAGCGCGTGGTACAACTCGCGCGTCTACTGATCCATCGGTGGAAGAGGCGTTCCCCGCGGATTCCGTGGGGAACGCCTCTTTTCAGGAAACAATGACGGACGTCATTCCGAGAACCGCCGAGAAAACGTCTTCCTCGCCGGTCGTCTTGATCCGGTCGGCCACGTCGGCGGGTTTCGCGTTGCGGGTACAGAGCCGCCAGAACGTGTCCAGGTCCGTCGCCACGGTGGCCAGTGGCGTGCGGGACGGCGGCGCGCCCCGGTCGAGGACCCAGCCGTCGCGCTCGCGGCGGGCGTACCACTTGCCGGCGCCGGTGACCGTGTACCCCACTTGCTTGCCGACGCGCGCCTCGACGTCGCGCAGGGTGTGCGGCAGCGCGCGGACGAACGTGTCCGCGATCGGCTCGGCGTACTCGGCCTCCAGCGGCGTGTGCTCCAGCGCTTCGCGGATCTGCACGTGGTGGACCCAGAACTCCGAATAGTCGCGGGCCGCGTCGAGCCAGCGCGGCGCCGGTTCGACGCCCGCCCAGGTCACGGGCTCGCCGAGGGCGTCGAGGTCCAGCTTCGCCCAGTACTCGGTGGTCTGGCCCATGAACTCGTACATCATCGTGAGCAGGACGTCCGTCGAGAGCCGGCGGCAGGCGACAACCCACTCTTCGTTGATCCGGTCGATGAAGCGGGGGAAGGACTCACCCGGACGGGGGGCTTCGGCCGTGTGCCCGTCGCGGCTCCGGGACAGCCGGCCGACCTTGTCGCCCAGCAGGTGAGCGGCGACGTCCTTGACGCTCCAGCCCGCGCACCTGGTCGGGCGCTGCCAATCCTCGTCGGTCAGCGCGCCGAGCAGCGTCATCAGCGCCTGTTCCTCCTTGGAGAAGTACGGGAGGACGTCGATCGGCGGGCCCCAGCGCGTCGGACTCATGCCGCACATAATGCCGGTCGTCACACCACCGTTCGGCCTACCCGCAGGTAGCATCAGCGCGGAAGCAGAGGGGAGTCGACGCGTGAACGCAGAGCGACCGAACGGCCGGGGCACCGGCGACGAGGTGGCCGACCTGGCCCGGCGCGCCGGGCAGCTGGCGGGCTGGGCCGCGCGCACCGGGTTCGCGCTCGGCCGCAGGCTCCCCGGCGTCGAGACCGCCGAACGCGGGGTGCGGCAGGTCGAGCGTCAGCTGCTGGCCGAGCTGCGCCGCCGCCTCGACGAGGTCGACGACCCCTACCACGCGGCGCTGACGGCGGCGTCCGCGATGAACCGCCCGGCGGTGCCCGGCAAGGTCGAAGCCACGGTCACCATCGTGCCGGCGCGCGACAACCACGCCGAGCCGCTGCGCGCCGCGATGGCCGAGCTGCTCAACCACTCCATCGGCTTCGGCCGCGAACGGGCCCGCGAGTACTTCTACGCGATCATCCTGCGGCAGCTGACACCCGACGAGGCGCGCATCCTGTCGGCGCTGTCGGACGGCTCGCCGTTCCCCACGATCGACGTCGCCGAGCGCACCGGCCTGGGCGGCGCCGGCCGGCTCGTGCTGCGCAACGCGTCGACGGTCGGCAAGGCGGCCGGGGTGTCGCTGCCCGACCAGGTGCCCGGCTACGTCACCCGGCTGATCGGGCTCGGCCTGGTCGACCTCGACGAAGAGGTGCCGTCGCTGGAGACGCAGTACGAAATCCTGATGACGGACGAGACGGTGCGCGACGCGGAGAAGCACGTCAAACGCGCGAAGTTCGTCAAACGGACGATCCATGTTTCGCGTCTCGGCGCGGAGTTCTGGCAGGCCTGCGACCCGAGCTTCGGTTAGCGGATGGGGTCGTTCCTCGCCGGCATCGTCGCCGACTTCGCGCAGCACTGGCCCCTCTACGTCTCGATCCCGATCGTCGCCGCGCTGATCGGCTACGGCACCAAGCTCGTCGCGATCCGGATGATGTTCCAGCCGGTGGAGTTCATCGGCGTCAAGCCGTTCCTGGGCTGGCAGGGCATCGTGCCCAAGCGCGCGGCGCGGATGGCGAGCATCGCCTGCGACACGATGACCGAGCAGCTGATCAAGCCGGCCGAGGTCGTCGCGCGCCTCGACGCTTCCCGGATCGCCCAGGAGATCGAGAAACCGCTGCTCGCGGGCGTCGAGGACATCGTCCGCGAGGTGGCAGCGCACTACCAGCCGGGGCTGTGGGAGTCGCTGCCGGTGCGGGTCCAGCGGCTGGTGATCGAGCGCGTCCAGCACGAGTCGCCGCGGATGGTCGAGGCCGTGCTCGACCTGATCAAGTCCGATGTGGACAGTGTGTTCGACCTCAAGGGCATGGTGGTCACCAGCCTGGTCAAGGACAAGCGCCTGCTGAACCGCATCTTCCAGGAGGCGGGCGCGAAGGAGTTCAAGTTCATCGCGCGGTCGGGTCTCGTGTTCGGCGGCGCGATCGGCGTGATCCAGATGGTGGCCTGGATCCTGTTCAAGTTCCCGCTGATCATGCCGCTGTTCGGCCTGTTCACCGGCTGGTTCACCGACTGGCTGGCGCTGCGGATGATCTTCTACCCGATCGAGCCGCGGCGGTACTTCGGAGTGCAGTGGCAGGGCCTGTTCCTCAAGCGGCGCGCGGAGGTCGCGGAGGCGTACGGGTCGCTGATCGCCAAGGAGATCATCACCCCGCACAACGTCATCGAGGCGATCCTGCAGGGGCCGCTGTCGGACCGGGTCCTGGCGTTGATCCAGCGTCAGCTCGACCGGGAGCTCGGAAGCGTCGCGAAGCCGCTGCTGGTGTTCGCGGTGGGCAGCCGCAAGTACCAGGACATGAAGCTGTCGATCGCGGAGCAGATCATGGGGCGCCTCCCGGAGACGATGCGCTACATCGAGGACTACGCGACGGACGCGATGGACATCCGGAACGTGCTGGTGTCGAAGATGAAGGAGCTGTCCCCGCACGAGTTCGAGCGCTTGCTCCGGCCGGCTTTCGAGCAGGACGAGTGGATCTTGATCGCTACGGGCGCGGTGTTGGGGTTCGCGGTCGGTGAGGGCCAGGTGCTGCTGCTGGAGCACCTGGCGGCTTAGGAGTCGTACGCGAGCCTCGCCGCACCGACTTTCTCGCGGTGCTTCGCCGCCCACGCCGAGAGCGCGTGGAGCGGCTCGTCCAGCTCGGCCGCGTGCGGCGTCATCGTGTACTCCACCCGCGGCGGAACCTCCGGGTAGACCTTCCGCGTCACCAGCCCGTTGCGCTCCAGCCCGCGCAGTGTCAACGACAGCATCCGCCGTGACACGCCCGTCAGAGCGCGCTCCAGTTCGCTGAACCGCCGGGGCCCGTCGCCGAGCTGGACCAGGACCCGGATCGCCCACTTGTCACCCACCAGGTCCAGGACCTCGCGCAGCGAGCACATGTCGGCCGGGGGAGTTTCGGTGTTGTCCATCGCCGTGACCTCATTCGTAACAGACGTGTGCCGTCGTACCAGAAAAGTGCCGTCTTCCAGCGGAAACGCATCCGGTCCACGATCGATTCCGGCACCTCGGAGAAAGGAACCAGGAATGACGAAGACAGTTCGGTTCGCGGCGGAAGGCGGACCGGAAGTGCTGCGGCTCGTGGACACCGACCTGGGTGAGCCGGGGCCCGGTGAGCTGCGGCTGCGGGTCGAGGCGATCGGGCTCAACCGGGCCGAGGCGATGTTCCGCTCGGGCGCCTATTTCGAGCGTCCGGGCGAGTTCCCGGCCAAGCTCGGCTACTCGGCCTCCGGGATCGTCGAAGCCCTCGGTGAGGGCGTCACGAACTTCGAAGCCGGCGACGCGGTCAGCACCATCGCGGGCTTCTCGATGCGGGACTACGGCGTCTACGGCGAGGCGGCGATCGTGCCCGCGGCCGCCGTGCTGAGCCGTCCCGAAGGCCTCGACGCCACCGAAACCGTCGCCCTGTGGGGACCGTTTCTCACCGCGTACGGCGCGATCGTCGACGAAGGCCACGTGCGCCCCGGTGACTTCGTGCTGATCACCGCCGCTTCGAGCAGCGTCGGGCTCGCCACGATCGACGTCGCCAACCACATCGGTGCCGTCCCCATCGCCGCCACGCGCACCGCGGCGAAGAAACAGCGGCTCCTGGACGCCGGCGCCGCGCACGTGATCGTCACCGACGACGAAGACATCGCCGTGCGGACAACGGAAATCACCGGCGGGCGCGGCGCGGAGTTCGTCTTCGACGCCGTCGCCGGGGAGGGCGTGCGCAAGCTGGCCGAAGCCACGGCGAAAGGCGGGACGCTCGTCGTCTACGGCGCGCTCGACGCCAAGGAGACCCCGTTCCCGCTGTGGTTCGTGCCGACCATGCGGCTGTTCAACGCGTTCGACCTGACCCTGGACCCCGGGCGCCTGGCCCGGGCGGAGCACTTCATCCGCGCGGGCGTGCGCGCGGGCACCTTCCGGCCACGCGTGGACCGGACGTTCGACCTCGCCGACATCGCCGAGTCGCACCGCTACCTCGAGGCGAACGCCCAGTTCGGCAAGGTGGTGGTCACCGTGGACGGCTGAGCGGGCGAGCAAGTCCACCCGAACGGCCGTACACCCGGACGTATCCCTGCGCTTACCTTGCGCCTCTACTCTGCGGCAGGACGACGACGGGCGGGGGAGCCTCATGCCTCAAGCAGCCGAACCTTGGCAGCAGGAGATCCGCCTGGCGATGACGATGGTCGGCGGCTCCAGCCTCGCCATCTGGATGGGCGGCGTCGCCACCGAGACGTCGCAGCTGCTGCGCGAGTCGCGGGGCGACGCCGGGCCCGGGCTCTACCGGAAGCTGCTCGACCTCCTGCGGGCCAAGGTGTCCATCGACGTCCTCACCGGGACCAGCGCCGGCGGGGTCAACGCCGCCTGTCTCGGCCTGGCCGAGGCCTTCGGCTCCACGCCGGAGGTGCTGCGGGACACCTGGATCGAGGTCGGCTCGCTGGAGAACCTCGTCCGCGACCCGGCCGAGGCGCAGCCGCGGTCGATCCTCGACGGCGATCGCGTGCTGCTCGCCGACTTCGAGCGGGCGCTGCACCGGATCTCCGACGCCGGCTCCGCGCCCGCCGAGCCGCCGGACGTCACCGTGCTGCTCACCGGCACCATGATCGACGGCGAGACCACCCGGTTCGACGACGCGCTCGGGAACCTCGTGCGGGACACCGAACACCGCATGCTCTTCCGGTTCGACGGTCCACTGTGGACGCAAGGCGTGCAGGGCCCGCTGGCGCTCGCCGCGCGCTCGACGGCGTCGTTCCCGGGCGCCTTCGAGCTGTCGCGGATGCCGATCGGTGACGCCGCCGCCGACGAGCTGCACCCCGACATGACCGCCTACACCGACCTGACCCGCTCTCATTGGCTCACCGACGGCGGGGTGCTGCTCAACAAGCCGCTGCGGCCGGCGCTGCGGGAGATCTTCGAACGCCCGTCGCACGCGGACGTCCGGCGGTTGCTGCTCTACGTCGTGCCGACCGGCGAACGGGAGGCGACCGAGATCGCCTGCGACGCCGCGAACCCGCCGTTGCTGTCGAGTGCGATGAGCAAGGTCGTCTCGACGGTGATGAGCCAGTCGATCAGCGCCGAGCTGGAAGACCTGACCCGGCACAACGACGCCGTCGTCCGGACCCGCGACACCCGCGTCTCGCTGGCGGCGCTGGGCCTGCGCGGCGGGCCGGAGTGCCTGGTCGACCAGGGGATCGCCACCGCGTACCTGGAGCGGCGGACGGCCGAGGACGCGGCCGAGCTGGTGCGCGTCGCCACCCGCCGGTACGCACTGTCCGATGTGGACACCGAGGACCGGGAGTGGGCCTCGGGGATGTCGCAGCAGCTGCGCGCGGTCGCCGTGGCCGGGCTGAGCAGCGGCATCCCGCCCGAGCCGCCGTCGGCCGGCGTGTCCGTGGCGGACCTCGTCGCGTACCGCACGAGCGCGCTCGACGACGCCGTGGCGACCGGGCTGCAGCTGATCAACGCCGGGTTCCGGCTCGGCCCCGACCCCGCGCAGGCGAAGGAGCTCAACGACGCGCGGGCGGGACTGCACGCGGCGCGGAAGAAGTCCGCCCGGGGCACGCGGCTCGAGCAGTGGGTGGCCGCGCACGACGGACCCGGCGCGAGCAGCACCCTCGAAACCTGGCTCCGCGAGCTCGCCGAGGAGTGGGCCGGGCTCGGCCGCTCGGACGACGTCGCGCAGGCCTGGCCGATGGTCGTGACGGCGCTCCGGGCCGCGACGCCCGTGTTGCGGACCCTGAGCGAAGAAACCCCCGGCACGGTCAAGACGCTGCTCGACTGGCTGGCCCTGCCCGACGGCGGCGACGAGGTCGTCCAAGCGCGGCTGCTCGGCCTGCACGTCGCGACGCGGGGGCTGCTCGCGCAGGCGCCGTCGGTCGACCAGCGGGTCGAGCTCGTGCAGGTCAGCGCCGATTCGCGGACGCTGCTGGACCTGAAGCGCCGCCGGTCGGGAGACAAGCTGACCGGGATGCAGGCCGACTACTTCGGCGCGTTCTACAAGTCGTCGTGGCGGGCCAGCGACTGGATGTGGGGCCGCGTCGACGGCGCCGGCTGGCTGGTGCAGTGCCTGCTCGACCCGCGGCGGCTGGAGACCCTGCGCGACCTCGTCGGCGCGGACGCGTTCCGGGAAGAGCTCAAAGCCGCGCTGACGCCGATGTGGCGCGTACCCGACCGCGACGACAACGCCGAGCCCGCCGAGGTGGGGGAGCTGACCGGCCAGCTCGACGCCGAGCTGGCGTTCCTCGGGCTGGACTCGAAGCTCGGCACCGTCGACTTCGCCGCCGAGCGGCCGGTCAGCATGCCGGTGACGGCGATGGTGCTGGCCCGCACCCGCCAGGCGGAGATCGCCGCGGAGGAGCTGCCGGTCGTCGCGAAGCAGGCGGCCGCCGACGTCAAGGTGAGCGGCTGCAGCGGCGCGGCCTCGGCCGGGTTCCGCGCCCGGGCCGCGCAGCCGATCGCCGACGCGGCCGCCGCCCAGCGCGTGTTCCAGGCGTGTCAGGTGTCGGCGGAGAAGCTCGCGGGCGAGCAGGGCACGGCACAGCTGACGCGGACGCTGGTCAAGCTCGGCGCCGCGACGGTCAACGCGGGGGTGGTGGCGTTCCGCTTGCCCGGCGGCTGGCCGACGACGGTCGCGGGCATCCTGCGGACGGTCGCGCGCAGCACGGCGAAGGTCACCCAAAGCGCGTCCAAGCTCGGCACCCCGGGCTCGCTCGCGGCGGGCGTGCTGGCGTTGCTGGCCGGCCTGGTGATCGGTGACAGCGGCGGCGCGATCCTGCAGTGGATCGGCCTCCCGGTGCTGGCCGGCGCGGTCATCTACCTCGCGACCGCGCTGCTGACGATGGGCCGCACCGCACGCCGGGTGTTCGCGGCCCTGGGTGTGCTGGTCGTGGCGGCGCTGCTGCTGGCGGCGTTCCTGCCGCCGATCGCGCAGCCGTTCTTCGGCTGGCTGGGCAGCGTCGTGGCCGGCTGGCGGCGCGGCGAAGGCGCGGTGTGGTGGCTCGTGGTGTCCGGCCTGCTGATCCTGCCTGCCGTGGTGATGCCGGTCAGCGGGGCCTGGCGCCGGCTGCGGCACCGGCGTCGCGCCTGACCGGACGATCCGTCGTCGGCCGGCCTCCTGAGCGCGAGACGTCCGGGAGAGAGCGCCGCTCGTGCGGACTCGTGCGGAATACGGCCCGTCGCCTTGCGATCACGGCCTCGAAGGTTCAGGGTGCGGGTAGGTCGCGAGCCACGGGTGCGCGACCCAGCCGCGCGTATGCCCCGGAACCGTCCACTTCAAACATGTTTGTGGGACTCCTCACCGGGTACTCCGCGTCGCCCCAGGTCATTGCGGGGTCGGTGAGCTGCGTCGCTGGCAGGTCGAAAATTCTCTGTTACGTTTCCTGAGTATGTCCGTAACGCACTTGATCGAATCGCCGACCAAGGCGGACGGCGCGCAGCTGTGGCGAATCGCGCGCGATTCCGCCAAGCTCGATCTCAACTCGCCGTACGCATACATGCTGTGGTGCCGCGATTTCGCCGGGACATCGGTGGTCGCGCGTGAGGACGGCAAGGCGGTCGGATTCGTGACCGGCTACCGCCGGGCGGAAGAACCCGACGTGGGGTTCGTCTGGCAGGTCGCGGTCGACGCGTCGCAGCGGGGAAAGGGCCTGGCCGGCACGCTGCTGGACGCGCTGTACACGCGGCTCGTCGCCGACGGGGTGCGTTACCTCGAGACCACCATCACCCCGGACAACGAAGCGTCCATCCGGCTGTTCACGTCGTTCGCGAAGCGCTGGAACGCCGCGGTGGAAACGAGTGTGCTGTTCGGTGGCGAGGATTTCCCCGAAGCCGGGCACCTCCCCGAAGAGCTTTACCGCATCGGTCCGCTCACAGCACGCAAAGATCCGGGCGAGTAGGAGAAAAGAAACGTCATGAGCATCTTCGAAGAGCTCGAATCCGAGGTCCGCAGCTACAGCCGCGGCTGGCCGGTCGTGTTCGACCGCGCCCAGGGCAGCCATCTCTACGACGAGAGCGGAAAGTCCTACCTGGACTTCTTCGCCGGTGCCGGCGCGCTGAACTACGGGCACAACAACCCGGCGCTCAAGCAGGCGCTGATCGACTACATCCAGCGTGACGGCGTCACGCACGCGCTCGACATGTTCACCGTGGCCAAGCGCGACTTCCTGCAGACCTTCCGCGACAAGATCCTCGACCCGCGCGACCTGAACTACAAGGTCGTGTTCCCGGGTCCGGGTGGCGCGAACGCCGTCGAGGCCGCGCTGAAGCTGGCGCGCAAGGTGACCGGCAAGGAGTCGGTCATCAACTTCACCAACGCGTTCCACGGCATGACGCTGGGCGCGCTGTCGGTCACCGGCAACTCGATGAAGCGCGGCGGCGCCGGCGTCCCGCTGGTGCACGCCACCCCGATGCCGTACGACGCGTACTTCGACGGCGCCATGCCGGACTTCCTCTACTTCGAGAAGCTCCTGGAGGACTCGGGCAGCGGGCTCAACGAGCCGGCCGCCGTGATCGTCGAGGGCGTGCAGGGCGAGGGCGGCATCAACGCCGCGCGCCTGGAGTGGCTGAAGGGTCTCGACGACCTCTGCAAGCGCCACAACATCCTGCTGATCCTCGACGACGTCCAGATGGGCTGCGGCCGCACCGGGCCGTTCTTCAGCTTCGAGGAAGCCGGAATTAAGCCGGACATCGTCTGCCTGTCGAAGTCCATCGGCGGCTACGGCATCCCGATGGCGCTGACGCTGATCAAGCCGGAGCTCGACGTCTGGGAGCCGGGCGAGCACAACGGCACCTTCCGCGGCATCAGCCCCGCGTTCGTCACCGCGACCGAGGCGATCGACGTCTACTGGAGCGACGACGAGCTCGAGAAGTCGACCAAGGCGAAGGGCGAGCGCATCGCCGCCGCGTTCTCCGGCATCGTCGAGGCCTACCCGGACGCGAACCTCGTCGCCAAGGGCCGTGGCCTCGCGCGCGGCCTGGAGTTCGAGAACGGCGACCTCGCCGGCCGCGTCTGCGCGGAAGCGTTCGCGCGCGGCCTGCTGATGGAAACCTCCGGCCCCGACGGCGAAGTCATGAAGCTCCTGCCGCCGCTCACCCTGACCGACGACGAGCTGACGCAGGGCTTGTCGATCATCGACGAGTCCATCAAGGCCGTCCTGAAGAAGTAAAGGAGTACGACGTGCTCGTCCGCACCCTCGACGAGGTGACCGACACCGACGCCGACATCAAGACCCCGAACTGGCGCAGCAAGCGCATCATCCTGGCCAAGGAGGGCGTCGGCTTCTCGGTGCACGAGACCACGCTGTACGCGGGGACCGTCAACGACTTCTGGTACGCCAACCACATCGAGGCGGTGTTCATCACCTCCGGCGAGGGCGAGATCGAAGACCTCGCCACCGGTGAGGTGCACCAGCTCGAGCCGGGGACGCTGTACCTGCTCAACGACCACGACAAGCACCAGGTCCGGCCGAAGACCGAGATCAAGTGCGTGTGCGTGTTCAACCCCCCGGTGACCGGCCGCGAGGTCCACGACGAGAACGGCGTGTACCCGCTGATCACCGAATAATGACAGGGAAAACGGGAGAGGAAACAGGAGGCCAAGCCCGTGACGCTGATGGACACCCGGGTCGACGACGGTTACCCGACCCGGATCACCGGTACGCCGGCCCAGCTGCCGCGCGTGCACCCCACGGTGTGGGGTACCGAGGCCGACGGCCCGATCGACGCCGCCACCCTGGCCAACCACGAGACCAAGGGCTACACCGTGGTCGAGGACACGCTCTCCGTCGGCGAGGTCCAGACGTACTGGCAGGAGCTGGTGCGGCTGTCCGCCGACCAGGAGCTGGCCGGGGACGAGCGCGTCATCACCGAGGCGAAGACCGGTGAAGTCCGGTCGATCTTCGACGTCCACGAGATCTCGGACCTGATCGCCGAGCTGGTGCGTGACCCGCGCGTGCTGGACCGGGCCCGGCAGCTGCTCGGCTCCGAGGTGTACGTGCACCAGAGCCGCGTCAACTACATGCCGGGGTTCAAGGGCACCGGGTTCTACTGGCACTCGGACTTCGAAACCTGGCACGCGGAGGACGGCATGCCGTCGCCGCGCGCGGTCAGCTGCTCCATCGCGCTCACGGACAACTACCCGTTCAACGGCGGCCTGATGATCATGCCGGGCTCGCACCGGACGTTCGTCCAGTGCGCCGGCGAGACGCCGGACGAGAACTACAAGGCGTCGCTCAAGGACCAGCGGGTGGGCGTGCCGAGCGAGGACGACATCACGAAGATGGCGGCCGAGCACGGCATCGACCAGTTCACCGGCCAGGCGGGCTCGGCGCTGTGGTTCGACTCGAACCTCATGCACGGCTCCGGCAACAACATCACCCCGTACCCGCGCTCGAACATCTTCCTGGTGTTCAACAGCGTGGACAACGCGTTGCAGGAGCCGTTCGCGGCGGGCGCCCCGCGGCCCGCGTTCATCGCCGGCCGCGACTCGACCCCGATCTCGCGCTGAGCCCGGCGGTGACCGACCCGGTGCGCTTTGTTACCGTGTCGCCACCGCGCGGGCGTGTGGCTCGCGCAACAGACGTCTTCGCTGACGACCGTCGGGTGCTTCGCTCGGGGTGAGCTCGCCCGCCCGGTCGCCGGTGGTGACGGACGGGCGGACCGCGCCCCCTGGCGGCCCGGCCGGGAGTTCCACCACGACCCCGTACCAGCGGCTCGGGACCGCCGGTACGGGGTCGTGGCACGTCCGGGGTGACGGTTCTCCAGCGGATGTCGCATCCCGTCCCGCTCGGCGCTGCGGAATCCGCAGAACGGTCAAAACTCCTGGTACCGGCCCTGCTCGACAACCCGTCACCACGGTAGGTTGATTTCGCGGCGAGGGAGACCCCGGGGAGGTGGGCGCGAGCATGGCCGAACCCCGGTTCCAGCTGCTCGGGCCCGTCCAGCTCTTCGACGGCGAGGTCGCCGTCCCGATCGGCGGCCCCGGCGTCCGCGGCCTGCTCGCCCTGCTCGCGCTCAAGCCCGGCAAGGTCGTCGGGCTCGACGAGATCATCGACGCCCTCTGGGGCCACGATCCGCCCGCGACCGCCCGGACCATAGTCCACGGCAACGTCTCCCACCTGCGGCGGATCCTCCGGGACATCGACGGGCCCAGCATCCTGACCACCCCGCCGGGCTACCGCCTGGCCGTCGAGCCCGACCGGATCGACGTCCACCGGGCTCGCACCCTGCTGGACCGCGCGTCGCTGGCCACTCCGGAGGTCGCCGCCGGGCTGCTGGCCGAAGCGCTCGCGCTCTGGCAGGGCCCGGCGCTGGGCGGCGTGCCCGACTCGTTGCAGGCGCCGGAGCTGGAGGACCTGCGCCTCGCCGTGCACGGCGCCCGCGTCGACGCCGATCTCGACCTCGGCCGGCACGCCGCGCTGATCGTCGAGCTGAGCCCGATCGTCCGCGCCGATCCCCTCGCCGAGCGGACCGCCGGCCAGCTCATGCGGGCGCTGTACCACGCGGGGCGCCGCGGGGACGCGCTCGAGCTGTACCGGACCGTCTCGCGCGCCACCCTCGGCACCCTGGGCGTCGAGCCCGGCGCCGAGCTGCGCTGGCTGCACGAGCGCGTGCTCAACGACGACCTCCCGGTGCGCACCTCCGTCGTCCCGGCCGCGGCCGAGGACCCGGCCAAGCCGATCTCGCAGCTGCCCGCCGCGGTGCCGAGCCTGGCCGGGCGCGCCGACGAGCTGGCCTGGCTCGACAGCCTGATCACCCGCGCCGAGGCCGGCGAAACGACGATCGCGATCGTCACCGGGACCGCCGGCGTCGGCAAGAGCTCCCTGGTCGTGTGGTGGGCGCACCGGGTCGCGGCGCGGTTCCCGGACGGCGTCCTGTTCGCGTCGCTGCGCGGCTTCGACCCGCACCACCCGCCACTGGAGCCCGCCGAGCTGCTGACGCAGTTCCTGCTCGGCCTCGGCGTCGAGACCGCGAAGATCCCGGAGCTGCTGCACGAACGCGTCGCGCTGTACCGGTCGCTGATCGCCGGGCGGCGGATGCTCGTGCTGCTCGACGACGCCCGCACCGCCGAGCAGGTGCGCCCGCTGCTGCCGCCGAGCGCGCGGACGATGACCGTGGTGACCAGCCGGTCGCGCCTCGACGGGCTGGCCGTGTCGAACGCGGCCAAGCAGCGCGTGCTCGGCACGCTCGCGCCGGACGACGCCGTCCGGCTCATCGAGGAGCTCGCCGGCCCGGCCGACCTCAACCCCGCCCTCGCGCGGCTCTGCGGCTACCTCCCGCTGGCGCTGCGGATCGCGGGCGCGCGGCTTTCGGCGAGCGCCCAGCGCACCGCCGAAGAGCTGGTCGACGAGCTCGGCAACGAGCGCACCCGGCTGGCCGGGTTGCAGATCGACGGCGCCGAAGAGGGCGTGCGCGCCGCCTTCGACGTCTCGTTCCGCGGCCTGCCCGGCGAGATCGCCGAGACGTTCCTGCAGCTCGGCGCGGTGCCTGGGGTGATGGTCGGGCCGCACCTGATGGCCGCGGTGGCGCAGATCCCGGTCGTCGAGGCCCGGCGGCGGCTGCGCGCGCTGGCCGCGCACAACCTGATCGCCGAGACCGCCCGGGACGTCTTCGCCCCGCACGACCTCGTCTGGCTCTACCTGCGGGAGCTCGCGGAGCAGGAGCTCGACGAGAAGGAACGCGACGAGGCGATCGGCTGGACGGTCCGCTACTACCAAGTGGTGGCCGACCGGGCGCGGCGCAGGCTCGCCCACATCGTCGACCCGCTCGACTTCACCGGCGTGCTCACCGACGAGGCGATGCCGCCGCTCGTCGGCTTCGCCGAGGCGCAGGACTGGTTCGCGACCGAGTGGCCGAACCTGCTCGCGGCGCTGGACGCCGCGTACGCCGCGGGCCGCCACGACGACGTCTGGCGGCTGGCGCTGCTGGGCCACACCTACCGCGTCGCGTGCCCGCTGCTGGACGAGTGGACGCGGATGGCCGACCTCGGCGTCGCCGCCGCCGAAGCCGCGGGCGACGTCGCCGGGCAGTGCTGGCTGCGGCTCGCGCGGTGCGAGATCGCGCTGACGTTCGAGCTGCCGGGCGCCGGCCTGGCCGACGCCGAGCGGGCGCTGGAGCTGTCCGCGCGAGTGCCGGACGCGGCGCTGACCACGGCGGCCGACCTGAACTTGGGCCGCGCCTTGAGCCGGCGCGGCGAGCACGAGAAGGCCATCGACCGGCTGACGCGGGCGATCGCGCAGGCCCCGGACATCACGCAGCGCGGCCAGGCGCTCAGCAGCTGCGCGCAGGCGGAAAAGCGAGCGGGCCGCCTGCCCGACGCGATCGCCCACCAGCTCGCGGGGCTGGCGATCGACCGCGCCCTCGGCGACGACGACCGCGTGGTCGTCTCCCTGGACAAGCTGGCCGAGCTCAGCCTCCGCGCCGGCGACCTGGCGGCGGCGGAGCGGTACGTCTGGGAAGCGATCGACCTGGCGATCAGCCGAGAGTTCGCAGCGCGTGAAGGCGGGCTGCGGCTGACGCTGGGCCGGGTGCTGCGGGCGCGCGGTGATCTCGACAGCGCGCGGGAGCAGTTGGCGTTGTCCGTGCGTATTTACGAGCGGGTGCATCCGAAGCTGGTCGGTGAGGTGCGGACCGAGCTCGCCGAACTGCAGTGAAGATTTCGCGCGACAACTTTTCGGCGATGATCCGCATTCATGGCGAGAATTCCGGTTGCGAATGGATCACGACCCCGGCTCCGACGGTGAATCCTTAGTGGATTCTTAGTGCCTCCGGGCGGCGCCCGCGTAGGTTCGGCGGTGCCGGCTGAGCCCTAGGGGAGGGGCAGGCTGAGACGCCGGTGCCGGGCCCCGTGCGGGGAAACCCGCCGGGGCCGGGAGCCGCCAGGAGCGGCTCGTGGCGGCCCGGCCGGCCGACTTGGGGGTCAGGCCGGCCGGTCGCCAGGCTCCGGTAAAACCGCAGCTCAGCCGACGTTCGCCGTGCAGAGCGCGATGGTCGTCCCGCTGTTTTCCGCGACCTTCTTGCCGTCGACCAGAATGGCGCAGCTGATTTCGTTGCTGAGCTGCGCATTGCGGGTGTCCGCGGTGAGCGTCAAAAGGTACGAGCCATTGTTGTAGGACGCCCCGCCCTGCCACGCGTCGGTGCTGGCGGGCGAGTTTTCCGTCCGCTGGTCGGACAGGCTGCCGTAACGCACGGTAGCGCCGCCGCTCGAGGTCACCTGGAACGACACGGAGTGCTTGTCCCCGGCCACCGCGGGCATGTGCAGCCCGGACTCGCCGCCGCCGAGGAAGGTCGAGTACAGCAGCATCCCCGCCGTCGTGAGCAGCGCGGCGACCGAGACCACGATGGCGGTGATCGCCAGCCCGCGGTCGCCCGTCGTACCCTTCTTGACCTGGACGAGCCCGGTGACCGCCAGTACCAGCCCGATTCCGGCCAGCGGCCATGCGACGAACTCGATGTCCGGGACGAACGTGACGACCAGGGCGGCCAGGCCGAACAGCAGGCCGACGATCGCGAGGATGTTCCGTCCGGGCTTGGCGTTGGCTTGACGACGCTCCGTGGCCGTCACCGGTGGCGCGGGCCTGCCGTGGCGCGCGCTGGTCGGCGGCGGGTACTGCGGGTCGGTCATCATGCGGACCCCTTCGGGTGGGAGTGCGACGACGTTAACCCATAAGAGTGCCCACGAGCGAAATTGTTACATTCTGGAAAAAGTCATTGTCCCACCGTTTTGCGCCGGGTATCGGTATTTCCTGACAACGCGCGCAGGGTGTGGCCCGGTGATCAATGGGAAGAATATCGGAGTTCCCACTGTTCCGCGGTCGGTTTCCCGACCTCACGGCCGGTATCGTAAATACCGGACGAACCTCGGGATACCGCCGTGAAGCCTACGACGAGTGTCGGTACCGTCGCCCACGGCGAAAGTCGGATATCGGACTTATCAGTCGAAAAGGCTCACTTCAGGGGTGATTTCGAGGAGCTCGAAGACCGGCCGGCCGCGGCGGCCGTCGATCGTCGTCGTCCGCACGACGCGCAGCCGGGCGGTCACCGGGCGGTCGAGGTTCTCCTTGATCTCGTCGAGCAGGTCCTCGGCCACCGCGCCCTGGATCGTCCCGCCCGACTCGCGGTCGAGGTAGAAGATCCGGCGCCGGGTGCGGACGCCGTCGAGCCGCCCGCGCACCGTCTCGTAGCCGACGGCCTCGCGCGACTCCCGGAGGCTGCCCTGCAGGATCCGCGCCTGCTCGGTCGTCATGCTGCGGGTGACCTGCTCGCCCGCGGTCGGCGTCAGCGCCATGCCGATGCCGGCGTTCTTCGCGACGGCGTTGACGATGTCGCTCACGGCGTTGCGGACGGTGTCGCGCTGCAGCAGCACGGCGTCGAGCGCGCCGTCGTCCGAGCCGTTCGCAGGCAGGAAGTCGCACAGCTCCTTGACGGCCCGCTCGGACAGCGTCTCGATGCCGTCGACGATCAGCGCGTCGTCGACCGACTCGAGCTCGGGGAAACCGAAGAAGATCGCGTTGCCGGCCTGGCCGCGCTGGATCAGCGGCGCCTTGTCGCGGTCGGCCTGCTGGACGATCGTGACCTCGCCGGACGGGTTCCGGATGATGTGCCCGATCTTGGCCGTCGCGTCCTGCAGCGCGCGGCTGATGTCGGAGAAGGTGTACGCGTCGATGCTCTGCTCGCCGATCACCGAGACGTGCAGCAGTGGCGACCGGGACGTCCGCTCGAACTTGGCGTTCGCCGCCATCGCCGAGGCGCGCGCGAGGTCGTCGAGCCACGTGCCGCCGGGGATCTCGTCGGCGATGCGCCGGAACTCGTTCCTCACCAGATCATCTCCGGGTAGCCCCTGCCGCCTTCGGCCCAGACCTCGGCCCAGACGTCTTCGTCGCCGGGACGGCACAGGAAGCCGTCCAGCATGCCGCCGACCGGCTGCACCTGGTCGAGGTACATCGCGGGCTGCCCGACGATCACACCGCGCAGGGTCAGCAGGCCGTACAGCGCCGACCGGCCTTCGCCGTCGAGCCGCTTCAGCGCGCCCCACTCGTCCGGGATGAGGACGACGTCGAGGCCGCGCGGCGGGTGCGCGGTGCGCGTGACGAGCTCGCCGCCGATCCACGCGCGGCCGGACGGCATGATCCGGCGGGCCACGCCGAGGTAGCTGTTGAGCGCGCTGAAGAGGATCTCGCGCTCGTTCTGGTGCGGGGCGTCGAAGACCAGGCGTTCGTAGACGTCGGCGAGGTCGCAGGCGTGGCGGCCCGGCGGAAGGACCTGCTGCGCCGTCCAATGGGGGAGCGCCACGCCACCCCTCCTCCGGCCTCGCTCACAGTGCGTAGCCGAACTTACCAGGATGGGTGTCAGCCACCGCGCCCAGGCTGGTGCGGCCACTGCGGGGTGACCTCGTCGGCCTCCGGCCAAGCGGGTTCCTCTTCGGTGGGCCAGTCCTCGGCTTGCGCCCCGCGCTGCGGCGGCAACGGGAGATGGCCTTCGCGGTGGCCGGCTGGTTCGGGTTCTTCGTCGTCATGGATGCTTTCGGGCCGCTCGGTCCCGGGCTGCATCCAGGCCGCGGGGATGAACTGCGTCTGCTCGGCCGCCGAGGGCTCGTAGCGGTCGTCTTCCACGAACTCGGGCTCGGGTTCAGGTTCGAACCGGGGCTGGTGCTGAGGTTGAGGCTTGGGGCGCTGCGCGGTGCGCAGGACGAGCCACGAGGTGAGCGCGCCGAGGGTGAAGGCGATGATCAGCCACAGCCAGATCTGCCCGAACAGCCACACCATCTGCTCACTCACCCCTCAAACGACTGTGATGTCGACGCGCCGGTCGTCTTCGCCGCCGGTGGGCCGGGTGTCGCCGAGCCCCCGGTAGGTCACGCGCTTGGCGGTCAGCCCGGTGGTGGTGAGGATCCGCGTGACGGCCCTGGCGCGGTCCCGGGAAAGCTTCAGCGCGCCGCTCGCGCTGCCGGACCCGCGGGCGGCGTGGCCGGTGACGCGGTACCGGAAGGTGCCGGGCGACTTGGCGAGCGCGACCGCGACGGCGCGGGCGGCCTGTTCGCCTTCGGGGGTGAGCCGGGCGGTGTCCGGCACGAAGGTGATCGGCGCCTCGGCGAGCATCCGGTCGATCTCGGCTTGCACGCCGGCCTTGTCGGTGGGCGGCGGCGGAGCGGTGGCACTGGTGGTCGGCGGCGGGCTGCTGGTGCTCGGCGGCGTGGTGGTGGGTGCTTCGCTGCTCGGGGCCACCGGGGTGACGTCGCCTTGCAGCTGGGCGCCCCGGACGCCGTCGACGTTCTGGACGATCTCGAGGGCCCGCAAGGCCTGGTCGGGGGCGAAGCCGCTGAGGGTGGCGTCCCGGCCGTCGAAGGTGACGGTGCCTTTTCCGAGCCCGGCTCGGGCGAGCGCGGCTTGGGCGTCGGAGGTGAGGTCACGCTGGATGTTCCCGCCCTGGGCCCAGGTGACGACCCCCGCCAGCAGCGCGGTGACCAGCACCGCGATCGGGACCACGAGGATCCAGCGACGACCACCGGACATAAGGGGACTGTAAGCCGGGCGGGGCGGGTTGGCGAGCCGGGGAAGGGTGGTCGTCCACAAGTTGTCCCCAGGCGAGTCGACATGTGGACAACTGACTGGGGAGTGATCGTTCGGGCACTGAACGCCATGAGGGGCACCTTCATGGACTTAAGAGCCATGAAGGTGCCCCTCATGGAGCGCCGGGACCGGTCAGCTGGCCTGCTGTCGAGCCTGGGCGTTGTCCGGCACCTCGAGCACGTCCATCGGAACGAACGGCGCCAGCTGAGGCCGCTTCGGCGACAACCCATCTCCTATGGACTCCCCGCGCAGCTGCCGCCGGATCCACGGCAGCAGGTGCACCTTCGTCCACGTCAAATCCGATCGCCGCGAGTCGATCCAGCGGCTCGGGACCGCCTCCGAAGGCCACGGCTCGCGCCAGTCGTCCTCGATCGGGACCCCCAGGACCTCCGCCGACTTCAGTGCGATCCGCCGGTGGGCGTCCGGGGAGAAGTGCAGCCGGTCGTCACTCCACGCGCGGCGGTCGTGCAACGGCGCCATCGTCCACAGGTCGACCATCCGGGCGCCGTGGCGCTCCGCGATCGCCCACAAATGGGTGTTGTAAATCCCCACCTTGCCTCGCAAAACCGACATCACGGACAGCGCCTTCGTGTCCGGGCCGTTGAAGATGAGCACCGGGATCCGCGCCTCGCGCAGCTTCGCGACGCCCTCCTCGAAGCGCTCCACCACCGCGTCCACGTCCGCCCCTGGGACGATGATGTCGTTGCCGCCCGCGCACAGCGTGACCAGGTCGGGCTTCAGTTCCAGTGCGATCGGGAGCTGCTCGTCCATGATCTCGTCGAGCATCTTGCCCCTCAGCGACAGGTTCGCGTAGCGGAAGTCGGGCCGCCCACCCGCCAGGATCTCCGCAAGCCGGTCGGCCCAGCCGCGGAACGAGCCGTCCGGCAGCGCGTCGTTGAGCCCCTCGGTGAAGCTGTCCCCGATCGCTACATAGCTGTCGAATCCATACACGGTGGGTCCCCTTCCCGTCCTGCGACCGACTCCCCGACATGTAGTTGTACACCACAACTAACCATCCGGGCCCCTCCGGTGTTCAGTCTGCGGTAACAGTGTCTTATCTTGTCGGCCTTCTCCGCCTCTCTATTACGTAGTTTTCACCGTCCTTATGCCGGGAGACCGCACACTCGAAGGCAATCACCAGAGTCTTGTGGCGAAGATCTCCCTGCTTGCCGCCTCCCGGGCACGATCCGGCACGCTGGACACGTGTCCGCTGAACCCCGTGAGTCGCTCGCGCAGATCCTCGGAGGCCGCCGGGGCGCGCTCGACGCCAGCATCCCGCCCGCCGGCTTCGTCGTCGGCTGGCTCGCGGCCGGGCAGTCCATCGCCTGGGGCGCCGGCGTCGCCATCGCGGTCGCCGTGGCCCTCGGGGTCTACCGGATGGTCCGCGGCGGGAAGATCCGCGCGCTCGTCGTCAGCCTCGCCGCCGTCGTCGCGGCCGCGCTGATCGCCCTGCACACCGGCCGCGCCCAGGACTTCTTCCTGCTGCAGCTGATGTCCAATGTGGCCAGCGCACTGCTCTGGGCGGCCAGCATCGTGATCCGCTGGCCGCTGCTCGGCGTCGTCGTCGGCCTGGTGCTCGGCCAGAAGACGCGCTGGCGCCGCGACCCCGTGCTGCTGAAGGCGTACTCGCGCGCCAGCTGGGTGTGGGTGTTCGGCCAGTACGTGCTGCGGGTGGTCGTCTACGGCCTGCTGTGGTGGTCCGGCCAGGTGATCGCGCTCGGCGTCGCCCGCACGGTGCTGTCGTGGCCGCTGGTCGCGCTGACCGTCGCGGTGAGCGGCTGGGTGCTCTACCGGGCGTTGCCCCCGGAACACCCCGGTTTGCGCTTGGCCCCGGAAACCGGTCCGGACGACGTACCCAGGACATAAGGCGGCCCCCGGCGAGGGGGGAGGGTCCGGGGGCCACTGACTACGTTACCCGGCCGACGGGGGTTCAGTCGACGTTTTGACGTCTTCGCGTCGCGTTTTACTCAATTTTTTAGGGAAATACTGGTCTAACCACCCCTTCGCCGAAGGCGTCCACGGCGGCGAGCCAGGCCGCCCCGAGCACCCCATCGGAGCTGGTCAGCACCTCGAGCCCGGCCAGTCCGCGGCGCACGAGAGCGCCGACGGGGCTGGTTCCGGTGAGCACCGAACCCACGAGCACGACCGGGGTCGATTCGCCGGGTTCGCGCGCGGCGAGGGCGTTCGCGACCAGAAGTTCAGCCGCCCGGGTGACGATTTCGCGCGCGCCGGGCTCGCCGGCGTCGTGCGCCGCGCTCACCAAAGGGGCGAACCGCGCGAGCCGGACCGGCGCCTCGGCGTTGGCCGTCGTGATCAACGCGCGCGACGCCGCGAGCCGCTCCGCGTCCGTCCGGACGTCCAAACCGGACGGTCCGAGCGCGGCGGCGAGCACCGCCGACGGCAAGCCGTCGAGGGGCAGGCCGCGCCCGAGAGCCTCCAAAGTGGATCGGACGGCTTCGCGGCCGAGCCAGAACGCGGACCCTTCGTCGCCGAGCAGCCAGCCGTAGCCGCCCGCGGTGCCGGCCAGCCGGCGCTTGCGGATCCGGCCCGCGATGGAACCGGTGCCGGCGACGAGCACGGTCCCGTCCGGCGCCGACGTCGCGGACGCGTACGCCACTTCGGCGTCGGCCACGACCCGGACGCCGGTGAGCCCGATCCGCGCCCACGCCGCGTCGAACACCGCCGCCACGCGCACGTCGCTGAGCTTGCTGACCCCGGCCATGCCGACGACGGACGCGCGCACGTCGCCCGGATCGCGGGTGCCCAGCGCCGCGGTGATCGCGTCGGCGATCCGGCCCGCGGCGACCTCGGGCGCGTGCGCGTTGGGGTTGGCGCCGTCGCCGCGCCCGGTGCCCAGCACCGCGCCGGTGGCGTCGACCAGTGCGGCCCTGGTCGACGTTCCGCCGGCGTCGACGCCGATCGCGTAGCTCACCTCGTCTTGGTCACCTTCAGCAGGCCGCGCGGGCTGTCCGGGTCGCCGCCGCGGGCGAGCGACAGGCCGAGCGCGATCCGCTGGATGGGCAGGATCTCCAGGATCGGCGCCAGCTCCTCGGCCGTCGGGGCGACGTCGATGCGCAGCGCCGCCGGCATCTCCGAGGCGGCCGAACCGACCGCGAGGACGTCCGCGCCGCGCTTGCCGACGGCCTCGAGGACCTCGTGCATCGCCTGCCCGCCCTGCCCCTTGCTGGTCACCGCGAGCACGGCGGTCTCGCCGTCCACCGCCGCGACCGGGCCGTGCAGCAGGTCCGCGCCGCTGTACGCGCGGGCGGCCAGGTAGCTGGTCTCCGCGAGCTTGAGCGAGCCCTCCAGCGCCGACGCGTAGGAGTAGCCGCGGCCGGTGGTGAGGACCCGGTCCACGAAGCGGTACCGGTCGACCGCGCGCTGGACACCCTCGGCGGAACCGTCCAGGGTCTGCCGCGCCAGGTCGCCGATCTTCTCGGCGTCGGCCGCCTTGCCGCCGCGCACCGCGTCGATCAGGAGGTAGAGCGCCATCAGCGTCGCCGAGTACGTCTTGGTCGCGGCGACGGCCTTCTCGAGGCCGGCGCCGATGTCGACGCCGAGTTCGGACGCCGCCCGCAGCGGCGAGTCCGGCGTGTTGGTGACGGACACCGTCAGCGCGCCCTGGCGGCGCGCCGTTTCGGTGACCTCGATCAGGTCGGGCGAGCCGCCGCTCTGGCTGACCGTGACGAACAGCACGTCCCGCAGGTCGGGCCGCGCGCCGTACAGCGTCGCCGTGGACGGGGAGACAAGACCAGCCGGAAGGCCTAGCAGTACCTCGATCAGGTACTTCGCATACAACGCTGCGTGGTCACTCGATCCACGCGCGGCGAGCAAAGCGAAGCGCGGAGGCCGTTGTGAGATCTTTTCCGCCACCTCGGCGATTTCCGCCTGACGCCCCACCAGTCCGGCCAGGACGTCCGGTTGCTGGTCGATCTCCGCGGCCATGTGCTCGCCGGGCCGTTGTTCGGTCATCATTTTCCTCTCCACCTCCGGCATTATGTACCGGACTCAGGCGGCGTCGGTCAGGTCTAGACCAATGTTAGTGGGGCGGCGTGTTTGGGGAAAAGGGTACGTTTCTTACGGGGACGTGGCGCGCAATGAGGGAAGACATAGGGAGTCGGGCATGTTGGAGACCACCACCACGGGCGAGGCGGGCGTCGTCGCCGGGCTGCGCGGGCAGCGCGAGCCCAAGTACTGGGCGCTGAAACAGCACCTCCTCGACCTCCTGGACGTGCTGCCGCCCGGGTCGCCGATCCCGACCGAACGCGCGCTCGCCGGGGAGTTCACGGTCTCCCGCACCACCGTGCGCCAGGCGCTGGCCGACCTCACGGCGGAGGGTCGTCTGCACCGTGTGCAGGGCAAAGGCACCTTCGCGGCCGAACCGAAGCTCGCGCAGCGGCTGCAGTTGTCCTCCTACACCGAGGACATGCGGCGCCAGGGTCTGAAGCCGTCTTCGAAGCTGCTGGAGCTTGAGGAGCTCCCAGCCGAGGGCGACCTCGCGAAACTGCTCGGAATCCGTACTGGTGCGAAAATTCTTCGCCTTCGACGGCTTCGACTGGCGGACTCGCAGCCGATGGCGCTGGAGACTTCGCACCTGCCGGCCGGCCGATTCCGCGGGCTGCGCAAGCACGTCTCGGCGGGCGGTTCGTTGTACGCCGTTCTACGCGAGTACTACGGAGTGGAACTGGAACGCGCCGAAGAGTCGATCGAGACGTCGCTCGCCGGTCCGGAAGAGGCGGAAATGCTCGGCGCGGACGTCGGCATGCCGGTGCTCCGGCTGACCCGGCACTCGTTCGCCACGGACGGCAAGCCCGTCGAGTACGCCCGCTCGGTCTACCGCGGCGACCGCTACAAGTTCGTCACCACGCTGCTGCCGTGACCCGGTGTTGACGGCGATCACCCCGGACGGTGAAGTGGCGGGGTGACTGCCACCGAAGACACCGGGATCCGATGGGGGACGCACGCCGCCCGCGGCGTGCTCGCCACCACCATCCTCGGATCGGGCATGGCGATGCTCGACGGCACCATCGTCAACGTCGCCCTGCCCCGCATCGGCGCCGAGCTGAACGCCTCCGTCGCCGGGCTCCAGTGGATCCTCGACGGCTACCTGCTGGCGCTCGCCGCGCTCATCCTGGTCGCCGGCTCGCTCGGCGACCGGTACGGCCGGCGCCGCGTGTACCTCATCGGCGTCGTCTGGTTCGGCGTCGCCTCCGGGCTGTGCGCCGCCGCCGTGTCGACCGAGATGCTGGTCGCGATGCGGATCCTGCAGGGCATCGGTGGCGCGCTGCTGACGCCGGGGTCGCTCGCGATCCTCCAGTCGTCCTTCGCGCACGACGCCCGCGCCCGCGCGATCGGCGCCTGGTCCGGCCTCGGCGGCATCGCGGCGGCCGCCGGACCGCTGCTCGGCGGCTTCCTCGTCCAGGTCTGGTCGTGGCGGCTCGCGTTCCTGATCAACGTCCCGATCGCGGTCGCGGTCGTGCTGATGGCCCGGAAGTTCGTCCCCGAGTCGCGCGACCCGGAGGCGACCGGGCACCCGGACTTCGGTGCCGCCGCGCTCGGCGCGATCGGCCTCGCCGGGGTCACCGGCGCGCTGGTGGAGGCGCCGGCACGCGGCATCGGCGACCCGATCGTGCTGGTCGCGGGCCTGCTGGGGATCGCGGGGCTGACCGCGTTCGTCGTCGTCCAGCACCGCTCGCGCGAGCCGCTGGTGCCGCCGTCGCTGTTCCGCGACCGGACGTTCACCCTGGCCAACGCGCTGACCTTCGCCATGTACGCGGCGCTCGGCGGCGTGATGATGCTGCTGGTCATGCAGCTGCAGGTTTCGCTGCATTACTCGCCAACGGCGTCCGGCCTGGCCGGGCTGCCGCTGACGGTGATCATGCTTTTGCTGTCCGGCCGGTCGGGCGCGCTGGCCCAGCGCATCGGGCCGCGGGCGCAGCTGGTCGTCGGCCCGATCGTCGTCGGCATCGGGATGCTGCTGATGCTGCGCATCGCGCCCGGCGCGTCCTACCTCGGCGCGGTGCTGCCCGCGGTCGTGGTGTTCGGGCTCGGCCTGGCGACGGTGGTGGCCCCGGTGACCGCGACGGTGCTCGCCGCGGCCCCGGACCGCTTCGCCGGCGTCGCGTCCGGGGTGAACAACGCCATCGCGCGGTCCGGTGGGCTCCTGGCGGTGGCGGTGCTGCCCGCGGCGGCCGGGCTGACCGGCGAGGCGTACGCGGACCCGGTGGCGCTCACCGCGGGCTGGCGGATGGCCCTGGTCATCTGCGCGGCCCTGGCGATCGCCGGTGGGCTGATCGCGCTCGGCATCCACAACGGCGTCCTGGAGCCGCCGTCGGAGCCGGCCGAGCCCGCCGCCGCGGACGAGTCTCCGCACCTGGGCGAGTGCTACCACTGCGGGGTCGAGGGCCCGCCGACGCACATCCGCGGCGGCGGGACCCCGGTCGCCGGTTCCTAGCCCGCGAGGATTTCGGCGAACAACGCCGGGTCCGCGTTGCCGCCGGAGACGATCGCGACCGTGCGGTCGGCCGGCAGCTCGCCCGCGTGGAACAGGTACGCCGCCGTCGTCACCGCGCCGCTGGGCTCGGCGACCAGCCGGGCCTTGCGGGCGAGCGTGCGCATGGCCTCGCGGATCTCGTCCTCGGTGACCGTGACCATGGCGTCGACGACCTCGCGCAAGTGCGCGAAGGTCAGCTCGGACGGCTGCGCGCGCAGGCCGTCGGCGATCGTGCGGGCGCGGTCGGCCTGGGGCCAGTCGACCTGGTGGCCCAGGCGCAGCCCCTCGGTCGTGTCGCCGGCGAGCGCGGGCTCGACGCCGATCACCTTCGCGTGCGGCGCGCGGGCCTTGATCGCGGTGCCGACGCCGGAGGCCAGCCCGCCGCCACTGACCGGCACCAGCACGACCTCGACGTCGGGGAGGTCCTCGGCGATCTCGAGGCCGGCCGTGCCCTGCCCGGCGATGATGGCCGCGTCGTCGTAGGGCGGGACGAGGGTCAGCCCGCGTTCGGCGGCCAGTTCGCGCGCTTTCCCCTCGTGTTCGCCGATCGGCACCTCGATCACCTCGGCGCCGTAAGCGCGGGTGGCCTCGACCTTGATCCGCGGCGCGACGTCCGGCACGACGATCACCGCGGGCACGCCGTACTGCTGCGCGGCGTAGGCGACCGCCTGCGCGTGGTTGCCGCTCGAGTACGCGATGACGCCGCGAGAGCGCTGCTGCTCGTCGAGAGCGCCGATCGCGTTGAACGCGCCGCGCACCTTGAACGCGCCGACCGGTTGCAGGCTTTCGGGTTTGAGCCACAGGGTTCCGCGGGGATCCCACGTCTGGAGCAGCAGGGGCGTGTGCACGGCGACACCTTGGACGCGCTTCGCCGCGGCCTCGATGTCAGAGATCGTCACCAGTTCCATGTGCTGAGTATGTCAAGAAAATGTTCGGTCTGGAGTGTCTATTGTGGACACTCGGAGTGGTCCTTCTCACGTCGGGGCAACGCGGGGAGTCACTCGCGCGCCTTACGCGTTGGACAGGGGAGAAGACTTACTACCGGATCGGGATCATGAGCAAGGAGAACGCAGCGGCTTCCGAAGCGAAGGAAGAAAAGTCAGGTTTGCGCATCGCGCAGGTGATGGCAGCGGCACTGGCGGCGGTGACGGCGGCACTGCTGGGATCGACGCTCGGCGTGGCGGGGACCGTCGTGGGCGCGGGCGTGGCGAGCGTGATCACGACGGTCGGCGGCGAGATCTACCTGCGTTCGCTGCAGCGCACGCGCGCGGCGGCGGCGAAGGCCCGGCAGCTGGCGACGTCGGGAATCCGCCGCCGTGGAACCGGTTCCGAGGTGGCGCTGGCCGAACAGCCGACAGTCCAGTTGCCCCGGCCCGGCGAGGATCCGGACGAGCCTTCGCGGCTGCGGAAGCTGCGCTGGCCGTTGATCATCGGCACGAGCGTGGCGGCGTTCGCGGTGGCGATCCTGGCGATAGTGGGCTTCGAGTCGGCGACGGGCACCCAGATCGGCGGCGGAACGGGTTCGAGCATCGGCAAGATCTTCGGCGGCGGCGGGCACGCGGACACGACGCCGTCGACAACCCCGTCGACCTCGACGAACGACACCCAGGACTCGCCTGCTCCGAGCACGTCGTCGACGTCCACGGAGACGACCACCCCGCCGACAACCTCGACGGAGTCCCCGACGACCACGCCGACGACCCCGAGCACGACGGCCCAGCAGCCGACGACGTCAGCACCGGCGACCAGCCAGGGCGCGGCGGCCACCCCGACCCCGTAACTGTCATGAGGGGCACCTTCATGGACTTAAGAGCCATGAAGGTGCCCCTCATGGCATCCGCGGGTCAGGGGAGGCGGGCCCGCAGTTTCCGAGCCGCGGCCTCCGGATCCGACGCTTCCGTGATCGCCCGGACCACCACGATCCGCGACGCCCCCGCGTCCAGCACCTCCGGGAGCCGCGGACCGTCGATGCCGCCGATCGCGAACCACGGCCGTTCAGGAGCGGAAGCCGCCGTCGCGCGGACCAGGTCCAACCCCGGCGCCGAACGCCCCGGCTTCGTCGGCGTCGGCCAGCACGGGCCCGTGCAGAAGTAATCGACGCCCGGCTCCGACGCCGCGGCCGAAGCCTGCGGAACCGAGTGCGTCGAGCGGCCGATCACCACGTCGTCGCCGAGGATTCGCCGGGCCAGCGGCACCGGGATGTCGTCCTGGCCCAGGTGGAGCACGTCCGCGCCGACCGCCAGCGCCACGTCCGCCCGGTCGTTCACCGACAGCAACGCCCCGTGCCGGGCGCACGCCTCCGCCAGCACCTCCAGCGCCGCGATCTCTCCCGCGGCCTCCAGTGCCCCGGTCTTGTCGCGCAGCTGGATGATGTCGACGCCGCCGGCCAAGGCCGCGTCGGCGAAGGAAGCCAGGTCGCCGCGGGTGGTGCGGGCGTCCGTGCACAGGTACAGGCGCGCGCTGTCGAGGCGGGCGCGGATCTTGTCACCGGAGAGGGCGGGCATAGCGGCGACCGTACCTCGCGAGCTAGGGTGGACTTGTCCGCACGGGAGCCCGAGGCATGGGCTGAGAGGGAGCTGCCGCTCCGACCGTGGAACCTGATCCGGGTCATGCCGGCGCAGGGAGCGTGATTCCATGACGAACCTGGCAGTGGTGGGCGGCGGCGTGATCGGCCTGTCCGCGGCCTGGCGTGCCGCCCGGCAGGGCAACCCGGTCACCCTCTACGACCCCGAACCCGTCCGCGGCGGCGCGTCCTGGCTGGCCGGCGGCATGCTCGCCCCGGTCACCGAGGCCTGGCCCGGCGAAGAGGACGTCCTCACGCTCGGCGAGGAGTCGCTCAGGCGCTGGCCCGGCTTCGCGAGCGACCTCGCGCAGGAAGGCGTCGACCCCGGCCTGGCCGGGCACGGGACCCTCGTCGTCGCCTTCGACAGCGCCGACGCCGGTCACCTCGACATCCTCGCCGGGCACCTGCACTCGATCGGCCGCGCGGCCGAACGGCTGACCGGCCGGGAGACCAAGCGGCTCGAACCCGGCACCGGGTCCGTCCGAAGTGGACTCCTCGTGCCCGGGGACCTGGCCGTGGACAACCGGAAACTCCTCCACGCCCTGTACGCGGCCT
The DNA here is from genome assembly GCF_030182635.1 of Amycolatopsis ponsaeliensis. Taxonomy (NCBI): domain Bacteria; kingdom Bacillati; phylum Actinomycetota; class Actinomycetes; order Pseudonocardiales; family Pseudonocardiaceae; genus Amycolatopsis; species Amycolatopsis ponsaeliensis. The sequence continues at coordinate 131,225 of NZ_JAPZLD010000031.1, forward strand.
GCCAGAAACGCGACGTCCGGTTCGTCCGCGAGCGCGTCGAACGGATCCCGGACGCCGACGCCGTCGTGCTCGCCGCCGGTGCCTGGACCGGCCGGCTGCACGCGCAGCTCGCCGACGCCGTCCGCCCGCTCAAAGGCGAAATCCTGCGCCTGAAACCCCGCCGCGGCTGCCTGCCGCCGCCGACGCGCACCATCCGGGCCGTCGTCGAGGGCCGGCCGATCTACCTCGTCCCGCGCGGCGATCAGGAACTCGTCCTCGGCGCCACGCAGTACGAGGCGGGTTTCGACCGGGCCGTCACCGCGCGCGGCGTCCGCGAGCTGATCGAGGGCGCCGAGCGCGTCTTCCCCGCGATCACCGAGTACGAGCTCGTCGAGACCGCCGCGGGCCTGCGGGCCGGCAGCCGGGACGTGCTGCCCTACATCGGGGTCCTGGACGACGGCGTCTTCGCCGCCACCGGGCACCACCGCAACGGCCTGCTGATGGCCCCCGTGACCGCGGACGCCGTGGTCGCCTGGCTCGAGGGCGAGAAGCCGCCCGAAGGCGTCGAAGCGGCTTCACCCGCCCGCCTGCACCAGAAGGAGCACGCCTGATGGAGATCAAGCTCAACGGGAAGTGGACGGAGTTCCCGGACGGCGCGACCGTCGCCGACGTCCTCGACGCGTCCGGCGGGCAGCGGCCCGGCATCGCCGTCGCGGTCGACGGCGTCGTCGTCCGCCGGAGCGACTGGACGACCACCGCCGTGCCGAAGGGTGCGGGCGTCGACGTGCTCACCGCGGTCCAGGGAGGCTGAAATGGACGCAGAACCGCTGGTCATCGGCACCGCCAAGCTGACGTCCCGGCTGATCATCGGCACCGGCGGCGCGGCGAACCTCGCCGTGCTCGAACGCGCGCTGGTCGCGTCCGGCACCGAGCTGACCACCGTCGCCATGCGCCGCGCCGACGCCGAAGGCGGCTCCGGCGTCCTCGAACTCCTGAGAAGGCTCGGGATCGAGCTGCTGCCGAACACCGCGGGCTGCCGCACGGCCGCCGAAGCCGTGCTCACCGCGCAGCTGGCGCGCGAGGCGCTCGGTACCGATCTCATCAAGCTCGAGGTGCACGCCGACGACCGGACGCTGCTCCCGGACCCGTTCGAAACCCTCGACGCGGCCGAACGGCTCGCCGCCGACGGCTTCACCGTGTTCGCCTACACGAACGACGACCCGGTGCTCGCGCTGCGCCTGGAGGAGGCCGGCTGCGCCGCCGTGATGCCGCTGGGCGCGCCGATCGGCACCGGTCTCGGGATCCGGAATCCGCACAACATCGAGCTGATCGTTTCGCGGGCGGGCGTGCCGGTGATCCTGGACGCCGGAATCGGCACGGCGTCCGACGCGACGCTGGCGATGGAGCTGGGCTGCGACGCCGTCCTGCTGTCCACCGCCGTCACCCGGGCGACGGACCCGGAACGGATGGCCGCGGCGATGCGCGCGGCCGTCGTCGCCGGTCACCTGGCCCGGAGCGCGGGGCGCGTGCCGCAGCGGTTCTGGGCGCAGGCGTCGAGTCCACCCCGGTGAAACCCGCTGCTTTTCGGGGGCTCCGGGTGGCGGAGCCCCCGGCCCCGGGGCGGAGCCCCGGTTACAACACAGGTGCCTTAACGCCGAACGTGCACCGCCAACCCGTAAGGTTGTCGGCACTTTCCGGCGCATCCGCGCGCGTGTAAGGCAGAAGGAGCCAGCCGTGACCAGCACCTCCGTCCAGGACGTCTCGGGCAGGTTGTACCTCGCCGTCGGCAGGCTGTCCCGGTCACTGCGGCAGGCCGGCGTGCCCGGCCCGGGCCACGGCGCCATCTCGGCTCTCGCGACGCTGGTCATCTCCGGCCAGCTGCGCCTCGGCGACCTCGCCGCGAAGGAGGGTGTCGCCGCGGCGACCATGTCGCGGATCATCGCGTCCCTGGTCGAAGCGGGGTACGTCAGCCGCGAGTCCGACCCGGTCGACCGCCGCGCGTGGTTGGCGAAGGCGACCGAAGAGGGCGAGCGGCTGGTGTCCGGCGTCCGGTCGACGCGGGTGCAGGAGCTGAACCGGCGGCTGGATCGGCTGTCCCCGGAACATCGCGAAGCGCTGACGACGGCGCTTCCGGCGCTCGAAGCCCTGATCGCCGACGAAGACCGCTAAGCCGGGGGCGGTAGCCGCCGGGTGATCCGGTCGAAGAGCTCTCCCAGCGGCTCGCCGACGTCGCGGCCGAACTCGGTCAGCCCGTAGGTGACCTGGGGCGGCGTCGTCGGCTCGACGCGCCGCCAGATCAGGCCGTCCCGGACCAGCGCCCGCAGGGACTGGGCGAGCATCTTCTCGCTGATGCCTTCGATGCTCTCGCGCAGCTCGAAGAACCTCAGGTCGTTGCTCTGCAAGGAGATCAGCACCCAGATGCCCCACCGGCTGGTCACGTGGTCGACCACCTCGCGCGCGGCGCACTCGGTGTGAAACACCTCATACCGCGGCTTGGCCTCATCCTGGGTGATCTGCGCGCCTCCGGTCACGTAGGGAGCTTACCCAGAGGTATGTCCTTACCAAAAGTTAGCCCGGCTCCTAGCGTCCTGAGCACCGAAGACATCGGACGAAGGAGCAGAGCATGATCGTGGTGACCGGGGCTACCGGGAACGTGGGCCGGCCGTTGACGGAGGCGCTGGCCAAGGCGGGGCAGCAGGTGACGGCGGTGTCGCGGCACGCCGCGGAGGTCCCGGAAGGCGTCCGCCACGTGGTGGCCGACCTGGCCGAGCCCGCCGGCCTGGAGCCGGCGCTGGCCGGGGCGAAGGCGTTGTTCCTGCTGCTGTCCGGCGACCTGCACGCCGTCGGCGCCGACCCGGCCGGCGTCATCGCCCGCGCCACGGCCGCCGGGGTCCGCAAGGTCGTCCTGCTGTCCACGCTGGGCGTGGCGACCAGGCCCTTCGGCACGACGCGGGTCGCGATGCGCGCCCTGGAGGACGCGGTGCGGGAGTCCGGTTCGGACTGGACCATCCTGCGGCCGGGTGGCTTCGCCTCCAACGCGCTGTGGTGGGCCGAGTCCGTCCGCACCCAGCGCGTCGTCGCCGCGCCCTTCGGGGACACCGGGGTGCCGGTGATCGACCCGGCGGACATCGGCGAGGTCGCCGCGGCCTGTCTGCTGGACGACCGGCACACCGGCGAGGTGTACGAGCTGACCGGACCGGCGGTGATCACGCCGCGCGGGCAGACCGAGGCCATCGCCGCCGCACTGGGCTCGCCGGTGCGGTTCCACGAGCTCACCCGCGCCGAGGCCAAGGCCGGCATGACCCGGAGCATGCCGGGCGAGCTCGCCGACGACACCCTGGACATCCTCGGCTCCCCGAGCCCGGCCGAATTGCGCGTCAGCCCGGACGTCGAGCGGGTGCTCGGCCGGGCCCCTCGCTCGTTCGCCGACTGGGCCGCCCACAACGTCGGCGCGTTCCGCTAAGCGGCCTGTTCGCGTCGCAGCTCGGCCAGCTCCGCGCGCACGGCGCGGAGCTCTTCGAGGATCTCGCGGTTGGCCTCGGCCTGTGTCGCGGCTTGTTTGGCCTCTTCCTCGCGGATGTCCTGGCGCAGCTCGTCTTCCATGCCGCTGACGACCACGGCGATGAAGAGGTTCAGCACCGCGAAGCTCGACACCAGGATGTAGACGACGAAGAAGATCCAGGCCGTCGGCGCCTGGACCATGATCTCCTTCGCGATGTCCGGCCACGCTTCGCCGGTCATCACCTGGAACAGCGTGAACAGCGATGTCCCGAGGTCGCCGAAGTTCTCCGGCGAGATCACGCCGAACAGCTTGGTCGCCATCACGCCGGCGACGAAGATGATCAGCGCGAGCAGCGCGGCGATCGACGCCATCCCGGGGATCGCCGCGAGCAGCCCGGAGACGACCTTGCGCATCGACGGCACGACCGAGATCAGCCGCAGCACCCGGAGCACGCGCAGTGACCGCAGCACGGCGAACGGCCCGGTCGCCGGGATCACCGCGATGCCGACGACCAGCAGGTCGAAGACGTTCCAGTTGTCGCGGAAGAACGCGCCGCGGTAGGCGTAGAACTTCGCCAGCAGCTCGGCGACGAAGATGCCGAGCGCGATGTGGTCGAGGGTGTGCAGGAGCCCGCCGAACCCGTCCATCAAGGACGTCGACGTCTCCATGCCGAGCGTGGTCGCGTTGAAGACGATCACGGCGATGATGAAGTTCTGGAAGCGGCGGTCCTCGAGGACCTTCGCCACCCGCTCGCGCCCGGTCAAGGCCGCCCCCTGCTCAGTTCAAGGATGAGTAAACGCAGGGATGGTAACCGGGCGGGTACTCAGCGCTCCTCGGGTGCCAGCCGCCAGAAGGCCGACACGGGTCCGACCTTGGCGCCCATCGGGTAGGCGTGCTCGACCGCGTGCGAGACGAACCACTTGCCGTACCGCGCCGCCTCGACCACGGACATGCCCTTGGCCAGGCCCGCCGTCAGCGCCGACGCCATCGTGTCGCCCGCGCCGTGCGTGTGCGGCGTCGCGTACCGCTGACCGGGGAGTTCCACGAACGTCGAGCCGTCGAACAGCAGGTCCACGCACTCCGGGTCGGCCTGGAGGTGGCCGCTCTTGACCAGGACGTACTTGGGGCCCATCCGCTGGAGCACCACGGCCGCGGTGTGCATGCCCTCGCGGTCTTTCACGGTCATGCCGGTGAGGAGGCGGACCTCGTCCAGGTTCGGGGTGAGCACCGTCGCGCGGGGGAGCAGCTCGTCGCGCAGGGCGTGCAGGCCGGCGTCGTCGAACAGCGGGTGGCCGTGCATCGACGCCGCGACCGGGTCGACGACGAACGGGATCTTCTCGTCACGGCCGATCCCGGCCTGGTCGCACGCGGCGGCGACCGCGTGGATGATCCCGGCCGACGCCAGCATGCCCGTCTTGGCCGCCCCGACGCCCATGTCCGCCGCGACGGCCTCGATCTGCCCGGCCACGATGTGCGGCGGCAGGTCGGCGCGGTCGTGCACGCCCAGCGTGTTCTGGACGGTGACGGCGGTGACCGCGACCAGGCCGTGCACGCCACAGGTCAGGAAAGTGCGCAGGTCCGCCTGCAGCCCGGCGGCACCGCCGGAGTCCGACCCGGCGATGGTCAACGCCGTGGGAGGGCTCGTCGTCATTCTTTTCCCGACTTCTGGTCTAGGCCAATCGGCCGCTTTTGCTTCATCAACAGTCCACCACGGTGGCACATTGTGTGGGCTACTCACCAGTTCTTGGGCGAAGGAGCCTGGATGAAGCTCTTCTCGGCGGCGTTCCTCACGGCAGCACTCGTGCTCTCCGGGGCGACCGCGGCCAATGCGGACAGCCCGAAGCTCTCCCACGTCACGACGGTCGGCGTGCACAACACGTACGACCCCGCGGCCTACGACTACCTGGCGCGGGCACTCGACGCCGGGTCGTCGCTGATCGAGCTCGACGTCTGGCCGGACTTCTTCACCCACGAGTGGAAGGTCAGCCACTCGAACCCGTTGGGGAACAGCAACAACTGCGTCGCGGCCACCTCGGCGGCGCAGCTGTACACCGGCGGGAAGAACAAGAACCTCGAGTACTGCCTCGACGACATCCGGATCTGGCTGGCCGCCCACCCGGGGCACACGCCGATCACGCTCAAGCTGGAGATGAAGACGGGCTTCTCGGACAACACGGGCATGGGGCCGGACGAGCTGGACGCGACGTTCCGCTCGCACCTCGGCAGCGTCGCGTTCCGCCCGGCCGAGCTGCTCGGGAGCTACGGCACGCTCGACGACGCGGCCAAAGCGGACAACTGGCCGTCCGTGGACGCGTTGCGGGGCCGGGTGATCACCGAGATCATCCCGGGCACGGTTGAAGAGGGGAACCCGACCGACACGCTGCACACCGACGTCGAGTACGCGCGGTACCTGGTCGGGCTCAAGAACGCGGGCAAGCTCGGCGACGCGAACATCTTCCCGACCGTGCACGGCGCGGCCGGCGGTGACCCGCGGGACAAGTACACCGCCGACCTCAAGCCGTGGTTCGTCGTGTTCGACGGCGACGCGAACGCGTGGGTGACGCAGACCGGGCCGTGGTGGTACGACGCCAACCACTACTACGTCGTGATGACCGACGGGCAGAACGTCGCGCCGGCGATCGACGCGCACAACCCGACGGTCGACCAGGCCAACCAGCGCGTCGCCGACCTGGCGAAGCAGCACGCGTCGGTCATCACGTCGGACTGGACCGGGCTCACGACGGTGCTGCCGCAGGTGCTCGCCCGGGGTTAGACGGCCAGCACGAGCTTGCCGGACACCCGGCCCGACTCACCCAGCTCGTGCGCCTTGGCGGCGTCCTCCAGCGGGAAGGTCTGCTCGACGCGGACCTTCAGCTGACCGGCTTCGATCAGTTCGACGAGGCCGGTCAGCCCGCCGCGGTCCGGCTCGACGAGGATCCGCTCCGTGCGGACTTTCCTTTCCCGGGCGGCCTTCTCGACACGGTCGGCGACACCGCTGGGCACGCCGATCAGCAGGCCGCCCTCCTTGATGGCGGGGAGCCAGCGCAGGTCGCTCTCCTCGCCGACGAGTCCGAAGTAGACGTCCACATCGGACGTGCTCGCTTCGGGGTCGTGGTAGTCGATCGGCTCGTCGACGCCGAGTTCGCGCAGGAAGTCATGCTTGCCCGCGCTGGCCGTGCCGATGACGTGGGCACCGCGCGCCTTGGCGATCTGCACGGCGAGGTGGCCGACCCCGCCCGCGGCGGCGTCGACGAACACGCGCTCGCCCTTTTGGACGTTCGCGACGTCGACCAGGCCCTGCCAGGCGGTGAGCCCGGCCAGCGGCAGCGCGGCGGCCTCGGCGAACGACAGGCCGGCCGGCTTGCGCACGAAGTGCCGCGACGGCGCGGTGACGTACTCCGCGTAGGCGTTGCCCGGGCGCGGGAACCACGGCATGCCGAGGACTTCGTCACCCTCCCGGACGCCGGTGGCGCCGAAACCGGCCTCCTCGACGACGCCGGCGACGTCCCAGCCGACGGTGAACGGCGGCTCGCCGAGGAACCCGCCGCCGGCGCGCACCTTCCAGTCGACGGGGTTGATCCCCGCTGCCTCCACCCGCACCAGGACCTCCGTCGGCCCGGGTTCCGGCCGCGGTGCTTCGGTGACGCGGAGCACCTCCGGCCCGCCGAGGGTCTCCTGGGTCACGATGCGCATCTCTGCTCTCCTTCTTGCTGGGGTCTCCTCCTATACTCGGAGCGTTGGTCACTTTTCGCTAGAAGGCACTTTCGAGTGAAGTAGGTACCTGATGGAAACTACCTGTGACCAGGGCGGACCCTGGGACGTCTACCTCCGCAGCTGCCCCTGCCGGGACGTGCTGGACCTGCTGGCCAACAAGTGGACGGCCCTGATGCTGGGCGCGCTGGCCCGCGGCCCGCACCGTTTCGGCGAGCTGCGCCGCGCGGTCGACGGCATCAGCCAGAAGATGCTGACCCAGAACCTCCGCCAGCTGGAGCGCGACGGCTTCTTGACGCGCACGGTGTACCCGACGACACCGCCGACGGTGGAGTACGCGCTGACGGACATGGGCGCGGAGGTGGGGGCGCATCTGGTCGCGCTGAGCACGTGGTCCCAGGCGAACTTCGACCGGATCCGTTCGGCGCGGCAGGACTACGACGGCCGGGAGCTGCAGCCAGTCCGCTAGCGAGTCTGCCGCAGCTTGTCGTGGGGGGGTAAGACCGTTGTGACCCCGGGTTGAGCGCACCCCCCCCCCGCCCCCCCCCACCCGGCCCCCCGGCCCCCCCGCCGCCCCCCCGGGGGGGCGCCGGCCCCCCC
>NZ_JAPZLD010000032.1:0-136318 GCF_030182635.1 Amycolatopsis ponsaeliensis
GGGGGCCCCCCGGGGGGCGCGCCCCCCCGCCGACTCCACCCCCCGCCGGGGGCCGGGGGGGCGGGCCCCCACCCGGTGGGGGGGGGGGGGGGGGGCCCGGCCCCCCCCCCCCACCCGGAGGGCCTCAGCCCGGGGCGACCGCCCGGCCCGTCTGAGGCGAAATCATCCCCGCGCACAGCCCGCGGCTCGCCAGGGTCTGCGCGATCCGCGGGATCGCGGCCAGGGTGTTGCCCGGCCATTCGTGCATCAGGATGATCTGGCCGTTGCCGAGCCGGGCGTTGGCCGCGACGATCGCGTCGACGCTCGCGTTGTTCCAGTCCTGCGAATCGACGTCCCAGATGATCTGCCGGAGACCGTATTTCGCTTCGACGGCCTGCAGTGTCCCGTTCGTTTCGCCGTACGGCGGGCGGAAGAGCTTCGGTGTACCCCCGCCGGCCGCCGCGATCGCCTGCTGCGTCCGGGAAACCTCGGAGTCCATCTGGGACTGGCTCTGCTGAGTGAGGTGGGGGTGGGTGTAGCTGTGGTTGCCGACCCACATGCCCGCGCTCACCTGCGCCCGCACCTGGGCCGGGTACGCGGCGGCGTACTGGCCCTCGTTGAACATGGTCGCCCGCAACCCGTTCTGCCGCAAGGCGTTCAGCAGCGCGGGGGTGTGCGCGTTCGACGGCCCGTCATCGAAGGTGAGGCCGACGTACCCGCCACAGGCGGCAGCGTGCGCCGGTGCGACGGAGGTCATGGTCGTCACGGCCAAGGCGGCCGCCAGGATCCAGGGGCGCATCGGTCAGCCCACCGTCAGGTTGGAGTTGCCGCTGCTCTGGTAGCCCTCGGTGGCGAGGATCATGTAGTAGTTGAAGCTGCCGAGCCGCATGCCGTAGCGCGCCCAGGCGTCGAAGTGGTTCCCGGTGGTGATGGTGCCCCCGGTCTTCTTCTGCTGCCGCACGGACCAGTACTGGTTGAAGGTCTTGGTCCCCTCGACCGACGGCGCGTTGTACCGCGTGGTCTGGTAGATGTCGTAGGTGCCGCCATCGCTGGTGACGGTGCCCTTGTAGGTCCCGGTCGGCCGGTAGGTGCCCCAGTTGTCGACGATGTAGTACTCGACGAGCGGGTTCGAGGTCCAGCCGTAGAGGGCGAGATAGCCGTTGCCGGAGGGGTTGAAGCTGCCGGAGTAGTTCACGGTCCGCCGGCTCCCGTTGCTCCACCCCTTGCCCCCGACGAAGTTCCCGACGTTGCTCCAGTTCATCCGGTAGTTCCCGCCGGAGCCGAGCGTCATCTGGACCGAGCCACCGCCATCGGTCCAGAAGGAGTAGTAGTAGCCACCGTTGTTCCCGGTCTGGCTGGTGCTGATGACGGTATCGGCCCGGGCAACCCCGGGCAGGAGCGTGGCGATGAGCGCAAGGGCGGCCCCACCGGCGAACACCCTGAAGCGATTCTTGGCGAGCATGCTTCCTCCTCGTCGAGGCTGGGATGGCGAAAGCATGCGTTCGGAGTGTTCGGTGGGGCAATAACTTTCGGAAAGTTTCGAGAGTACGGCAGGGTTTCCCGTCAACCCGCCCGGCGACGCCGGCGAAGATCGCGCCGCCGCGCGAGCAGCCGGATCCACGCTCGCCCACCGGAGGTTTCGACGGCCCGGTAGGTGTCGGCACCGCTCCGTTCACTGTGCCTGACAACTTCATCGAAGATCCAGTCCGACGCGATCACGGCGAGCACAGCGGTGGTTTTCGCCAGGGCACGTTTCAGCTCGAGCGTGTCGAGCAACTGCTGAGCATGAAGAATCGCCGAACCGGTGACGCCGTGATCGTCATAGGAGACTTCTCCGGCATGCAGAGCCAACCTGAGCCGAATGCATTCCGGCGGCGGGTGCATTCTGTTGTGAGCCGCGATTTCGTCGGCGAGCGCTCCGAGGAGCAGATCGACGAAGAGAGCTTTCGAAATCTGCGCGGGAGCCAGCACGAGCACACCGTCACCCAGATCCGCCCGCCAACAGACGGCCCAGGGAATTCGAGCCGCGATGAAAGCGTGCTCGACGGCCCGATACATGCCCCGCCGGACCCGAACCTTGTTGGGGTTCGTTCTACTCCGGAGCCCGAACCCCTCGACGTCGACGACCACGATCGTGCAGTGGGCGGTGTGCAGCCCGAGACTGCCCCGCCAGTCGACCCCGGCGGGCTCCATCTCCCGCGCCTGAGCGACGCCGATCGCGCCGGGGACATGTCCGGGTCGAGACCAGACCGGCCCGGAGGTCCGGCCTGCCGGCCGGACCTCCGGGGGGGTTGTCCCCGGCTCGAACACGTGGCCTCCTTCGGCCAGCGCGACGCTCGATCAACGGGCGCCGACCAGGGCATTTAGGTCTAGCTCGACTGAACGCCCAGGCACACGAAGACGCCAACTGGCGTATATGACAGACTACGGAACCAGATGTACTACCGCTAGTGCATCGGTCCATGGTTGGGTTACCGTAACCGTCGACCATGCCCACTCGTGTCCGCAGCTCAGTCTGCACGTGCAGAAGGTCGTGAAGCCCATGGAGGTCTTCGTCTGTACCGCGCCACGTCGGCCGTACGACCACTTCGGACACTGACGAGCACGACATGACCATCCCTTCCTCGCCGGTCGTCGCCTCCTGGGAACTTGCCCTACGCCTCAAACGACGGCGTGAACAGCTGGGGATCGAAGTCCGGACGATCACCGACACAGTCGGCTTTTCCCGGAATTACTGGTCTGCCGTCGAGAACGAGCGAAAAATACTCTCCCCGGAAGCGCTCGCACGCATCATCGAGCTGTTCGAATTCGACGAAGAAGAAAAGCAGGAGCTGCTCGCACTGCGCGCGGCCGCCAAGGAGCGCGGCTGGTGGTCACGCTATTCAGCACTCTTCGACAGCGATATCCAACGACTGTACGGATTAGAGCAAGGCGCCCTCAGCATGCGAGACTATGAAAGTCTCCTTATTCCGGGGCTGATGCAGACCGCCGATTACATCAGGGCGATCATGATGCCCGATGTGACGGTACGCCAGGTCGAAGTCGACCAGCGGGTCCAAGCCCGGCTTCGTCGTCAAGAACGGCTCATGAACCCCGACGACCCCTTCACCTTGACCGCTGTGATCAGCGAGGCCGCACTGCGACAGCAGATCGGGGGCAAGCGAGTGCTTCGCGACCAGCTCACACACCTGGGCAACCTGATCGAGGAGCATCCGGAAGCCCTCGACGTCCGGATCATTCCGTTCACCGCCACCGCGTGCGGCCTTTTCGGCGCAGCTACGGTCCACCTCATCGATTTCGACAACCCGCAACTACCAACCCTGGCTTGGCAGGAAACCGTGACAGCCTGGGGCATAATCGACGATTCAACTCAGGTTCGAAACATTACCACAGCCTATGACGACGCATATCGCCGCGCCTTGAACAGGGAGCAATCCCTGCAAATTATTCGGAATCATGCGAGGGAACTCGACTGACGAACGCAACGCCGTTCTTCTTCGTCGCCCAGCCGAAGTGCGCGAAGCAACAGCAGCTACTCGAACACCGAATGCTCCTCGCGTACCGCCACGGCCGAGGCCACAGCATCACTCCGGCCAACAAAGACGTTATTTGCCGCTCCGAACATCGAGCACCTCCTTAACCATTCGGAATCACGCAAAGGAACCCGGTTGACGAACGCAACGCCATCCCCCTCCCCGTCCGGCAGCAGTGCGTGGTTCAAGAGCAGTCATTCAAACGCCAGCGGCAGTTGCCTCGAAGTCCGCATCACGACCGATGCCACTCTCGTTCGTGACAGCAAAGACCCCCGGCCGACTTCACCGGTGATCCAGTTCGAGCAGAGCGCATGGTCGTCTTTCCTGCGCGTCGTGGCTACCGAAGCTCCCTGAAAGCCGGGTTGAGGGCGCTGCTCCGGCGCCCTCAACCCAGCGCGAGGCCGTCTGCCCGACCCGTGCTCGCTTCCGGCCCGAACAACCGGACCCACGCCTGCCCCGATGTCTCCTTCTCCTGTACGAACACCGGCCGATACTGCTCGGGCCGACTCACCGGACTGTGCCGGATGATTTCGTCGTAGAACCAAGCCGAAGCGATCATCGCGAGATCTCCACCCGCATCGGCCAGCGCATCCCCCAGCACCCCGGAGTGCAGCAGTCGGAAGGCGTGCACCATGGCAGCTCCTGTCCGGCCGTGAGCGTCATAACTCACTTCTCCGGCGTGCAATGCCGCCCGAAGGAAGATCCTCTCCGGTAGCCGGTGCATGCGGTTGTGCCCGGCCAAGAGAGCCGTGAGCGCCGCCGGGACCAGCTCGCTGAACACCGCCTTCGGATACTCGGCGGGCACCAGCACGAGCACCCCATCGCCGAGGTCGGCGTGGTAGCAGTCGCCCCACGAAACGCCGCTGGCCACCAACGCCTGCTGGACCACCTGGTAGAGACCCGCCCGAAGGGTCAGCCGGTGCATGTTGGTCCGGTCGACCGCGGCGAACCCGTCGACTTCGACGATGAAGATGGTGTGGTGGACCGGATCCGCCACCGGCTCCACGACCGAGGGCGGCGACGTCCCCCGAAGCCACTGCCACACATCCGTCCACGACATGACGAGATCGTGAACTCGCCCGGTGGACACTTCGCTTGCCGCTTGCTGGACAAATTCTTGACAGCCACTCGACCCGCGCTGAAACGCGCCGGTCGGCGGGTTACGGTGCTGGCAGGTAGTCCTGCCGGGGTGGACGGGAAACCCGATGGAATTCCGGATCCTGGGGCCCGTGGAGCTGCTGCTCGGCGACCGGAAGGTCGCGCTCGGGCGGGCCAAGGAACGGTCCCTGCTGGGTGTGCTGATGCTCCACCACGGCAAGGTCGTCACCGTCCGGACCGTCACCGAAGCACTCTGGGACGACAACCCGCCCGGCCACGCCAGGAACGACCTCCAGACCTACGTCAGCCGCCTCCGGGCCCGCCTGCGCGGCTTCGGGGTCTCCGCGCGGATCGTCACCCAGCGCGCCGGCTACCAGTTCCTGCCCGAAAACGACTACCTCGACTACGCGCGCTTCAAGACCTTGATCCGTGACGGCGAACAAGCCCGGCAAACCGGACGGCTCGACGAGGCCGCGAACGCGCTGCGGAAAGCGATGGACCTCTGGCGGGGCCCCGTGGTCGAAGACCTCGGCAGCGTCTGGATGGAACAGAAGCGGGAAGACCTCGACCGCTACGACCGGGTCGCCGCCTACCAGGCGTTGTGCGCCGTCGAGCTCGATCGCCGCAACTACCGCGAAGTTCTGCGGATCCTCGACGAAGCCATGGTCGACCACGAGCTCGACACCCGGTACATCGCGCAACGGCTCACCGCGCTGAACGGGCTCGGGCACTACGAAGTCTTCGACACCTACTGGAAACACGTCTACGACCGGTTCGCGCGGTCGTTCGGGACCGGGCCCGGCCAGGAACTGCAGGACGTGCACCAGCAGCTGCTGCAGTACCGGGACTCGCCCACGCCGGCCGACCGCCACCGCACCCAGGCCGCCCTCCGCGCGCTGCCGCCCGCCCAGCTTCCGTCGACGGTCAGCCAGTTCGTCGACCGCGACGAAGATCTGGCCCGGCTGAACGCCCTTTTCCTGCGCTCCCGGGTCAGCGGCCCGCCCGCGACGCTCATCGTCGCCGTCACCGGGGCGGCCGGCGCCGGCAAGACGGAGCTGGGACTGCACTGGGCGCACGCCGTCCGCGAGCGGTTCCCCCACGGCCAGCTGCACGCGGATCTCGCCGGGTACGCCACCGGCCCGCCCCGCGAGCCCGCCGACGTGCTCGCCGAATTCCTCGACGCGCTGGGGGTCGCCACCGACGCCGTACCCGCGAGCCTGAGCGCCCGGACCAGGATGCTGCGGACCCTGCTCGACGACCGCCGGGTGCTGCTCTTCCTCGACAACGCAAGGGATTCCAGGCAGATCGTGCCGCTGCTGCCGGGCAGTGCGCACTCCGTGGTCGTCGTGACCAGCCGGCATCGGCTGAGCGACCTCGTGACCCACCACGGCGCCTACCGGCTGGAGGTCGCCCCCTTCACCGAAGCCGAGATCGAGCCCCTGCTCGAGAGCCTGCTCCGCGACTCCCCGGCCGCCCCGCCCGATCCGGCGACGGTACTCATGCTGACCGGCGGCACTCCGCAGGCCGTCCGCACCCTCGCCGAACTCTTGCCCGGCGGCCTGCCGACCCCGGCTGAGCTCCTGCTGGCCGGCGAACTGGCGTCGGGCACGATCCTGACGTCATTGTTGTGGTCCTATCGCGCCCTGGGCCCGCCGGCGACCCGGCTCTTCCGCTTGCTCGCGCTCACCATCGGCCCCGGCATCTCCCTGGAAGCGATCCGCACCCTCGGCCAGACCGACGACGAGACCACGCGCGGTGCGGTCACCGCGCTCGGCTCCCTGTACCTTCTCGGCCGGGAAGAGGGCCGCTACCGGATGGACGTCCTCACTCGCGCGGCCGGCGAACGGCTCGCGCTCGCCCACGACTCCCCCGCCGATCGCCGTCAGGCCGAGGCGCGGCTCCTCGACTGGTACATCGCCCGCGTCACGGACGTCGCCGAGGTCCTGTCGCCCGCCCTGCGGCGCACGGCCGAGCTGCCCCAGGCCGGGCACCTGCCGGATTATGCTGCGGCGCAAGACTTTCTGGCCGACGAGGAGGCCAGTCTGTGTGCCGCGATCCGCCGTGCGGCGGACTCCAGCCCGGCCCGTGCGGTGACGTTGCTCCGGCTGGTGCGGCCCCACCTGGCCATCGGCGACACGGCAGCCGAATGGCGCGAAGCCGTCGAGGCGGTTTTGCTCGCCACCCGTGCCGAACACGACCTCGACGCCGAGGGGCAGGCCTGGGCGGGACTGGCACGGATCCACCACGCGCTCGGTGATCCGGAGAAGACCGAGGAGTCCCTCGAGCTGGCGAGCGCGATCTTCCACAACACCGGCAACAGCCGCGACCAGTCCGAAGTCTTCCTCCTGCTCGCCCGTCATGCGCAGGACACCGGGGACCCGAGCCGAGCCGAGTCGTGCTTGCGCCAGGCCCTCGAAATCCAGCACAGCCTGAACGAACCCGCCCAGTGCGCCGCGGCCCACGGCGCGCTCGGCACGCACCTGCGCCGTCAGGACGAGCTGGCGGAAGCCGAAACACATCTGTCCCACGCGAAAATGCTGTACGCCGAGCTGGGCGACCACCGGCGCCACGCCGCGATGGCGCTGGAGCTCGGCCTGCTGAGCCGCCGCTCCGGCCGGACCACGGAGGCCATCCGGCAGTTCACCGAAGCGGTCGCGCTGCACGAGAAGTACCCAGCCGACCACGAGCGGACGCTCGCGGCCCTGGTCGAGCTGAGCGAAGCCGCATGCGACGCCGAAGAACACCACGACGTCCTGCTGTCCGCCCGGAAGGCGCTCGGGATTTCGCGGTCCGCCGACCACGTCCGGGTCGTCCGCGCGCTGGTGGCCCTGGTCCGGTCCCTGGCCGCGACCGGCCGGCAGGCCGAGGCGTGGAACGAGTCCCGCCAGACCATCGCGCTCGTCGCCGACATCGACGACCCGGTCCGCGACCACGTCCGCGAGCAGTTCACCCGGCTCGGGCTGTGGCCGCCCTCGGCTCGGGATTAGGGAAATTCCTGCTGATTCACCGTTAGCTTGACCCCAGTACTGTTTCCAAAAAGCAGGGGGTCAAATTCCATGAAACGCATCACCGCGGCCATAGCGCTCGGGTTCGCCGTGGCGGCGCTGCCGGTCGTCGCCGGGACGACGTCCGCCTCGGCGATCACCTGTGGCACCCAGTGGACGCAAGGTTCCTCCGGCCCGAACGCCCGCGACTACCAGTGGGGCAACTGCGGCGCCGCCGCCACGAAGATCAAGGCCTACTCCCTCACCTACGGCGGCGTCTTCAAGACCCTCATCGGCGAAAAGTGCGTCGCCGCCGGTGGGGTGGTCCCGTTGGGCGGGACCACCGACTGGCGCGTTCTCTCCTACACCGGCGAAGACACCGGCGCGGGCTGCTGACGCCACCGCGGCAAACGTCTTGAATGACTCATTCAGGACCTCCGAGGACCTGAATGAGTCATTCAAGACGCCCTACTCCCGCAGGCCGATCGCGTCGATGGGGCGGGCCCGCAGCGCCACCCACGTCGACAGCCCCATCGCCGCCAGCCCCAGCACTGCCGCGCCGCCGATGATTCCGAAGTAGACGGACAGCGGGCCCGACGGCAGCAAGCTCCCCCGCAGTCCCACGTTCAGCAAACCCAGTGGCACCAACGCAACCACCGTCCCCACGACCACCGCGACCCCGACCGTCACCAGAGCCTCGAGCCGCATCATGCGAGTCACCTGGCGACGTGTTGTGCCGACCAACCGCAGCAACGCGAACTCCCGCGACCGCTGCGCCGTCGTCAACACCAATGTGTTGGCCACCGAAATCGCCAGGTACCCGACGATCACGCCGACCGCGACCAGGTTCAGGTAGAACTGCGCCTGCCGTTCGCCGCCCTCGGGTGCCGGCGCCGACGAAGCCACCGTCAGCCCCGGGTACGGCAGCGCGCGCAGCGCCGTGGACACCGCCGTGGGATCCGCGTCCGGAGAACGCCGGACCAGCACCGAGTCGTCCAGCCGGCCGCCGTTGTGCTCGCGGGCCAGCGCCACCGGCAGCACGAAGTCGCCGAACGCCAGGTCGTGCGTGTACGTCGCCACCAGCCGCAGCTTCGCCGGGACGCCGTCGCCGAAGTAGAACGTGACCTCGTCGCCGATCTTCTTGTCCAGCCAATCGGCCTCCGAGCGGCTCAACGCGACCGTATCCCCGGCCAGGTCCGCGAGCCGCCCGCTGTCGACGCCCAGCTCCAGAGCACCACGCACCTGCTCGCCCGCCAGACCCTGCGCGGGCTTCCGCTGGACGTCCACGCTGTCACCCACCGTCGACACCGTGAGCACCGACGTCCGCACCACCGGCGTCGCCGCCGCGACCCCCGGCACCCGGGCGACCGCCGCGGCGACCTCGGGCGAGACACCCGCCGGGCCGCTCAGCACGTAGTCGGCCGTCGTCGAGCGGGCCGTCTCCTCCGCCGCGGCCGCCGTCGACGACGTCTGGCTGTAGAACGTCGCCAAGGCGAACGCGATCGACAGCATCAGCGGGGTCACCGCCGCCGCCAGCCGCCGGGTGTTGGCCTGGGCGTTCGCGCCGGCCAGGTACCCGCTGATCCGCCAGACCCGCCCCAGCACCGGCGCGAGCACCCGCACCGCCAGCCCGGTCACCTGCGGCCCGACCACGGCCAGCCCGATGACGACGACCAGCGTCGCCATCGTCGAGACCGCGGTCCCGATGTCGCCGCGCAGGAACAGCGGCACCAGCGCACCCCCGAAGCCCACGAGCACCAGGCCCCAGCCGGTGATCAGGCGGCCGCGGCCCAGCTCACGACGTTCGACCGCCGCCTCGCCGAGCGCTTCGACCGGCCGGATCATCGACGGCCGCCGCGACGCCGCCCACGCCGCCACCCGGGCCGCGCCCAGGCCCAGCAGCAGTGCCGCGACCGACGGCAGCGGGCTGATCGCCAGCCCGAAGTCGGCCGGGATCACGCCGATCGCGGCGAACGCGTCCCGCAGCCCCGACGCCACCGCCAGCCCCAGCGCGCCGCCCAGCACGCCGGCGACGAGCGCGACCAGCGTCGTTTCGGTGCCGATGAGCTTGCGGATCTGCTTCGGCGTCGCGGCGACCGCACGCAGCAGCGCGAACTCCCGGCGCCGCTGGTTGATCGTCAGGGCAAGCGTGCTCGCCACCACGAACACGGCCACGAGCAGGGCGAACCCGCCGAACGAGCCGGCGATGGCCAGCAGCAGCATCCGCGTCTGGCTGACGTCGAGGAACTCGACCGTGCTGCGCTCGACGCCGGTGGTGACCTCGGCGCCGTCCGCGATCGCGCCGATCCGCCCGGCGAGCGTCTCCGGCGTCACGCCGGGCTCGGCCAGCACGCCGATCGCGTGCGCCTGGCCGGGACGTCCGGCCAGTTCCGCCGCCTGGCCGGGGGTGAAGAACAGCGCCGACTGCCGCGAGAGGCCGTCGACGATGCCGCTCACCCGGAACGTCCGCGGCACCGACCGGGTCGCGATCCGCACCTGCCCGTCGACGCTGACACCCGCCCGCTGCGCGAGATCCGCGTCCAGGACGACCTCGTCGGCGGCCCCGGGCGCCCGGCCCGCGCGCAGCGTGAACGGCGCCAGCACGGCCGCGTCCCAGTTGTGGCCCAGGGACTGCGCGCCCCCGAGGACCTCCCCGGAAGCCGTCACGACCTGCGCCGGGAAGCTCTGCTCGGCCACCGCCGCGCGGACGCCGGGCACCGAGGCGATCCGGCCGGCCAGTGCCTCCGGGACCGACGGCTGCTCGCCGACCTGCTCGAACGTCAGCGCGTCGGCCCCCGGCGGGTGCACGCTCTGGGCACCGCCGACGACGACGGCCGCGGCGGCGTAGCGCTGGGTGGGGACGCCGGCGCGCAGGCCGGACTCCATGAGGACCCCGCAGCCCGCCACCAGGGCGGTGCCGCACAGGATCGCGATGAACGCGCCGGCGAACCCGCCGAGCCGCGTCCGGATCGTCTGCCAAGCCAAGGACAGCACGGTCACCACTCCCCGAGGTGCGTCATCCGCTCCGCAACCCGCTCGGGGGTGGGGTTCGGGAGGTGCCCGGCCAGCCGGCCGTCGGCGAGGAACAGGACGCCGTGCGCGGCCGAGGCGGCGACCGGGTCGTGGGTCACCATCAGCACCGTCTGGCCCATGCCGTCGACGACGGCGCGGAGCAGGTCCAGCACCTGCCGCGCGGTGCGGGTGTCGAGGGCGCCGGTCGGCTCGTCGGCCAGCACGACGTCGGGCCGGGCGATGAGCGCCCGGGCGATCGCGACGCGCTGCTGCTGCCCGCCGGACAGCTCCGCCGGGCGGTGCTCCAGCCGCTTCGCCATCCCGACGCCTTCGACGATTTCGCGCAGCCACTGCGGGTCCGGTTTGGTGCCCGCGAGCCGCAGCGGCAGCGTGATGTTCTGCAGCACGTTCAGCGACGGCATCAGGTTGTAGGCCTGGAACACGAACCCGACGCGGGTGCGCCGCAGCCGGGTCAGCTCGTTCTCCTTCAGCCGCCCGATCTCGGTGCCGCCGAGCAGCACCTTCCCCGACGTCGGCCGGTCCAGCCCGGCCGCGCAGTGCAGGAAGGTGCTCTTGCCCGAGCCCGACGGGCCCATCACGGCGGTGAACGTCCCCCGCGCCACGTTCGCCGTCACGCCGTCCAGCGCGGTGACGGCGCCGTCGCCGGAGCCGTACACCTTCCGCACCCCGGCCAGTTCCAGCGCATTCGCTGTCGTCATCGGTGATCCCCTTTGTTCTGTCCCCAGAAAACTAGGTCGGCGGGGCCGCCGGCTCGATCCTGTGGAGAGGTGGATCCGGGGTAGCGCCAGCACCACCACCGAGGTGGGGTGGGACACTGTCGCCGTGACGACCCGCCTGCGCGAGTGCTGGTCGGCGGCTCGTTACCTCGTGGTCGGCGCCGGCACGTCGCTGTTGTCGATCTTCGCCCTCGTGGGCCTCTTCGCCGTGCTCCTGCTGTGCCCGTTCGGCATCGGCATCCCGTCGCTGGCGCCGGCGATCAAGCTGGCGCGGTGGCCGGTCGGGGTCGACCGGCGCCGGGCCGCGCGCAAGCTCGGCGAGGCCATCCCCGAGCCGTACCGGGACGGCTCGCCGCTGAAGGACCCGGCGACCCGCCGCGACCTCGCGTGGCTCGCGATCCACGCCGCGACCGGGCTGCTGCTCGGCAGCCTGGCCGTCGGCCTCCCGCTCGGCGCGGTCCAGCAGGTCGTCACGGTGCTCATCTGGCCGGCGGTGCCCGGCGGGATCGAGGGCTCCCTCGGCATCGTGGTGAACTCGTGGCCGAACGCGGGGCTCGACCTGCTGGTCGCCGTCGCCATGGCCGCCGCGACGCTCTTGCTGCCGCGCGCCGCGCGCTGGCAGGCCCGCACCGCGCGGAAGCTGCTGCGGCCGGCGCCCGGCGTCGTCCTGGCCGACCGGGTCGCCGAACTGACCGCGACGCGGGCGGCCGCGCTGGAGGCGCACGGCGCCGAGCTGCGCCGCATCGAGCGTGACCTGCACGACGGCACCCAGGCGCGGATCGCCGCGGTCGTGCTGCAGCTGGGCATCGCCGGCCAGCTCTACGACCGCGACCCGGCCACCGTGCGCGACCTGCTGGTCAAGGCCCAGGACACCGCGACCGACGCGCTCGCCGAGCTGCGGACGGTCGTGCGCAGCATCTACCCGCCGCTGCTGAGCGAGCGCGGTCTCGCGGGCGCGGTGCGGGCGCTCGCCGAGCGCACGCCGGTGCCTGCCGCGGTCACCGTCGAGTACGAAACCGGCCGCCCGGCCGCCGTCGAGGCCGCCGCGTACTTCGTCGTCGCCGAGGCGCTGGCCAACATCACCAAGCACGCCGACGCGTCCACTGTGGACATCAAGCTCGGCGGCACGGCTTCCCTGCTGACCCTGGAGATCCGCGACGACGGCCGCGGCGGCGCCGACGAGAGGCGCGGCAGCGGGCTCCCCGGGATCCGGCGCCGCGCCGAAGCCTTCGACGGAACCCTCACCCTGACCAGCCCACCCGGTGGGCCGACCGTGCTGCGAGTGGAGCTGCCATGCGGGTCGTGATCGCCGAGGACGACGCGCTGCTGCGCGAAGGCCTCGCGCTGCTGCTGAAGACGGCGGGCATCGAAGTCGCCGCCACGTTCGACAACGCCGAGGACTTCCTCACCTTCGTCGAAGGCACCCGGCCGGACGCCGTCGTGATGGACGTCCGGATGCCGCCGACCCACCGTGACGAGGGCCTGCGTGCCGCCGTCCGCGCCCGCGAGATCCACCCGGGCCTGCCGGTGCTGGTGCTGTCGGCCCACGTGGAAACGAGCTACGCGGTCGAGCTGCTCGCCGACGGCGTCGGCGCGGTCGGTTACCTGCTCAAGGAGCGCGTCGGCAAGGTCGAGCGGTTCCTCGACGCGCTCGAGCGGGTCGCCAAGGGCGGGACGGCGATGGACCCGGAAGTCATCGGCCAGCTCATGGCACGCCGGCGCGCGGCGGACCCCCTGGACGCGTTGACCGCCCGCGAGCGCGAAGTGCTGTCGCTGATGGCCGAGGGCTACAACAACAGCACGATCGCCGAACTGCTCGTCGTCAGCGACGGCGCGGTGCTCAAGCACATCCGCAACATCTTCGCGAAGCTCGGCCTGCCGTCGGACGAAGGCGGCGGGCACCGCCGCGTGCTCGCGGTGCTCGCCTACCTCGGCCGGGACGCGGGGTAGCGCAGGCACCACCCCGGATCCGGGTGCGGACGGCATCGTTTCGGTTCTGGCCCGGCTCTAGCGTTTGGGCCATGACAAACACCAACGTCCCCGCCCGCACCGCGACCCCCTTCGTCCTCTGGCCGGTCCTGCTCGTCAGCGCCGCCGTCAACGCGATCGGCTCCTTCACCGGCCTGGCCGACCCGTTCCGGATCACCGCCGGCGCGATCGCGACGGTCGCCTTGGTCCTGCTGGTCGTCCACTACGTCCGGCGACGTCGATAGCCAGTGCCACGGCGACCAGGGCCGCGGCCACCCAGAACGGGTTCGCCGCTCCCGCGAGCACCGGGCCCGCCGTCGCGCCGACGTTGAGCGCGGCGGTCGCGTAGGAGCCCGCCATCGTCGGGGCGCCGGTGGCCAGGCGCAGGATCCGGGTGATCACCGTGCCGCCGACCGCGAAGGACAACGCACCCTGCGTGAACGCTTCGGCGACGAGCGCCGCGGGCACGTGGGCGGTGAAGGCCAGCACGACCCAGCCGGCGAGCAGCAGCGAGCCCCCGACCGTGACGACCCGCCCGGGCCACCGGTCGGCGAGGCGTCCCGCGGCCGTGACGCCGGCGAAGCACCCGGCCCCGAAGGCGGCGAGCACGACCGGCGCGGCGCTGCCGGCGACCGGCGCCAGGTAGGTGAAGACGCCGAAGGTGGCCGCGTTGACGAGCGCGCCGAGCAGAAGCACGCCGGCCAGGGGGCGGAGTGCCCGAAGTTCGCTCCGGAGGTCGGCGGTGCCGCCCGCCGGGGTGTCGGGAACGCGCGACACCGCCACGAAGGCGGGCAGGCAGAGCACGGCGACGGTCCAGAAGGCCGCACGCCAGCCGAAGGCGGCGTCGAGCAGCGCCCCACCGGGGATGCCGGCGACGCACGCCAAGGTCGTCCCGCCGAGCAGGACGGCGATGGCGCGACCCCGCCGGTCGACGGTCAGGGCGACGGCGAGGAACCCCGCGTTGGCGACGGCGGCGACCACCCGCGTCGCGAGCAGGACGGCGAAGGACGTCGTCAGGCCGCCGACGACGTGCGCGACGACGAAGAGGGCCAGGAAGATCCGCAAGGCGAGGCGCCGTCGCCAGGTCCGCGAGAGAGCGGCCATGAGCGGCGCGCCGGCGACCATGCCGGCGGCGAAGGCGGAGGTCAGGTAGCCGGCTTGCGCGAGCGAGACGTCGAGCGCGGCGGCGATGCCGGGCACGAGCCCGGCGAGCATGAATTCGGACGTGCCCATGGCGAACACGCCCAGGGCGAGGCAGTACAGGAACACAGCGAAGACTCCAGGGAGCACGAAGACGGTGGACGCTTCGTGGTCACCCGGGACCCGGGCGTGCGGGAGTTACCGGGCCACCGGCATGACCGGCGGCCCCACCCTGGACGCTTCGGGGCTCGACATGGTCCCGACCTTACCGGTTACGGTGAGCCGTGGCGGAACTCGAGGAGACGGTCGCGCGGCTGGACCTGCGCCTGGAACCGATCGCGAAGCGTCCCATCGACCTCTCGGACCCGGCGTGGCAGGAGAAGCTGCGCGCCGCGGAGCCCCTGGACGAAGCCGGGATCCGCGCCGAGGCCGAGGAAGCGTTGCGAGCACTGCTCGACCGTTACGAGCACGGCGACGACGAGACGCGCACCGCCGTGCGCGCGATGTTCGACCGGTACTCGTCGTTCTGCTGGGCCGCCCACCTCCCGGGAGCGGACTTCCGCACCCGGCTCCTGCACCTGTCGGCCCGCGACCACGGCCGCGATACCCGCGACGAAATCCTGGCGCTGAACGACCTTTGCACCGAGGCGCGCGCGGCGGGCGTGGACATCGGGCCGCTGCTGCGTGAAGTCGCGGATCTGTCGAGCACGGTGGACAAGTACGGCATGGGCTCGATGCGGGACATCCTGCTGCGCTGCGCGGGATAGCTCAGGCCCGGATCGCCGCGCGAACGTCGCGTGCTTTCACACCGCCCCGGCGCCCCGGAAGCTGGCCCGGTAGGCCTGCGGGCTCGTCCCCACCACCCGCTTGAACCGCTCCCGGAACGCCCCCGGCGACCCGAACCCCACCTGCGCCGCGATCCGATCCACCGGATCACCTGTCGCCTCCAGCAGGTGCTGGGCGCGCCGGACCCGGGCGCGCAGCAGCCACTGCAGCGGTGTCGTCCCCGTCTGCTCGCGGAAGCGCCGGTTCAACGTCCTCGTGCTCATCCCCACCCGCGCCGCGACTCCGGACAGCGTCAGCTCCGCCGCGCAGTTCTCCTCCATCCACGCCAGCACCGGCTCCAGCTCGGACCCGCGGGGCGTCGGCGGTGCGTCGTGGGCGATGAACTGGGCCTGGCCGCCCTCGCGCTCCAGGGGCATCACCGACAGCCGGGCCGCTTCGGCCGCCACCGCCGAACCGTGGTCGCGGCGGATCAGGTGCAGGCACAGGTCCAGGCCCGCCGCCGCGCCCGCCGAGCTGAGGAGCTGCCCGTTGTCCACGTAGAGCACGTCCGGATCGACGTCGACCGCCGGGTACAGCCGGGCCAGCTCGGGAGCGGCCGCCCAGTGGGTCGTCGCGCGCAGGCCGTCCAGCAGGCCCGTCTCGGCCAGCACGAACGCCCCCGAGCAGATCGACGCGATCCGCGCTCCCCGCGCCGCCGCCGACCGAAGCGCCAAGACGACCTCGACCGGAAGAGCCGGGTTCGACGCCCGGCCCGGCACGATGATCGTGTCCGCGTCGGCCAGACCACCCAGGTCCCACGGCGGCCGCAGCGTGAACATCCCCGCGTCGAGCTCGGGCTCGGGTCCGCAGATGCGGACCTCGTAGGCCGGTGAGCCGTGCAGGAGCGTCCGCGAGAAGACCTCGATGGGCGTCGCCAGGTCGAACGGGACGACCTGGTCCAGCGCGAGGACCGCCACGATGTGCATGCCCCCACGATAGATCGTCCACTAAGGACGGAGGCTGCGCAGCATCAGGTTCGCGAAGTGCTCACCCACCTGCTCCCCCGACAGCGGGCCGTCCGCGTGGTACCACATGTGGAGCCGGTGGATCGCGCCGTAGTGGTAGTTGATCACCAGGTCGGCGGGGACGTCGACGCGGAAGATCCCCGCGCGCTGACCTTCTTCGACCAGGGCGCGCACGCGCTCGTGATAGCGGCGGCGCTCGGCTCGCACCTGGATCTGCTTGCTCTTTTCCAACTGCGGGAACGACTGGAAGAACACCGTCGCCGCGTCGAGGTCCGCGATACTGGTCGTCACGACGTCGGCGATGATGGCGTGCAGCCGTTCCGGCAGCGGCAGGTCCGACTCCGCGATCGTCCGCATCCGCTGGGCCTGCATCCGCAGCATCGCGGTGTAGATCTCCAGGAGCAAGTCGTCCTTGGACTCGAAGTAGTGATACAGCCCCCCTTTGGTCACGCCGGCCGTTTCGACGATCTCGCGGACCGTCGTGGCCTCGAACCCCTTCTCGGCGAAAAGGCGCACCGCTGCCTGCACGACCTTGTCTCTGACCTCCATGCCACCACCCTATGTGAGCGGGCGAGCCGGTCCGCACGGCGCTACGGACCGGCCCCACCTCACTTACCCAGCAGGTTGACCTGCTCCGGGGTGGCGCGTTCACCGGAGTACGGCGTGATGGCCCCGGTGCCCCGGTCGGTGACCGACGGTGGCTGGATCACCGTCGTCGTGGTGTCCGGGTTGATCTTGAACACGAACCCGCCGGTGTACCCGGAGTGCGAGTCCTTCGAGAACCCGAACGGCGTGAGGCCCGGGCCCTTCAACTGCCCGGAGCTCATCGCTTCGACGATCTTCTGGCGCGTCGGGTCCGGCCCGGCGGCCTTCAGCGCCTGGCCGAACGTGTACCCCAGCACCATCCCGTAGAACAGCGTGTTGGTGAGCGGCTCCTTCGGGATGTACTTGTCGTGGATGCCCTTGAAGTAGGCGACCCACGGGTCGGACGTCTGCGAGACGTCGGGCAGGTAGCCGGTGCCGATCAGCCCGGACAGCAGCTGCGCGCTCGAGACGGTCGCGCCGCCGCGCTTGGCGAAGTCCTGCAGCAGCCCGGACAGGGTCGCCGGGTCGGCGCCGATACTGCTGACGACGAACTGCGGCTTGTAACCGATCTTCGCCGCGGCCAGGATCGACAGCGCGGTGAACGCCGGGATGCACTCGCAGACGACGACCTCGGCGCCCGCGGCCTTGAGCGCGGACAGCTGCGGCGTGACATCGGTGTTGGCGCTGTCGTAGCCCTGCCGCGCGACCGTCTGGTCCTTCACGAACTGGTCGAGCCCCGCCTGGGTGTCCCGGCCGATGTCGTCGTTCTGCGTGAAGTACCCGATCTTCTTGCCGGCGAAGTTGTCCTTGATGTACTTGCCCTGGATCTTGCCCTCACGCGTGTAGTCCAGCTGGTAGCCGAAGGTCATCGGCGCCTTCTGCGGGTTGTCCCACGCCAGCGCGCCCGAGGACACCAGCAGGTCCGGGACGCCCTCGGTGTTCAGGTAGTCGACGACCTTCGAGTGCGTCGGCGTGCCGAGCCCGCCGACGATCGCGAACACCTTGTCCTGCAGGACGAGCTTCTTGACGACCTCGACGGTCTTCGTCGGGTTGTAACCGTCGTCCTCGACCTTGTAGTCGATCTTGCGGCCGTTGATCCCGCCACCGTCGTTGATCGCCTGGAACACCGCGCGGGCGCCGACGGAGATCTTGCTGTACCCGGGCGCGGCCGGGCCGGTCAGCGGCTGGTGCGTGCCGATGGTGACGGTGTCCTTCGTGACGCCGACGGCCGAGTCGGCGGCCTGCTGACCACCGCCGTTGCTCTCCCCCGCACCGCCGCACGCGGTCAGTGCCAAGGCGAGGGCGAGGAAACCCGCACCGTACCTAGTGGTTCTCATGGTTCTCCTTTTTCTCGGCGGATCGACGGAGAAGTGCGCGGAGCCGTTGGAACCCGCCCTGGATGCCGCGCGGGAAGGCGAGCACGACGACGATGAGGATCACGCCGTACACCGCGAGCGGGAGGTTGTTGGCCACGTCGGTGTTCAGGTGCAGGACGTCGGCGAGGTCCTCGGACCAGGCCTGGAAGTAGACGAGCGCGACCGCGCCCCACAGCGCGCCCCACAGGGAACCCAGCCCGCCCAGCACCACGGCCGCCAGCAGGCTCAGCGACAGCGCGGGCGTGAACGAGCCGGGTGCGGCGGTGCCGAGCAGGAACGCCTGCAGGCCACCGGCCAGGCCGCCGCACACCGCGCTGATCAGGAACGCGAGGATCTTCGTGCGCCCGACGGCGATCCCGCTCAGCGACGCGGCGACCTCGTCGTCGCGGACCGCGCGGAAGTTCCGGCCGAGCTTGCCGCGCACGACGTTGACCACCAGCACCAGCGCGATGAGCACGCTGAGCCAGACGATCCAGGTCTGCCAGCGCAGCTCGGGGACGGCGACCCCGGACGGTCTGCTGTGGACGGTGAAGCTGAGTCCGTTGCTGCCGCCCAGGAAGTCCTGGAACCGGCGGGTCAGCGCGGGCAGCCCGACGGCCAGCGCGAGCGTCGCCCCGGCGAGGTACGGCCCGCGCAGCCGGGCCGCGGCGGCCCCGGCCAGCAGCCCGGCAAGACCGCCCGCGGCCGAGGCGAGCAGCAGGTCGGCCCACAGCGGGAACGACGGGACGCGCCGCACCAGCAGCGCCACCGTGTACGCGCCGATGAACATGAACGCGCCGTGGCCCAGCGAAACCTGCCCGGTGAGGCCGGTGAGCAGAGTCAGCCCGGCGACCGCGATGAGGTAGTAGCCGACCGTCGCGATCCGCAGGTTGGTGAACTCGTCGGTAACCAGGGTCAGCACCACGACGAGGGCGAACGCGGCCAGCGCGAACAGGACGTGGCGGAGCAGCGGCGGCAGCGTCCGCTTCTGCTTCGCCGTCGCCACGCGGGTTTCCGGAGGAGTCGTGCGCACCGTCATACCCGCCTCACCTTCGCGCGGCCGAACAACCCGCTGGGACGCACGATCAGCACGACGATGAGGATCGCGAGCGCGGCGATCGTCACCATCTCCGGTCCGAGGTAGCCGGACACGTAGGACAGTCCGACGCCGAGGACGAACCCGCCGGCGATCGTGCCCAGGGGGTTGTCCAGGCCGCCGAGCACCGCCGCGGTGAGGGCGTAGACGAAGACGCCGTCCAGCACGTTCGGGAAGAGGAACGGCGGGGTGGCGAGCAGCCCGGCCAGCGAGCCGACCGCCGCCGCCAGGCCCCAGCCGACGGTGAGCATCAGCCCGACCCGCACGCCGAGCGTGCGCGCCACCTCCGGGGCGAACGCGGCCGCCCGCATCCGCAGGCCCAGCGGCGTGTACTTGAACACCACGAGCACGAGCGCGGCGATCACGAGCACCACCAGCACCACGAACAGGTCGTTGGCGGAGAAGCGGCCGACGAAGTCGAAGGCGTACGGGAACGCCAGCGGCTCGTTGGACCAGATCATGCCCGCGATCGCCTGCAGCACCAGCAAAAGCCCGAGCGTGACGATGATCGAGCTCAGTTCGGAGCGGTGCCGCAGCGGCCGGATCAGCAGCCGTTCGGTGGCGACGCCCAGCAGCGTCCCGGCCACGATCGCGACGGCGAAGCCGAGCCAGTAGCTGCCCGTCGCCTTCGTCACCGAGTACGCCAGGTACGTCGAGATCAGGGCGAGGGCGGGCTGCGCGAAGTTCACCACCCGGGTGGCCCGGTAGATGATGACCAGCGCGAGCCCGAGGGCCGCGTAGACCGCGCCGGCGGAGATCCCGCCGAGAGTCAGGTCGAGGAATTCCTGCATACCGGACCGTTCACCTCCATGTGACCGGTTGGATGGATCAGAAGCCGAGGTAGGCGTGGCGGAGACCGTCGTCGGCCAGCAGCTCCGCGGCGGTGTCGACCGCCACCACGCTGCCGAGCGCGAGGACGTAACCGTTGTCGGCGATGGACAGCGCGCTGTGCGCGTTCTGCTCGACGAGCACCACGGTGAGCCCGGTCGAGGTCCGCAGGTCCCGCAGGATGCCCATGATCCGCGCGGTGATCAGCGGCGCGAGGCCCAGCGACGGCTCGTCGAGCAGCAGCAGGTCGGGCCGGCTCATCAGGGCGCGGCCGATGGCCAGCATCTGCCGCTCGCCACCGGACAGCGTCGAGGCGGGTTTCGCCGAACGTTCTTCCAGCGGCGGGAAGAGCTCGTACATCTCCTTGCGCGCGGCCTCGCGGTCGGCGCGGTCGCGCCGCCACAGCGCGCCGAGCCGGAGGTTCTCGTCGACGGTCAGCTCGGTGATCACCCCGCCGCCTTCGGGCACGTGCGCGACCCCGCCGCGGGCGATGCGGTCGGGCGCCAGGCCGGTGAGTTCCTTGCCGTCCCAGTGGATCCGGCCGCCGCGGGCCGGCTGCAGGCCGCTGATCGTGCGCAGCAACGTCGTCTTGCCGGCGCCGTTCGCGCCGAGCACCGCGGTGATCCCGCCGCGCTCGACCTCCAGGCCGACGCCGTCGAGCGCGCGGACGGCGCCGTAGGCCACGGAAAGCTCGTCGATCTCAAGCACCGGGCGCCTCCTCGGCGGGGTCGCCGAGGTAGGCCTCGGTCACGCGGGGGTCGGCCTGGATCTCGGCCGGGGTACCCGCCGCGATCACCTCGCCGAAGTTGAGCACCACGACGCGGTCGCAGACCTGCATGACGAGGTCCATGTGGTGCTCGACGAGCACGACCGCCATGTGCCGCCGCAGCGAGAGGATCAACGTCGAGAGCTCGACGAGCTCGGCGGCCGAGAGCCCGCTCGCGGGTTCGTCGAGCAGCAGCAGGTCCGGTTCGGCCACCAGCGCCCGCGCTAGGGCGACGCGTTTTCGCACGCCGTAGGGCAGCACGCCGGGCAGCCGGTCGGCGAGGTCGGCGATCCCCAGCTCACCGAGTGTCGCCCGGGCGCGCGCGGCCAGGCCGGCCTCGTCGCGCGCCGACCGCCCGGCACCGACGAGGGCGGGAAGCACCCCGGTCTTCGCGTGCCGGCCCGCGCCGGCCATCACGTTCTCGAGCACGGTCAGCCCGGCGAAGAGGCCGAGGCCCTGCAGGGTGCGGACGATCCCGAGCCCGGCGAGCTGTTCGGGACGCTGCCGCACGAGCGGTTCGCCGCGCCACAGCACGCGGCCGGACTGCGGCCGGACGAAGCCGCAGATGACGTTGAAGAGCGTGGTCTTCCCGGCGCCGTTCGGCCCGATGACCCCGACGACGGTGCCGGCGTCGACGCTCAGCCGGACGTCGCGCAGCGCGGTGAGCCCGCCGAACCGCACGGTGAGGCCGTCCACCACGAGCAGGTCCTCGCCGGGCAGAGCCTCACCAAGAAGTGTCATCATCGACTCTCCCGTCTCCCCTGTCCCACTATGTGGACCAGGCCGTACCGCGCGGTCGGTATGAAGAGGGTGGGGCGCGGCGCCGGTCGTGTCAAGGTGCGAACCACCGGAAACGGGATCTTCGTGACCGGTCCGTGAATTTCGCGATGGCCGCCCACCGGGAGAAGCCCTTACGACGCAAGAAGGGCGGGCGCGCTCTTCAGCGCACCCGCCCTTCGCTCCCGGCTCCGGTCAGCCGGTACTCGCCTGCGGCGTGATCATCGACGAGGCGTCGAGCTTCGTCTGGACGACACCCAGCTGCTGCAACAGATCCGGCACCCGCTGGATGCGGCGGGCGTCCAAGGTGGACCCGAACGCGGGCATCACCATCAGGCTGGCGATGTCGTGGTCCACTTTGGCGTTGCGGACGACGAGCGGCTCGATCCGCGCCCGGTCGACCGCGGCGCGCGTGGCGTTGAGCATCGCGCGCTGGAACGCGAGCATCGTCTTCGGGTGGGCCTGGACCCACTTCCCCGTCGCGCCGAAGCCGGTGAGCGGGAAGCCCTGCGTGCTGCCGCTGGCGGCGTCGATGACCGGGTACGCACCGGCGATCTTGGCCGACTGCGTGAGGAACGGTTCCGGCTGGTAGGCGGCGTCGATGCGGCCCTGCGCCAGCGCGGTCCCCATCTCCGGCAACGGCATCGGCACCCACTGCACCTTGTCGGTGCCGATCCCGTGGTCGCGCATCACCGACCGGGTCAGCACGTCCGAGGCGGCGTTCTTCGAGCTGATGGCGATCCGCTTGCCGTCCAGGTCGTCCACCGTCTTGACCGGCGAGTTCGGCACGGTGACCAGCTCGTTGCTGCGCGGGCTCGCCGAGGTGGCGTCCGCGATCAGCTTCACGTCCGTGCCGTTGTTCTTCGCCAGGAAGAACAGGGTGTAGGTGGACAGCGCGAGGTCGTCCTGGCCGTTCGTCATCCGGGTCAGCGCCTCCTGGCCGCTGGCGCCGGTGTCGGCCTGGACGTCGAGACCTTCGGCCTTGAAGTAGCCGCCTTCCTGTGCCAGCCAGAAAGTGGCGAGGTCGACGGCGGAGAAGATCGCGACCCGGATCGCCGGCTTTTCGACGGTGCCGCCGGCGGCGGACCCCCCACGCTGGTTGCACGCGCTCACCAGCGCGAGGACGAGTGCGAACACGGCGAGCCGGCGCATCGAGGCGTGTTTGAGCATGCCACTCCTCGCAAGAGAATGTTCAGACCACGGAAATCCGGCTCGTATCGGCCGCGATCTGCGGGACTGTAGATGACGTTTTCCGGGTCCGCAAACATCGATCCGAGAAATCCTGAACAGCGTTCAAACGGGTAATCCACCCACCGGACGGTGATCACCAGGGGAAACAAACCCACGAGAAGTCGGCACACAGCGTGATCAACATCCGCCATTCAGCCGAGCGCACTACAGCGGATGACCCATCGGGAAAGGAATCGCGCGCGAGCCGCGGGCAGCGAAAAACCAATTCCGGCCGAAGCAGTAACAAACAGATCGTCTTCGGAGACTCTGGCGGGCGGAATGGGAGGGGTTGCCGATGAACGTGTCGTGGAGGTACCGGCCGCCGATGCTGTCACCGCGGTTCGCCCACGAGGTGGCGACCGTCGGGGACGACGTCTTCGTACTCGGCGGGACGGACGGGAACGTGGGCTTCGGCTCGGTGGAGACGCGCAAGGTCACGGGCAGCGGCGCCTGGCGCTACGTCAGCCCGATGCCGACACCGCGCGGCAACCACGCGGCCGGCGTCGTCGGCGGGCTGATCTACACCGCCGCCGGGATCACGCCGGACGAGCGCACCACCGACGTCGTCGAGGTGTACGACCCGGCGGCCGACGAATGGCGGCCGAGCCCGCCCATGCCCGTGCCGCTCGGCGCGGCGTCGGCGGCCGGACTGGGCGGAAAGCTTTACGTGGCAGGTGGTTTCGTCGGGGACAACGACCCGAAGGAGCACGCCACGGACGCGGTGCTCGTCTTCGACCCGGCCACGCAGCACTGGGCGCCGGTGGCCCCGATGCTCACCCCGCGGGCCCGGTTCCGGCTCATCGCGACCGATACGCACCTCTACACGCTGGGCGGTTTGCCCAGCTGGCAACAGAACGCGCTCGATTCGGTGGAGCGGTACAGCCCGGACACCGACCGCTGGGAGGCGGTCACGCCGATGCACAAGCGGCGCATCGCGCCCGGTGCGGTGCGGGTGGGCGACCGGATCGTGGTGGTCGGCGGCGGCCCCGGGCCGGTCGACGACCTGACCGCCCGGGACCGCACGTCCGAGGTCCTCGACGTCCGCACGGGGGAATGGGTGCTGCTGGGCACGCTGCTCCCCCACGGGCGGTCGTCGCTGGTCTGCGCGGCCACTCCGACACGCCGGGTCCTCGCCATCGGCGGGAGTGCCAACCTCTACGGCAGCGTGGTCACCGTGCCGGACGTGCTTTCGCTCAAACTCCCTTGAAGGTCAGCAGAACCAGCCGGCCTGGATCCAGCCGCGCTGGTTGACGTGACCCATGGCGTAGCCCTCGGCCCAGTCACCGCTGGGCGAGTACCGCGAAAGCTCGAAGTGGTCGCCCCGGTAGAGGGTGCCGATGATGACGCCGGCGGGCTGCGTCCGGACGTAGAGGTCCTGGGCGCAGATTTCGTGCACGGTGCCGGCCGAAGCGGCGGGCGCCACGGCGAGCACCGCGGCGGCGGCGAGGGTGGTGGTCAGGATGGCGCGTTTCATCGGTTCCCTTTCAGTTCAGGGTGAAGCAGTCGCGGAGCACGAAGCCCCATTTGCTCGTGCCGTGCCAGAAGACGTCGGCCGAGTTGTGGTCGGAGGTGATGTAGCGGACGCCGATGTAGTTGCCCTCCACGAGGGTCGCGATCGGGTCGGAGTGGCCCTGGCCGGGGGTGTAGTTGCCGAAGAGGGTCGCGGTGGCGCAGGTGATGTGCGCGGCGCGGGTCGGCACCCAGGGGTCGTCGATGGTGCCGCTTCCACTTTGGACGGTCGCCTCGGCGGGCGCGACGGTGAGCCCCGCTGCCGCGACGGCCAGCAGGGCTGCCACGCAGATTCGCTTGATCATTTCGGTCCTTTCCGGACGGACGAAGTCGTCAGGAAAGAACTACCTCCCGGCGCGACCGGGCGGAAGCCCACGCGATGACCGGCCGTGCACACTTCGGGTCCACCCGTGCAGCGGCGCCGGTCAGCGCGGTGACCACGAACGTCGGCCGGCCCGGTTGCAGACGTCTTGAATGAGTCATTCAGGACCTCCGGCGCCCTGAATGAGTCATTCAAGACTGCTGAGGCGGCGCTCCACTACCAGCCGGTGCCCCCTGCGCTGCCCGCTCGCGGCCGCACCCGGTCCGGCACCGCAGGCCGCCCGCTACCCCGCGGCAGCCTTCGCGGGCGTCGCGAAGCGGCGCAAGCCCGGCGTCCCCAAGCCCACCAACGCCACCGCCACCACGCACAGCACCCCGCCACTCACCAACGCCGCCGCACCCGAGGTCGCCCCCGCGACCAGCCCACCGCGCAGATTCCCGAGATCCGGACCCGCCTGCCCGACGATCTGCTCCGCCGCCGCAACGCGACCGAGCAGCGCGTCCGGCGTGTTCAGCTGCACCAGCGCCCCACGCGACACCACCGAAACCGTGTCCGCGGCACCAGCCAAGACCAGGCACCCGAGCCCCACCCACGGGTCCGGAGCCAGCCCGAACACCACCAGCGCCCCGCCCCACGCCGCCGATCCCGCGAGCATCACCACCCCCGGCCGGGGCAGCCGCGTGAACGTCCCCGAAAACACCGAGGCCACCACCCCGCCCACCGCGATCGCCGACAGGAACAGCCCCAGCGTCCGCGGGTCGCCGGCGAACCTCTCCGCGTTCACCAGCGGGAACAGGCTGATCGGCATCGACAGCACCGTCGCCGCCAGGTCGGTCAGCAGCGCTCCGCGGACCACCGGGGTGCGCACCAGGAACGCCAGCCCGTCCAGCACCCCGCGCAGCCCCGGCCGCGACGGCTCACCCGTGGGCCGCATCGGCGGGAGGCCGATGACGCCGTAGAACGCCATCGCGAACGTCAGCGCGTCGACCAGGTAGCAGCCGCCCACCCCGAACCGGCCCAGCAGCAGCCCGCCCAGCGCCGGGCCGAGCAGCATCGCGCCCTGGAACGCGATCCGGTTCAGCGCCAGCCCGGCCGGGAGCTGCTCCGGTGCCAGCAACCGCGGGACGAACGTGCGCGCCGCCGGCCCGCCGCCCGCGACGAAGCAGGACTGCACCGCCACCAGCCCCAGCACGAGCAGCACCGGCACGTCACCGAGAAACCCCTGCACCGCGAGCAGAACCGAGCAGACCGCCTGCCCCGCGGTGGTGACCAGCGCGAACTTCCGCCGGTCGACGCGGTCCACGAGCGACCCGGCGAACAGCCCGAACACGACCACCGGCAGCGCCTGGGCGAGCCCCACGGCACCGGTCCAGACCGTGCTCCGGGTCTGCTCCCAGACCTGGAACATCACGGCGACGAGCGTCATCTGCGCCCCGAAGCCCGAGAACACCCGGCCCAGCCAGAGCCGCCTGAAGGCCGGCGACACGCGAAGCGGGGTCAGGTCGACGAGGGCGTGGTTCAGGGGCACCGCGAAATTGTAACAGCGCTTATACGATTCTGAACTCCAGCAGGGAACGCCCTTCGCTCACGTCGGTGACGCCGTCGAGCACCAGCCCGTGAGCGGCGGCAAGGGCACGGAATTCGGCGACCCGGCGCTCCCGGCCGCCGAAGATGACGAGCATGGCCAGGTCCATCTCGGTGCTGCCCCGCCGCCCGCCGACCGCCTCGACGACCAGCACCCGACCGGCCGGACGCGCCGCCTCGACGCAGCGGGCGAGGATGCGCCCGGCCTGCTCGTCGTCCCAGTCGTGCAGGATGTCGCACAGCAGATAGGCGTCCGCGCCCGCGGGGAGCGGGTCGAAGAAGCTGCCCGCGACCGCCGAGGCCCGGTCCTCGAGCCCGTGCCCGGCAAACGTCGAACCGGCCGCCGAGACGTCGAGGTCGACCAGCCGGCCCCGCGTCCCGGGGTGGGCCGCCAGGATCGCGGCCAGCAGGGTGCCCGGACCCCCGCCGACGTCGACGACCGTGGCGAATCGGCCCCAGTCGAAGCCGGCCGCCAGCTGCGGGACCTCGGCGCGCAGCCGGTGCGCCATCTGCCGGTCGAACGACTCCCGCAGGGGCGGGTGCTCGCCGAGATCGGCCCAGAAGTCCCGCCCGTACCGGCGGCCATACCCTGCTTCACCGGTGGTGACGCTGTGCAGGAGCTCGACGAACGCCAGCTCGGCGCGCCCGCCCGCGGTGTCCAGGTTCAGCAGGACACTCGCCAACGTGTCGCCGCAGAGGTTTTCGCCGTACGCCGTGGTCCGGTAGCCGGTGGCCGTCCGCTCGAAGAACCCCAGCGTCGTCAGGTGCCCCAGCAGCAGGCCGAGCGGAACCGGCGCGACGCCGAGACCTTCGGCCAGTTCGTCCGGTTCGGCACCGGGTCCGCGGAGCCGGTCGGGCAGGCCCAGGGTCACCGCCACCCGCAACGCCATCGGGGTCGCCAGGCTCGCCATGCGCAAAATCGTGTTCGTGTCGTCACTCCCCATGACGATCGATAGTGTCAGCCCGCGGAATCCCTCCACAAGGGACGGTCGGTGACCGGATGACCACTGGCGGCGAAGGGAAGCGATATGGAAGCCGGCTCGGGCAGCATCGGCCGCAATCCGAACCTGAGGAGTCGAACCATGAAAGCCCGTGTGTTCCAGGCCGTCATCGGCACGGCCTTCCTGGCCGTCCTCGTCCTCGCGCCCGCCGCCCAGGCGGCCGAGAACCCGCCCCAGCCCGGCCCGTCCATCGGCGTCGGTCCCTACATCGGTGACTCGCCCAAGCCCGGCACGGCCAGCGCCGAGACCAAGTAGCCCGCGCGCAGGACGGCGTCGCGCAGCAGCGCGCCGCTGTCCCGCTCCCGGGCCGGGGCGAGCACGAACCCCGCGTTCGTGTGCTCGCCCCACCCCGTCATCACGTGCGGTTCGCCGATCCCGCGGATCGGGCACGGCAGCGGCGGCGCCACGGGCACGTGCGCGTCGCTGGCCAGCAGGCTGACGTCCGCGCGGGCCGCCTGCTCCGGCACGGCCCGCGCGGCCCGGTCCGGCGGCGCCTGGTGCGCCACGACGAGTGCCCGCGGGACCCCCAGTCCCGCGGCCACCCGCCGCTGCGCCAGCCGGTAGGCGACCAGCGCGCCCAGCCCCGCGCCGAAGAGCACGTGCGGGCGGGCCAGCACCCCGGCCAGTTCCGCCGCGAGGGACTCCACGAGCAGCCACATGTCCCGGTACGGGTGCTCGTCGCGGCGCTCGCCCCGCCCGGGCAGCTCGACGACCCGCACCGAGATCCGCGGATCGCGCCAAGCCCGGTACCGGCCGGCTGCCTCCCCCGCGTCCGGGAAGCAGACGAACAGCAAGCGCTCGGCTTCGTCGGTGTCCACCCGCGGCCCCCTTTCCTCCTCGGCCGGGGATAGGCTCGTTCATGGCACTTCCGTTCCGCTTCGGTCGGCCTTCTGGGGGCTCCACGTGCGCTACCGCCTGCTCGGACCGGTCACGGTCCTCGGCGACGCGGGCGCCGTCCGGCCCGGTGGCCAGAAACAGACGTCCGTGCTGGCCGCCCTGCTGCTGAACCCCGGCCGCGTGGTCAGCGAAGACCGGCTCATCGACCTGACCTGGGGCGAGAACGCGCCGCCGAGCGTGCGCGGGCGGCTGCAGGTGCACATCTCGGAACTGCGGAAACTGCTCGGCCGCGACGTCATCGTGCGGCGCGCGCCCGGCTACGTGATCGAGGTCGCTCCCGGTGACCGGGACCTCGACGTGTTCGACGAGGAGGTCGCCCGGGCACGGGCCGCGTCCGGGGCCGACGCCGTCCGGCACCTGCGGGCGGCGCTGGCGCTGTGGGACGGCGCCCCGCTCGGCGGGGTCAGCGAGACTCTCGCCGAGCACGAAGGCCCGGCGCTGACCGAACGCCGGCTCGTCGTGCTGGAAGAGCTGTACGAGCAGGAGATGGCTTCGGGGCGGCACACCGAGGTGGTCGGGGAGCTGCGCCGGCTCGTCGACGAGCACCCGTTCCGGGAACGGCCGCGGGCCGCGCTGATGCTCGCGCTGCACCGCTGCGGCCGCACGCCGGAGGCCCTCGAGGCGTACCGGCGGGCGCACGAGCTGCTGGTGGACGAGCTCGGCATCGAACCCGGCCAGGCCCTGCAGGAGCTGCGGATGCGGATCCTGCGCGGTGAGGGCGAGCCGGCGCCGGCCGCGGCCCCGGTCGCGCCGCGCCCCGCCGAGCTGCCGCTGGACGTCCGCGGGTTCACCGGCCGGGCCCCCGAGCTGACCGCGCTCGACGAGCCCGGCGACGTCTGGGTGATCACCGGCACCGCCGGCGTCGGCAAGACCGCGCTGGCCGTGCACTGGGCCCACACCGCGCGAGCGCGCTTCCCCGACGGCCAGCTGTACGTGAACCTGCGCGGCTTCGACGCCGACGACGAGCCGCTCACCCCCGCCGCCGCGCTCGCCCAGCTGCTGCGCACCCTCGGCGTCGACCTGCGGGACGTGCCGCCGGGCACCGACGACCAGAGCAAGCTCTACCGGTCGCTGCTGGCCGACCGGCAGGCGCTGGTGGTGCTGGACAACGCCCGCGACGCCGCCCAGGTGCTGCCGCTGCTGCCGTCGTCGGGCCGGGTGCTGGTGACCAGCCGCCACCGGCTCGACGAGCTCGTCGCACGCACCGGCGCGCGGTCGCTCGGCCTGGCGCAGCTGCGGGAAGCCGACTCGCGCGCGCTGCTGACCGCCCTGCTCGGCGAGCGGGCCACCGCCGAGCCGGAGGCGGCGGACGAGCTGGCCCGGCTCTGCGGCCACCACCCGCTCGCCCTGCGGATCGCGGCGGCGAACACCGGGGTCGCGAGCCTCGGCGAGCTCGTCGAAGAGCTGCGCGGCGACCCCTTGGCCCAGCTCGGCTTCGACGGGGCCGAAGAGAGTGCCGTCGCGAAGGCGTTTTCGGTGTCCTACCAGGCGTTGCCGCCCGGGCTGCGGCACGCGTTCCGGCTGCTGGCGCTGGTGCCAGGGGCCGACTTCACGGCGGTCGCCGCGGCGGCCCTGCTGGACGTGCCGCTCGACGAGGCGACCCGGCGGCTGCGCGGACTGGCCGCGGCGAACCTCGTCGAAGCACCCGCGCCGCGCCGCTACCGGTTCCACGACCTCGCCCGGCGCTACGCCGAGCGGTGCGTCCGCGCCGACGAAGACGAAATCGCGCGCGAAAAGGCGTGGGAGCGGCTGTTCACCGGGTACTGCGCGGCCGCGGACGCCGCCGTCGCGCTGTTCGGCGCGCGGATCGTGACGCTCCCCCGCGAAGACGCCCCGGCGGCGCCGAGCCCGGTCGCGTTCGCCGACGCCGCCGAAGCCGTGGCCTGGCTGGACGTCGAGGTGCCGAACCTGGCGGCGGCGCTGCGGCTGGCGGCGACGCGGGGGCCCTACCCCGCCGCTTGGTACCTCGCCGACGCGCTGCGGCGGTTCTTCCACGACCACGGCCGCCGCGCGGAGTGGCTGGAGCTCGCGCCGATCGTGCTGCACGCGGCGCACGAGCGCGGCGCCCAGCCGGCCGAGGCGCTGGTGCACCTGTCGATCGGCGGCGCGTACTTCCGCGAAGGCCAGCACGAGGCGGGCATCCGCCACTCGGAGAAGGCGGTGCTGGCCAGCCGGGCGTGCGGCTGGCGCGAGTGCGAGGCGACGGCGGTCGCGAACCTGGGGTCGATGCTGGAGTGGACCGGCCGGCTGTCGGAAGCCGTCGAACACAGCCGGCGCGCGATCCAGCTGTTCCGCGAGCTGGCCAACCGGTCGGGCGAGGCGCTCGCGCTGAACTCGCTGAGCTGCCACTACCGGCAGCTGGGCCGGCTGGAGCAGGCGGAGGACTGCCTGTGCGAGGCGGTCGCGCTGTGCCGCCGCGAACAGCTGCGGTTCTGGGAGGCCGCGAACCTCGCCGACCTCGGCTGGGTGCTGCTGGAGACGGGCCGCTTCGAGGAAGCGGCGGAAGCGGTGGAGGGATCGCTGAGCGCGTTCCGCGACCTCGGTTCGAGCTTCGGCGAGGCGACGGCGCTCACCGCGTCGAGCGCGTTGCAGGGCGCGCGCGGCGACCACGACGCGGCGGCGCGGACGGCGGAAGAGGCCTTGGACCGCGTCCGCCGCGACGGCGACCGCCAAGTGGAGGCGGCGGCGTTGATCGCACTGGGCCGGGCGTCGGAAGCCGCCGGCGACCTGGCCTCGGCCGAGCGCGTGCTGAGCGAAGCCCGGGAGCTGGCGGCGGAGTCGGGCCTGCGGGGCCAGCTGGCCGAGGCGTCGGCGACGCTGGCGTGGGTCTTGGCGGCGGCCGGGCGGGTTTCGGAAGCGGGCGAGCACGCGCGAGCGGCCTTGGACGCGGCGCGCGCGGGCGGGTACCGGCTTTTGGAGGCCCAGGCACTGCTCGGTTTGGCGGCGGTGGAAGGTGCGGCCGGCCGTTCGATGCTGGCCGTCGGGACGGCGCGCGAGGCCCGGGGGCTGTACCGGTCGGTGGGGCACGTGACGGGGGAAGCGCTCGCCGAGCGCTTTCTCGCCGACTTCGCCCGCCGCGCAACAGGCTGAGTTCCTTATCCCGGCCTGCCCCGGCCGCGCGTGGTGTTACCTCCGGCCCGCCGGCGCGACATACTGAAGCCATGCCCCGTCCGAAACACGTCCTCGCGAGCGATCTCCGGCTCCCGGACGCGCTGCAGCCGGGGCGGCCCAAGGGCGAACAGCTCCGCGAGATCCTCGAAAGCGTCGCGAACGAGGCCGGCGCCGGGCGGCTGATGCCGTCCGAACGGTTCCTCGCCGAACACTTCAGCGTCGCCCGCGGCACCGTGCGCCAGGAGATCAACCGCCTGGTCTCCGACGGCGTCCTCTACCGCCAGCACGGCACCGCGACGTTCACCGCCGAACGCCAGGCCGCGCACATCGACATGCTCACCTCGTTCACCGAGGACATGAAGGCCCGCGGCGTGGTGCCCAAGACGAAGGTGCTCCACGCCGAGGTCGAGCGCGCGATGCCCCGCCTGGCCGGCCGGCTCAACGTCCCCCCGGGTGCGCGCGTGTTCCGGCTGGAGCGCCTGCGTTACGTCGCCGACGAGCCGTTCGCGGTCGAGCGCACGAACCTGTCGGTCGACCGGTTCCCCGACATCGAGCTGTTCGACTGGGAGACGCAGTCCCTGCACCGCACGCTCGAGGAGCGCTGGGGCGTGCACGCGGAGTGGAACGACACGGCGATCTCCGCGGTCCTCCCGGACACCGGGGACGCGGCCTTACTCGACATCGAGCCGACCCAGCCGTGCTTGATCATCGAGGGCACGCTCCACGACCAGAGCGGCGGCGTCATCGAAGCGGGCCGCTCGCTCTACCGCGCGGACCGCTACACCGTCTTCACGCAGGCGCGGCGCAGCCCGTCCTGACCGGGCAACCTCCGGCGTCCCTGCCGCGTGCTACCGGCACGGACGCAGGGGAGGACCGCGATGGCAGGCCGGACCAAGCTCTTCGCACTCGCCGCCGCGCTCCTGGGGTCGACGGCCGCGCTCGCGGCGTGGTCCGCCCGCCGGGACCCGAAGCCCGGACCGAAGCCAGGGCCCAAGTCCAAGCCCAAGCCGCGCCAGGTGCCGGAAGACGACCCGGGGTGGCGCGTGGAGAAGGTGTACCGCCGGCTGGTGTTCGCCGGCGTCCTCGCGGCTTCGGCGGCGATCGCGGTCTTGGCCGCGTACCAGGAGAACCGGCTCGGCGAGATCGTCGTTCTCGCGACCGGCTTCGGCGTGCTCGGCGCAGCCCTGTGGGCGGTTGCCTGGTGGCGTGGCGCCTGGATGCCGGACGGGGACTTCGGCCAGCTCACGTTCACCATGCTGGGCTTGCTCGTCCTGGCCCTCTCCGGACCGGGCCTGGTGACCGACCTGGTCCTGACCCACCGCGGCGCACCGGCCCTGATCGAGGTGGCGCCGGTGCGCCCCTTCCACGACACCACGCTCGTCCTGCCGGGTGGGTCGACGCCGCTGCGCGGTGATCTGCGCAGCACGGCCGAAACCGTCGAGGGGGAACGGTTCACCGTGCTGTACGACCGCGGCCGGTTCGTCCGCCCGATGCTGCCCGAAGACGTGAACCCCTCGCTCGGCACGGTCTTCTTTCTGGCGGGCGCCGGGATCCTGGCCGTCACCGTGCTCGGCTTCGGGTTCCCCCTCGAGTGGCCTAGGTGGGGCCCGCCTGATGAGCCCGGAGCAGCTTGAGGCAGTGCGCCACCAGCTCGTCCGCGGCATCGGGCCCGAACAGCGTCACGTACGACTCGTAAACCCCGCCGCGGTGCCCGTCCGCGTCCGGGAGGTACCCCAGGTATCCGTCCGTGTAGCCGATCACGCGCGTGTGCCGGAACGGGCTCCCCCGCCGGATCCTCAACCCCAGTGAAGCGAACAGCTCGAACGGCGTGTGCAGCCACGCGATCTCCCCCAGCGTCACCACGCTGACCGGGACCTCCGCGCAGCCCGTCGGCCGGTCGGTGGCCGCCATCGACGCGAGCATCGCGCACCCCTCGTAGCGCGTCTGCGCGATCCGGACCGCCGGGTGGTCCTCGCCGTGGTGGGCCAGCTCGCGCTGCCACTCGCGCTCGGCCGACTGCCGCAGCTCCAGGCTGTCTTCAAGCGACGGCACCTCGCGATAAGGCAGGTGCAACGCCGATCTCGACAACCGGACCGGGCCGGTTTCCGCCGTCGCCGAGGCTGCCGCCAGCGTCCGCGCGATCGACGTCGCGAGGTGGCCGCCGAGGGTGCGGACCTCGTCGTGGTCGCGGCCGCGCCGGACGAACCGGGAGCTCGCGTCGCCCGCCGCGCCCTGCAGGAACGCCGACACCGGCTGGCCGATCAGGCTCGCCAGCTCGCGCCGCGTCGCACCCGGCCAGTCCGCCGACCACGTCAGGTTGTCGGGCCCCAGCACGGTCGGGTGGCTGGCGTAGTCGAACAGCAGCGCGGCCGGCGAACCGTCGTCGCGGCGCAGCTCCAGCACGCCGAACGACGTGTCGTGCGGCCCGTCCGGCCGGTAGCGGTTGCCGCCGACGGCCTCCGTCGACCCCGCGTGCCAGCGGGCCCGGACGCGGCCGCGGCACGCGCGCAGCCGCAGCGCCGCGCCGGTGACCGTCTCGGCCATGCGGCCGACCAGCCCGGCGTCGCGCCGCCCCGGCAGCCCGGGGTGCAACGGGCCGGTCCAGCCCTCGGGCCCGGAATGCGTGTGCGACGCGCAGACGAGCACCCGCTCCGGGTCGATGCCCACCGCGGTCCCGACGGCGTCGGCCAGGGTGCGGGTGAGGCCGGCGTCGACCGCGAGCGCGTCGAGCGCCACCCACAGCACGCCGGGGTCGTCCTCGGTGGAGAGCCAGATCAGCGACGCCTCGAGGTCGTCGTGCGTGCCGGTCGCGACGCCGTCCCGGGCCAGGTAGCCGCCGAGCGGGTGCCCGGGCCCCGGCGTGATCCGGACGTCTTGCGCGGCGAGCAGGAGCGCGGCGGTCACCAGGTGGATTCCAGGACGTCGACGACGCCGTCCCGGCCGGCGGCGCGAGCCACCCCGGCGAGCTCGGTGACGTCGTCGGTCGTGTGCAGCAGGACCTCCAGCAGCATCGGCAGGTTGAGGCCGGACACCAGCTGGAGGCGCGGGTGCGCGAGCGCGCGGACGGCGTTGAACGGCGAGCCGCCGTGCAGGTCGGCGAGCACGAGCGCCTCGGTGGCGTCGCCGAGCAGCCCGAGCACGCGGACGCCGAACTCCTCCGGGCTGTCGTGCGGGCTCAGCTCGCAGACCTTCAGGCGCGACTGCGGCCCGAGGATCATTTCGGCGGCTTCCCCCACGCCGGAGGGCAGCCGCCCGTGCCCGGCGAGGACGATCGGGACGGACATGGCGGTGTCTCCTTAACTCTTCGCCGGGGCCGACGGCGCGAACCAGCCGAGCCACCCCAGGACGACCCCGGCGACGACGACGATGGCGATGATCCAGACGGGCCGCAGGCGGGCCTTGGCCGTCAGCAGGTACACCCCGGCGGTGACGAGCACCGGCAGCAGGAACGGGACCAGCTCGTCGAGCCGGTCCTGGATCGCGACGGCCTGCGTCACCGGCTGCCCCTGGACCGTGGTGGTCTGGCGGTAGGTCAGCGTGGTGACGACCTTGACGATCGACGGGATGAACCCGCCGAGCACGACGAACCCGAGCACGGTCGCCCCCTGGGCGACCCGGGCGAGCGCGCCGGCGGCGAGGCGGCCGGCCAGCCGTTTCCCTTCGCGGTAGGCGAACCCGAACTGCCAGCGCCGCACCAGCGCGTACGGCACGAGCACCATCACCGCGGCGAAGGCGGGGCCGAGCCAGCTGCCCTGCAGCGCCCACGACGCGCCCATGGTGAAGATGATGCTGTTGTACAGCGCGAAGACGACGGTGTCGCCGATGCCGGCCATCGGCCCCATCAGCGCGACCTTCGTGCTCGCGGCCGACTTCGGCGTGCCGGCTTCTTCCAGCGCGACGCTCGAGCCGAGGATCAGCGGGCCGCCGACGAGCACCGAGGTGTTGAAGAACTGGAGGTGCCGCTGCAGGCCGGCGACGTAGTCGGCCTTCTCCGGGTAGAGCCGGCGCAGCACCGGTTCCATCGAGTACGCGAACCCGAGCGCCTGCATCCGCTCGTAGTTCCAGGAGATCTGGCTGGACCAGAAGTACCGGCGGAACACGCGGCGCAGGTCCTGCTTCGTCAGCCGGACGTCCACAGTAGACTCTTCGGCGGGGCTTTCCGGGACCACGACCGCCGGCTCGTCGCGCTTGAGCGTCACGAACAGCATCGCGACCGCGACGCCGATCAGCGCGATGCCCAGCAGCGGCACGTGGAGGTAGGCGAACGCGACGAACCCGATCAGCAGCAGGTACCAGTACCGGGTCAGCTCCATCATGCCGAGCAGCAGCGCGAACCCGACGGCCGGCAGCAGCGACCCGGCGAGCGTCATGCCCTGCACGAACCCGGCGGGGATGCTCGCCGTGATGTCCTTGACCAGGCCGCCGGACGCGGCGAGCGCGGCGAGGAACGTCGGGATCGCGCGCACCGCCACCCAGGGCACCAGGCTGATCCAGTGGATCAGGGCGAGGCCGCGCGCGTTGCCGTCGGCGGCGTAACCGTCGGCCCGGTGGACCAGCGCGGTGGTGATGATCTTGCCGACGGGATCGAGCGCGGCGAGCAGGATCGCGGCCGGCAGCCCGACGCCGAGCCCGATCGCGACCTGCGCGGACGTGTCGCCGGCGGCACCCGCGGCCAGCGCGGTGCCGACGATCGCGCCGGTCTGGTAGTCCGGGATGGTCGCGCCGCCGTAGGTGTAGACACCGAGGGCGGCCAGCTCCAGCGTCGCGCCGATCAGCAGGCCGAGCAGCGGGTGCCCGACGATCAGCCCGGCGACCGAGCCGGCGATCAGCGGGCGCTGGGCGTAGATGAGGAACGGGCCGAGCCCGTCGTAGGTGCAGTAGATCGCCCACAGAGTCAGGGCCAGCGCGACGAGCATGCGGGGCTAGAGCCCTTTCCGGTCGAGCAACGGGACGAATTCGGCGGGCTTGTCGTGCGGCATC
This sequence comes from Amycolatopsis ponsaeliensis, assembly GCF_030182635.1. Lineage (NCBI taxonomy): Bacteria > Bacillati > Actinomycetota > Actinomycetes > Pseudonocardiales > Pseudonocardiaceae > Amycolatopsis > Amycolatopsis ponsaeliensis. The sequence goes on from NZ_JAPZLD010000032.1 coordinate 36,283, forward strand.
AGCTGCGTGACCAGCGGGACGCCCGACGCGGCGAGCTTGCGGTAGGCGTCGGCCTCGTCCGCGGTGACCGCGATCGAGCGCGTGACCATGGTGTAGGCGGTGCCGGGCCGCGGCGCGACGTTGCCGACGTTGACCGTCTCGGGTCGCAGCCCGCCGTCGACGAGGCGAAAGGCGTCTTCGGGATGCTTCGCGAGGATCATGACGTCCGCGCCGGCGGTCGTTTCGAGCGCTTCGGCGACGGTGAGAATGTCGGTGGGCAGCCCGCGGGCGGCCTGCGGAAGCAGCATGCGCTGCAGGTCATCGGCGGCGACGTCGTCGTTGCAGACGACCAGCCGGCGCACGCCGAGCCGCCGCGTCCAGGCGACGGTGACCTGCCCGTGGATCAGCCGGTTGTCGATCCGGACGTGTGCCCCCGCCATGTGTCTCCTCCCGGCCGGCAGCACCCATCCTGGTTCGTACCAGTAGTTGTGTCAACGCTGTCCGTGACCGGCGGTTTTCAACGACGGCTTCGCGCGGCCGACGGAAGGACCCCTCAGACCTTCCGTCGGCCCGCGAGCGCGAAGCCCCCCTCGGATATTTCCCGGACCCTCCCATAAAGGTATATACCAGTATGGACGTACGAGATCGACTGTCAAGACCCGTACCGCCCAGCGGTCCGGGAAGATCATTTTCAATCGGATGACCGAAATATCCGGATGAGCGCGGCGACGCGGCGACCCCCAGGTCAGGCCGCGCGCATCGGTCACCGGCGTCTTGAATGAGTCATTCAAGACCTCCCAAGACCTGAATGACTCATTCAAGACGTTTGCCACCGCCAGCGGGCACCGCCGAGCGTCACGAACACCGGCCGTGGGTGATTCACCCCAAGCTGTCCGTTCTTGTCAGTGACAGCCCGCTCACCCGCTGTCTATCATCCTCAGTGGTCTAGACCGCACTTCTCGTCCCCTGTCGCACCGGGAAAGGCGGAACTCCCCCATGACCACGAGATCCTGGCGCCTCGCCGCGCTCAGCACCGCCCTCGTCTTCGCCACCGCCCTGCTGCCCTCGGCCGCCGCCGCGGGTGACGGCACCGAACACCTGCCCGATCACCTGCGGAAACAGACCGCGGCCGTGGCACCGATGTCCACCGTCTGCGACGGCGACGGCACCAGCGGCAAGCGCGTCCAGGCTCTCTACGTCCGCGGCAACACCCAGGCCGACCGGTACGCCCAGTTCGCCGGCCAGTTCCAGACCTTCGCGAGCCAGATCGACGACGGTTTCGTCGAGGCCGCGAGCCGGCTCGGCGGCGGCGTGCGCCACGTCCGGTACGTCACCGACTCCAGCTGCCGGGCCACCGTGAACAACGTGACCATCGCCCAGGGCGACATGGCGACCGTCGACACGATCACCAACGCCATCAAGGCCCAGGGCTACAACCGCGCCGACCGCAAGTACATCGTCTGGTACGACAAGGACGGCTGCGGCCTCGCGTTCGGCAACGGCGGCAACGACAGCCCCGGCTCGGCCAACCCCTACAACGCCGGCCCGCACTACGCCACGGTCGGCACCGGCTGCTGGTCCTGGCAGGCCACCGGGCACGAACTCCTCCACACCCTCGGCGCCGTCCAGGGCAGCGCGCCGCACTCCAGCGCCTTCGGTCACTGCTGGGACGACGAGGACATCATGTGCTACGACGACGGCGGGCTCCCGAACCCGCCGGGCACCCTCGTGAAGGTCTGCCCGGGCGCGCCGGAGAACCAGTTCGACTGCCTCGGCGACGACTACTTCAACACCAACCCGGCGCCCGGCAGCTACCTGGCGACCCACTGGAACGTCGCGACCAGCGCATACCTCATCGCGAGCGGCACGCCCTACCCCGCCGGCACCATCACCGGGATCGGCGGCAAGTGCGCCGACGTCAGCGCGTCGAACACCGGCAACGGCACGGCCGTGCAGCTCTGGACGTGCAACTCGACCGCCGCCCAGCGCTGGACCAGGCAGAACGGCACCCTCCGCGCCTTCGGCAAGTGCCTCGACGTCTCGAACAGCGGCACCGCGGACGGTACGCTCGTCCAGCTGTGGGACTGCAACGCCACCGGCGCGCAGACGTGGCAGGCGCGGGCCGACGGCACACTGCTGAACCCGCAGTCGGGCAAGTGCCTCGACGCGACCGGGAACTCCTCGGCCGACGGCACCCGCCTGCAGATCTGGACCTGCGCGGCGACCGCGAACCAGCGCTGGGTGCTCGCCGGCTGACCCTCGGCGGCCGAAGGCGCAACCTGGCCGCGCTCCCGTCGTTAACCGCTTCGTCAGTCCAGGGGAGGAACCATGCCGGCCGTCACATCGAACATCGTCCCGCTCCGGCACGCACGCCCGGGCGTGGTCGCGTACGTGAAGAGCCCGGCGGAGTGGTTCGTCTCGAACAGCGGCTGGATCCAGGGCAGCGAAGGCGTCGTGCTGGTCGACACGTGCGGCACCGAGCAGGCGACGCTGGAGCTCATGCGCGACGTCCGCAAGTACGCGGGCGAGCAGGAGCTGACCGTCGTCGTCACGCACGCGCACGGCGAGCACCACAACGGCGTCGGGGTCGCGCTGCGCGAAGGTGGGACGGCGCTGGCCGCGCCCGGCGCCGTCGACCTGGTCAAGGCCGGGCCGCAGACCTACGGCAACGTCTTCACCTACACCCAGTGGGGCGTGCTCGAGCCCCCGGAGCCGGACGTGGTCCGGCCGGTCACCGGCTGGCGCCGCCTCGACCTCGGCGACGCGGTCGCCGACGTCGTGGCGGTTCCCGGCGTCGCCCACACCGCGGGCGACCTGGTGGTGCACGAGCCCCGCTCGGGCACGCTGTTCACCGGCGACCTCGTGTCCGTCGGCGACACGCCGCTGACGGTGCACGGCTCGATCCCGGGCTGGCTCGACGCGCTCGCGTGGCTGCAGGACACGTTCCGCCCGCGGACCGTCGTCCCGGGGCACGGCCCGGTGGCGACCCCGGGGCACAGCGCGCTGCACGCGATGCGCGTCTACCTGGAGTGGCTGCTCGAGGTGACGGAGCGTCAGACGGACTTCACGAGGCTGGCCGACCAGGCGTCGCTGCGCTGGCCGTCGTGGCGCAACCCCGAGCGCCACATCGGCAACCTGATGCGCGCCTACGCCGACCAGCACGGCCGGAAGCTGGACGTCGACCTGGCGATCGACGCGGTCCTCGCGGCGGCGGGCGGCCGGATCGACCTCGACTGCCTGCTGGGCGGAGAGCCGGTCCGCCGCATCTCCTGAGCGCTGCTCCGGACGGTGGCTAATACTTATCAGCCTTTGACAGCGGTTCCCCACACCGCCTGCAATGGTCTGGACAACTTGCGATCACCGGCCTCGACGAGGAGACGCCCGTGCGCACCAGACCCTTCTTCCGGCGACTGACCACCCTGGCCGCGGCGGCCGCCGTCGCCGCCGGGCTCGCCACCGCCGTCGCCCCGGCCGCCGACGCCGTCCCGGCCACGATCCCGTTGAAGATCACCAACAACTCCGGCCGCGCCGACCCGATCTACCTCTACGACCTCGGCACGTACCTGGCGACCGGGCAGCAGGGCTGGGCCGACGCCGGCGGCACGTTCCACGCCTGGCCGGCCGGCGGGAACCCGCCGACCCCGGCGCCGGACGCGTCGATCCCCGGGCCCGCCAACGGCCAGTCGATCACCATCCGGATCCCGAAGTTCTCCGGCCGGATCTACTTCTCCTACGGGCAGAAGCTGGTCTTCAAGCTCACGACCGGCGGCCTGGTGCAGCCCGCGATCCAGAACCCGTCCGACCCGAACGTGAACATCCTCTTCAACTGGTCGGAGTACACGCTCAACGACGGCGGGCTCTGGATCAACAGCACGCAGGTCGACATGTTCTCCGCGCCGTACGCGGTCGGCGTGCAGCCGGTCGGCGGTACGACGAAGAGCACCGGCCACCTGAAAGCGGGCGGCTACAACGGTTTCTACACCGCGTTGCGCGGCCAGCCGGGCGGCTGGGCCAACCTGATCCGCACGCGCTCCGACGGCACGGTCCTGCGCGCCCTCGCACCGGGCCACGGCATCGAGATGGGCGTGCTGCCCGCGAACGTGCTGCAGGACTACATCAACCGCGTCTGGACGAAGTACAGCTCGTCGGCGCTGACCGTGACACCGGTCGCCGACCAGCCGAGCGTCAAGTACTTCGGCCGCGTCTCGGGCAACGTCATGAACTTCACGAACACCTCCGGCGGGTTCGTGACGGCGTTCCAGAAACCCGACTCCGACAGCGTTTTCGGCTGTTACAAGAACCTCGACGCACCGAACGACGTCCGCGGCCAGATCTCGCGCACGCTCTGCGCGGGCTTCAACCGCTCGACGTTGCTGACGAACGCGAACCAGCCGGACACGAGCTCGGCCGGGTTCTACCTGGACGCCGTCACGAACCACTACGCGCGCAAGATCCACGCGCAGATGGCCGACGGCAAGGCCTACGCGTTCGCCTTCGACGACGTGGGCCACTTCGAATCCCTGGTCAACGACGGCAACCCGGCGACGGCCTACCTGACGCTCGACCCGTTCAACTAGAGCCGCAGGACGGCCGGCACCACCGGCGTATCCCCGAGCCACGTGCAGGCGGGTACGCCGGTGCTCTCCGGCACCGGCACCGCCTTGCCCACCTTGACGAGGACCGTCGGCTGCCCGCAGGCGACGAGGTCCAGGACCAGCAACGGTACGACGAGCAGTATTTTCCGGATCCGCATGTCAGCTCACCCCGGTTTTGTCTCCACACTCCCACTCCGGACACGGCGGCCACGGCGGGCCGGTTCAGCGCCGAACGGGTGACGTCCCGGCCGGAACTCACGTGATCAGAGCCGCGACTCGCGTGACCGGAGCCGGAACTCGCGAGTTCCGGGCTCAATCACGCGAGTTCCGGCTTCCGTCACGCGAGTTCCGGCTTCCGTCACGCGGGATCCGGCTTCCCTCACGCCCTCATCGCTCCCGCCGGGTCATGATGGAGCCGTGCGGATCACGGCCTGGTGGCGCGGCATCAGCCCGCGGCGGCGGCTGCTCATGGGCGGCGTCGCCGTCGTCGTGGTGGCCGTGCTCGTCGCGGCCGTCCTCGCCACCACCGGCACCAGCGCCGCGCCGCGGGCCGGGACGCCCGATCAGGCCAAGCCCGGGCCCGTCCTGCTCGTCCCCGGCTACGGCGGCGGCCAAGGCGCCCTGAACGAGCTCGCCGCCCGCATCCGGCAGGCCACCGGCCGCGGCACCGAAGTCCTCACCCTGGCCGGCGACGGCACCGGTGACCTGCTCGAACAGGCCGGCGTCCTGGCCGAAGCCGTCGAGAACGCGTACGCGCGCGGAGCGCCTTCGGTGGACGTCATCGGCTACTCCGCCGGCGGCGTCGTGGCCCGGCTGTGGGTCAGCCGCGACGGCGGTGACCACCAGGCCCGCCGGGTGATCACCCTCGGCGCGCCCATGCACGGCACCGGCCTCGCCGCGGCCGGCGGCGCGCTCGTCCCGGGCGGCTGTCCCACCGCGTGCGTGCAGCTGGCTCCCGGCAGCACGCTGCTGCGGGAGCTGGCGAAGGAACCCATCCCGGCGACCCTGCCGTGGCTCTCGGTGTGGACCGAACGCGACGAGACGGTCACCCCGCCCGAGTCCGCCCGGCTCGACGGCGCCGTCAACGTCGCCCTCCAGCAGGTCTGCCCCGGCAACCAGGCCGGCCACGGCGACCTCCCCACCGACCCCGCCGTGACCGAGCTCGTCCTCCAGGCCCTCGGCACCAGCCCGCTCGAAGCGCCGACGGAGTGCCTCAGCTCGTGACGTCCTTGGTCGCGAAGTTCGCCCACGCGGCCCCGAAGAACACGACGATGTAGCCCGCCTGCAGCAGCAGCCCGTGGTCGATGTTGCGCCACAGCACGGGATCCCGGAAGAAGTCGATCCACGACAGCCAGTAGTGCGTCGGCAAATAGGGCTTCACGGACGCGGCCGCGTCCAGCGTCTCCAGCACCGAGCTCGTGATCAGCACGGCCAGCCCGCCCAGCGCGGCCCCCAGCGCCGAGTCGCTCACCGTCGACAGGAACACCGTGATCGCGGCGAACCCGAGCATCGACACGACGATGTAGGACACCGCGCCCAGCAACCGCAGGCCCAGCCCGGACGAGCTGAGCGACTGCCCCGACAACGACGTCACCCCGGTCGGCTGCCCGCCCGGCCCGGCGACCCCGGGCGTCCCGCCGGTGCCGAACAGGATCACCCCGAGCACCAGCGACGTCAGCACGACGATCACGATCGCCGCGGTCACGTACACGGCGAGCGCGACCATCTTGGCGCCGAGCAGCCGCGTCCGGCCGACCGGGCGCACCAGCAGGTACCGCAGGGTGCCGGTGGACGCCTCGCCCGCGATCGAGTCGCCCGCGGTGACGGCGACCGCGATCGGCAGGAACAACGGCAGGACGAGCGCGAGCGCGGCCGCCGGGAACAGCGCGCCGTCACTCACCACCGCCGACAGGAACGCCCCACCCTGCCCCGGCGGCGGCGCGAAGTCGGCCGTCGCCAGGAAGACGCCGACGATCGCGGGCAGCAGGCAGAGCAGCAGCACGCTGACCCACACCCGCGGCCGCAGCGCGAGCTTCCGCAGCTCGACGAGGATCATCCGGCGGCCCCGAACCGGTCCGACCCCGGACCCGTCACGTCGAGGACGACCTGTTCGAGGGTCCGCTGCTCCGCGTGGATCGACGTCACGCGCACTCCCGCCTCGACGAGCAGCGCGTTCAGCGCCGCCGGGTCGCCGTGCCGGATGACGAGACGGTCGCCGTCACGGGACTCGAGCTGACCGTCGAGGACGGCGACCGCCTCGGCCGGGTCCGGCGTGCCGACCAGGATCCGGCCGGTCGCCGCCCGCAGCGTCTCGAGGTCGTCCTCCAGCACGAGCCGCCCGCGGTCGACGACGCCGACGCGCGTGCAGAGCTGTTCGACCTCGGCCAGCAGGTGACTGGACAGGAACACCGTGGTGCCGCCCGCGTTCAGCTCGACGAGCAGCTCCCGGATCTCCTTGATGCCCTGCGGGTCGAGGCCGTTGGTCGGCTCGTCGAGGATCAGCAGCCGGGGTTTGCGCAGCAGCGCGCCGGCGAGCCCGAGGCGTTGCCGCATGCCGAGCGAGTACGCCTTGACCGGCCGCTGGTCCACCGCGCCGAGCCCGACCTGCTCGAGCACGTCGTCGATCCGCTGCCGCCGCGTGCGCCGCCCGCCGCCGCGCCCGGCCGCGTCGAGCAGGGCGAGGTTGCGCCGCCCGGACAGGTGCGGGTACGCGGCCGGCCCCTCGACGAGCGCGCCGACCTCCGGCAGCACCTCCGCGACGCGCTTCGGGACGGGCTTGCCGAGCACCTCGATCTCCCCGCTGGTCGCGTAGACCAGGCCGAGCAGCATCCGGACCAGGGTGGTCTTGCCCGAGCCGTTCGGGCCGAGGAAGCCGTAGCGGTCGCCTTCGCGGACGGCCAGGTCGACGGCGTCGACCGCCAGGGTGCGGCCGTACCGTTTGGTCAGCGCGCGCGTGACGATCATCGGCCGCTCCGGCGCAGCGTGGACAGCTCTTCCGCGACGGTCTTCAGCACGTCCGGCGTCACCGTGCCGGCGAGCAGGTAGGAGCGGCGGAAGGCCGACGCGCGGACGATCGCCAGCGACAACGGCGTGATCGACAGCTGCACCACGGTGCCCGCGGGCAGCCTGGTCTGCACCGCGCCGGCCTTCGCGGCGGCGTCGCTCGCGGCGTTCCCGACGGCGCGCGGCACGGCGATGACCGCGAAGGCCGCCAGCCCGGTGCCGTAGAGCGCGGCGCCCTCGACACCGCCGAACTTCGACGACGCCACCGGGCGCCCGGCGAGCGTCGCCGGCAGCGGCACCTGGCCCAGCGCGCCGAGCGCGTTCGAGACGTCCGGGGCGCTGGCCACGGTGAACCCCGAGCCGGGTACCGGCTGCGGCGCTTCGACGACCGGCGTCGTCTGCTCGAGCTGCTGGAACTCGGTGACCAGGATCGGCGCCTGCTGCCCGCGCGCGGTGACCTCGACGCGCACGGCCACGCCGGTCGCCGGGTCCGCCCAGACGTCGACGCGCCCGATCGTCGTGGCCGGATCGGCGGGGACGAGCCGCAGCCCGGACGCGGCGACGCCGGCGACGTTGCGTCCTGGCAGCGCGCTGACCGGGTCGCCCTTCGCCGCCTGGAGGATCCGCCGCGCGAGCTCGGGCGGCAGCAGGTCTCCGGCCCGCGGGAGCCGGACGCCGGCCTCGCCGACCAGCTCGGTCAGCGTGTTGTCGCCGTAGTCCCAGGTGTATTCGCCGTCGGGCAGCCGGTAGACGTCGTGCTCGCCGGCCGTGCCGAGGATGTCGACGCGGTAGCGGTCGGGCCCGGCGTACCACGCGCGCATCGGCGTGCGCATGGAGAAGAGCGCGGTGACCGGGGCGAGGTTCGGCAGCTCCGGCAGGGCGAGCGACCCGGCGCTTTCGGCGTACCCCTGGTACGGCCGCCCGGCGGACCCGAGCACGAGCTCGCGCAGCCGGCCGGGGTCGACCTGCCCACCGGCCGGGGCGAGCGCGGCGACGACGGACGGCACGGACACGAGCACCGCGGCCACGGCGGCGACGACCGCCCACCGGCGCCGCTTCGCGTGCCGCACCACCGAGGGCGTCATCCGGCATCACCTCTTCGTCCTTTGTACGCCATGGCCAGGTCACGGCTCGGTCCGGAACGCCGCGTCCGCGCCCCTCGTCCGGTTATCCTCGGCGCAGACCGAGCAGGGGGAGAACATGAGCACGACCAGCGAGGGCCCGGCCCGCAGCGACGCCGAGATGATGATCGCCGAGGCCAAGAAGGCCCTGTGGGTGATGGTGGGCCTGCTGGCCGTCCTGTGGGTGATCCAGCTCGTCAACGCCCCCACCGGCTACGACCTGAGCACCGAGTTCGGCATCGAGCCGCGCGACCCGGCGTCGCTGCCGGAGATCTTCAGCGCGCCGTTCATGCACTCCAGCTGGGCCCACATCGAAGGCAACTCCGGGCCGCTGTTCGTGTTCGGCTTCCTCGCCGCCTACCGCGGGGTGAAGAAGTGGCTCGGCGTGAGCGTGCTGATCATCGTCGCCAGCGGTCTCGGCGTCTGGTTCATCTCGCCGTCGAACTCGGTCACGGTCGGCGCCAGCGGCCTGGTCTTCGGCTACTTCGGCTACATCATCGTGCGCGGGCTGTTCGACCGGCACCTGATCGACATCGTGATCGGGATGGTGATGGCCCTGTGCTTCGCCTACCAGTTCGCGTCCCTGCTGCCGACCCAGGAGGGTGTCAGCTGGCAGGGCCACATGTTCGGCTTCGCCGGCGGCATCATCGGCGGCTGGCTGTTCCGCGACCGCCGCCCCAAGCCGGTCACGGCCCCCGACCCGGCGACCACGCTGCTGCCGAAGAACCTCACCTAGCTGTACTGGTCACGGAGGTTGGGGTACGGGGCGACGTCGGCGCCGGGGATGCGTTCGGCCACGGCGCCGGCGGCCAGGCGCAGGTACTCCTGGCTCTCCGTGCCGGCGAACAACCGGACCGGGATCGCGATCTCGCCCAGACGCTCGTCGAACGCGACCCGCTCGACGACCTCCAGCTCCCGCGGGATCGTGGGCGCGGCCGCCACCCGGGCCGGCCGGACTGGCGTCCGCCGCATCGCCTCGACGTCCGCCGGGCTCAGCCGCAAGGCCTCCCGCGGGAAGATCTCGAGGATCTCCTCGGGCCCGACGACGTTGTCACCCGGCTTCGGCCGGGGCGGCTCGTAGGCCACGAGCCGCGTGACCGCGTCCGTCTTCCGGACGGCTTCCAGGGCGCACAAGGCGCCGTACGAGTGCGCGACGAGGTAGACATCGCCCCAGCGGCCTCCGTCACCGCGGCGATGTCCTCGCCTTCACGCCGGATGTCGTACTCGGGCGCCTCCTCCCAGCTCAGGCCCCGGCCACGGCGGTCGACGAGGCGGTGGCGCCGGGCGAGCTGCTCACGGGCCGCCGTCCAGCGCGTGTGGTCCGCGGCGACCGGACCGAACTCGACATGCCTCCGACATCAACAACGTCCAAGCCGCTGTGAAGTCGCTGTGCATCCGCTTCGTTGCGCTGCCATCCCGGCGCCGGTGTGGTGATCTGGAACGGTGGCGATCACCTTCCTGAGGCCCGCGCTGGCGGCCGCGGCGGCCGTTCTGGTGCTCGGCGCCGGTCTCGTCGCCGGCACCGACACGACCGCCGATGACGCCTACGCCGCGGGTGCGCCGGTCACCACCACGCCTTCGACCACTCCGGCAACTGCGACTCAGGAGAAAATGGTTTCCCCGGTCGGCGCATTGTTCGCGAACGGACACCATTTCTGCACCGCGAGCGTCGTGCATTCCGGCGCCGGCGACCTGGTGCTGACGGCCGCGCACTGTGTCCAAACCGGAATGTCCTTCGCCCCGGGTTATCACGACGGTGTCGCCCCGCTGGGAATGTGGACGGTCACCGGAGTCACCGTCGCGGACGGCTGGACGTCTTCGGCCGACCCCGATCTGGATTTCGCGTTCCTGACCGTTCAGCAGGCGGGGAACACGGCCTCGCTGGAAAGCCTCACCGGCGCGAATGTTCTCGGCACCGACCGCGGATTCGACCACACGATCACCCTGACGGGCTACCCCGACTCCACCGATTCCCCCGTGGTGTGCACCGGCACCACGACACGGTCCGACACCTACCAGCAGCGCGTCGCGTGCGCCGGTTTCCCGGACGGCACCAGCGGCGGCCCGTGGGTGACCGGCGGCGCGGTCATCGGGGTCATCGGCGGCTACGAGCTCGGCGGCGACACCCCGGATGTCTCCTACAGCGCGTACTTCGACGACGACATCGCGAAGCTGTACGCCTCGGTCGACGGCTGAACCACCGGAAACGACCGGAAACGCGAACCGGGCCCGTGTCCCTGGCGGAGGACACGAGCCCGGTTCACCTATCGCGAACCCTCAGCAGGTCACGATGAGCCCGGTGAGTGCCGAGCACGTCTTCGACGCGCTGTCGTTGGCACCGTTGGGATCCGCGGGCGAGCTGGCCGTGCGCACCGCCGTCGTGGTGTACGAACCGAGCGCCAGCAGGCCGCCGTTGACCGAGAACTTCGCCGTCGCCGAAGCACCGGACGCCAGTGAGGCGACGTCACAGTTCAGCGTCCGGGTGCTCCCCACGCGGGTGCAGCCGGTGGCGCTGCCGAACGACAGGCCCGACGCATACGTTGCCACGACCCGGATTCCGGTCGCGGTGGACGGGCCGGAGTTCGTCACGGTCAGCGTGTAGTCGATGCGCGCGTTCAGGCCACCGTGGCCGGCCGCGGCGAGCGCGACCTTGACGTCGGCGGCCGTCGACGGGTTGCCGACCGTGATGACCGGGCCGTCGAACGTCTCGAACGAGTAGTTGTCGCCCACGAACTGGTGCTGCAGCGTGAACTCGCCCGGCGCCGCGGTGTCCTTGACGCGCAAGGTCCACACCGTGGTCTTCGTGCCGCCCGCCTCGAGGTCGCCGAACGCGGCGCGGTAGCTGCTCCCGGCCTGGAAGCAGCCGACCTCCGTCGTGTTGGTGCAGGACACCACGTCGACGATGTCGGTGATCGGGGTCGGCGTGCCGTAAATGGCCGCCTTGGCGAAGCTGATCGTGAAATCGCGGTCGTTGTGCACGGTTTCCGAGATGGTGAACGTCTGTCCCGGGAGCACCGTGGTGGTGCTGACTTCGACAGAACTGGAGGGCACGTCCGCCTGCGCGGCGGGTGCCATCGCGATGAATGCCGTGGCCAGTGCGGCCACCGAGGACAGGATCGTGGTTCTTCGCCAGCTACGTTGCATAGTCTTGATCTCGCCGTTTCGGTCCGGGGAATGCCGCTCTGACAGATGCTGCGTGGTCTTGGTGGACAGCCGACGCTGTTCAGTCGTCGCAAAACCGGCATTCGTTACCGCCATCCGGACGCGCCGCGGCACGGCCGTCAGGACGGACGCCAGCGGCCGTTCATCTCACCCGGACGCGGCGGCGGGCCCGGCAGTTCGCGGTCTTTTCCCGCTTCCAGCCCCTCGACGAGCATCGCCAGGTAGCGGCGGCGCAGCTGGGTGGTGCGCTCCGCGTCGTCCACGCGGATCGCCGCACAGCACTCGAGGATCATGCCGATGTCCTCGGTGACGGCGTCTTCGCGGAGCCGTCCGGTCCCGCGCGCCCGCGCGAAGAGCCCCGCGGACAGCTCGTTCGCCCGCCGCGCGTCGGCGCCCATCTCCTCGGTCGGGGTGAACGTGCCCGCGAGGTGGACGGTCAGCGAGTGGACGTCGGCGTCGACCACCCGGCGGAGGAAGCCGGTGAGCGCCGTCCAGCCGTCCGGCTCCTCGTCGGCGGCCTCAGCCTCGGCGATGTAGGTGCGGAGGCCGTCGTGGCAGAGCCGGCAGAGCAGGAACTCCTTGCTCGGGTAGCGCCGGTAGAGGGCGCTGATCCCGACGCCCGCGCGCTCGGCGACGTGCGAGATCGGCGCCTTCGGGTCCACCAGGAAGACCTGGCGGGCGGCGTCGAGGATGACGAAGTCGTTGCGGGCGGCCTGGGCGCGGCGGCCCGGCAAGGCGGTCTCGGGCATGGACCGAGATTACCACTGGAACGGATCATTCCGCTCTGGTACAGTTCGGAACGAAGCATTCCGTTCCACTCCCCGAGGAGCCAGACATGACGGTCCCCGCCCTTCGCCCGTTCCGCGCCGAGATCCCCCAGTCCGCCCTGGACGACCTGCAGGCGCGCCTGCGCCGGGCGCTCTGGCCGGACGACCTGCCCGCCGAGTACGGCGTCACGAACGAGCGGGTCCGCGCGCTGGCCGAGTACTGGCTGGAGAAGTTCGACTGGCGGGCGTTCGAGGCGCGGCTCAACGCGTATCCGCAGTTCGTGACGGAGATCGACGGCGAAACGATCCACTTCCTGCACGTCCGGTCGTCCCGCGCGGACGCGACGCCGCTGGTGCTGACGCACGGCTGGCCGGGCTCGATCGCCGAGTACCTGGACGTCATCGGCCCGCTGACCGAGCCGGAGTCGGCCGACGCGCCGGCGTTCCACCTGGTGATCCCGTCGCTGCCGGGCTTCGGCTTCTCGGGCCCGACGCGGTCGGCGGGCTGGGGCACGCACCGCACGGCGGCGGCGTGGGCGGAGCTGATGAGCCGGCTGGGCTACGAGTCGTACGGCGCGGCGGGCAACGACGCGGGGTCGATGATCTCGCCGGAGATCGGCCGGCTCGCGCCGGGGAAGGTCGTCGGCGTGCACGTCACGCAGCTGTTCTCGTTCCCGTCCGGCGACCCGGCGGAGATGGCGGACCTGAGCGAGGCCGACCAGGCCGCGCTCGCGCACCTGCAGTGGTTCTACGAGAACATGTTCTCCTTCAACACCCTGCACAGCCAGCAGCCGCACACCCTGGCGTTCGCGCTGGCCGACTCCCCGCTGGCGCTGCTGGCGTGGAACGCGCAGCTGTTCGGCGAGCACCTGGACGCGGACTTCGTCCTCGCGAACGTGGCGCTGTACTGGCTGACGGGCACGGGCGGCTCGTCGATCCGCTTCTACTACGAGGACGCGCACACGCAGTCGCAGGAGTCGGCTCCGACCACGGTCCCGACAGGCCTGGCGATGTTCGCGGGCGACTTCCAGTCGATCCGCCGTTTCGCCGAGCGAGACCACGCGAACATCATCAGCTGGAACGCGTACGACGCGAAGTCCGGCAGCGGCGGCGGCCCCCGCGACGCGGCCGGCCACTACTCGGCGCACGAGGCCCCGGAGATCCTGGTGGCGGACATCCGCACGTTCTTCGCCGGCCTCACTTCGCCGTGGCCCCTGCTGGCCTCCGCTCACCAGGCACTGCGCACGGCAGCGGCAGGCATCACGGACGGCTCGCTCCCGACGCCGTGCGCGGAGTGGACGGTGACCCAGGTCCTCCAGCACGCGGGAGGCGACCAGCAGGGCTACGCGGCTTTCATCACGGGCGAGCCGGGCCCGGACTTCAACCCGTTCGCGCCGTCGGGCGAGCTCGAGGACGTAGCGGAGTTCCTGGAGCCCAAGCTGGCCGCAGCGGCAGCGGCGTTCGCAACGGTGTCCCCGGACGCGGCGGCGGTACCGACCCCCTTGCCCCAGGGCGCCCTCCCGGCAGCGGTGGCGATGGGAGCGGCAGCATTGGACGCAGCGGTGCACGCATGGGACATCGCAATCGCAACGGGCCAGCAATCCCCGCTGACGCAGGAGATTGCAGCGGCGCTGCTGCCGGTGGCGAAGGAGCTGGCGGAGCCCCTGCGAGGGTTCGCGTACGCACCGGCCCTGGAGGGCCAGGCGGACGACGACGCGGCATCAGGGCTGCTGCGCTACTTGGGCCGCAACCCGAACTGGACGGCTTGAGGGACTGCTTCCGTTGCTGGGCCGAGGAACCGCCAGCGCGGTCCCCCGGCCCAGCCGTTTCCCCACGGCCATCGCTCCCCTGTCGGCCGCGCCTGCCCGTTCGGCCCGCCACCTTTGTCGCTCCACTGCCTCGTCGCCCGTCACCCGACCCGTCCGTCCCCTTGCAGCCCCCGCCACCTCGCCGGGCGCGCCAGCCCACTACCTGGTCGGCAAGTCCGCTCGTTACCCAGCACGTCGTCAACTCACCAGTCCGTCGCCTCACCACCCCTTCACCCCGGCGCACGCGACCACCTCGGCCGGTCCGCCCGTCGACTCGCACCCGCCATCTCGTCCGCGAGTCCATTCGCCACACCATCAGTGAGTCCGCGCATCGGCCGGCCACCGTCGTCGCCCGCCACCTCGTCGGCCATCCCGCCCGCCGACTCGCCACCCCGTCGACAAGTGCGCCACCCTCGCCCGTCGGGTCGATCTCGCCTGCGCCCCTTGGCGGCGTCCCGCCATCGCGATCTCCGCAGCGGCGACCAGTCCGGCGCCACCGCAGCTGTTCCTCCCCAGCGTCAACTCCGATTCCCTGCCGGCTCTGCTCCACACACCACCCCGCGCCCGCACTTCGCCTCCACCCATCGAGCCACCCGACCAAGCGCCGCCGCGCCAGATTCGCGTCACCCACAGCGAAATCCCGCAACCACCGGCACTCCGGCACTCCGGCCGCAGATCCGTTCGAGTCCACGGCAACCGCGGCTCGCGACCTCCCCAGCCGTCGCTCCCCGAAACCGCCGACCCCGAAGCCCGCGAAAATCCGTTGCCCCCCAACGGATCCCGAACCTACCCTGGCCGCATGACGAACCGACCGTTCCGGTGGGACCTGGTGCGTCCCGACCAGGTCGGGACGCTCCTCGACGACACCGAAAAGCCGCGCCTCTGGTTCCTCGGCGACCTCACCACGTGCACCGCCAAGGTCCTCGCCCGTTGCGGTGACGGCGAGCTCCACTTCGTCGGCCGGTCGCTGGACAGCATGCACGACCTCCTCTCCGGCGCCCTCGAACACACGTCGTGGCGGGATCGCGTGTGCCGGCTTCCGCTCTCGCTCAAGCCGCGGCACGGTTTCGGCCGCCGGGATGTGCGGCTGCTGCGGGAAAACCTCGCCGCCGCCGGGATCACTCCTCCCGCCCTGGCTCGCGGGACCCGGCCGACCGTCTTCGTCGACCTCGTCTACGAAGGCGACACCTTCACCGAGCTGTACGTCCAGCTGCGCGACTGGATCGACGAAGACCGCGAAGCATGGCACGTCATCCGGCGCAAGCTGCGGTTCCTCGGCGTCACCCTGCGCCAGCCGATCCGTCCGGACGCCTGGCGCTGGCAAGAAGACGTCGCCTGGACGCGGGAACTGCCCGCCGCGGCGGTTCGGAACGTCTCGCTCGCGCGGGACGTCTGGTTCTACTTCGGCAACGACCAGCCGAAGCTGACCCCGTCGTTCCCGCGGCAGCGCTGGACCGACGAGACCGTCCGGACCCCCGACCACGGCAAGGCGACGCGCCGCGCGCTGGCCGAAGCCTTCGCGCTCGTCGACGCCGGCCGGTCCACCGCAGTGCGTGACAGGCTCGTCCGGACGATCTCCGCCGAGCCCGCGATCGCCGGCCCCTGGCTGCGGGCGCTCGTCACCGAACTGCGCTGCTGACCGACGTTCGGATCCTGCCCCGGCGGCACCCCCTCGGTACGGTGACCGCATGACGCGCAAGGCGGTGGCAGTCCGGCGGGAGGAGATCGTGCTCGCCGCGCTCGAACGGGTCCGGGCCCGCGGCATCGCCGGCGTGCGGGCCGCCGATGTCGCGAAGGCCCTCGACGTCAGCACCGCCTTGATCTTCTACCACTTCGGCACCCTCGAAGCCCTTATCATCGAGGCGTTCCGCCAGGCCGCCGAGCGCAACCTCGCCGTCCTGCGCGACGAGCTGGCCCGTCCCGGCCCGGCCGGCGAACGGCTTCGCGCCGTCCTCGTCCTCTACGGGCCGACCGAGCCCACCGCCGGCTGGCACCTGTGGATCGAGGCCGGCGCCGCGGCGATGCGGGACGCCGAGTTGCGGGAGGTCGTCCAGCGGCTCGACCTGCGGTGGCGCGACGCCGTCGTCTCGCTCATCACCGAGGGCGTCGCCGCCGGCGAGTTCCGGTGCCCCGACCCGCAGGGGGCGGCGTGGCGGCTGACCGCCCTGCTCGACGGGCTCGCCGTGCAGTTCGTCGCGCGCGAGGGCACCGTCACCGCCGACGACTGTGCCCGGTGGGTCGCCCAGGCACTGACCCACGAGCTCGGCGTGCCCGAACCGGCACTGACCGCGGAGGATCGATGACCGGGCCGGCGTTGCTCGAAGTGGCGTGGACCGACCCGGTCACCGGGTGCCGGGGCTACCTGGTGATCGACCGGCTGGTTCGCGGCGTGGCCAGCGGCGGCCTGCGGATGCGCCGCGGCTGCACGCTGTTCGAGGTCCGCGGCCTGGCGAGGGGCATGACGCTCAAGGAGGGCCTCAACTACGACCCCGACGGCCGGTACGTCCCCCTCGGCGGCGCCAAGGGCGGCATCGACTTCGACCCGTACGACGAGCGCGCCCGCGACGTCGTCGCCCGCTACCTGCACGCCATGCGCCCGCTGATCGAGCGCTACTGGACCATGGGCGAGGACCTCGGCCTGCGCCAGGACGTCATCGACGGCGTCATCGCGGAGATCGGCCTGCTCAGCTCGGTCCAGGCGATCTACCCGCTGCTCGAAGACCGCGACGCGGCGACCGAGCGGCTGGCCGACGCCTTCCGCATCGAGGTCGGCGGCCTCGGGCTCGACGAGCTGGTCGGCGGCCTCGGCGTCGCCCAGGCCACGCTCACCGGGCTCGAAATGCTCGGGCTCGGCGGTCCGAACCGCGTCGTCGTCCAGGGGTTCGGCTCGATGGGCGGCGCGACGGCGCGGTTCCTCGCCGAAGCCGGCCTCCAGGTGGTCGGCGTCTCGGACGTGCGCGGGATCGTCGTGAACCCGGACGGTCTCGACGTCGAGAACCTGCTGCGCCACCGCGACCGCTTCGGCGGCATCGACCGCGACAACCTCAGGGCGGGCGACGAGCTCCTCCCACCCGAGGCGTGGCTCGAGGTTCCAGCCGAGGTGCTCGTGCCGGCCGCGATCTCGTACTGCGTCGACGGCGATAACCAGGCCAAGATCGGCGCGAAGCTCATCGTCGAGGCCGCGAACATGCCGGTGACGGCCGACGCCGAGGAGCTGCTCGCGGCCAGGGGGATCCGCGTGCTGCCGGACTTCGTGGCCAACTCGGCGACCAACTCCTGGTGGTGGTGGACGCTCTTCGGCGATGTCGGCGCGGACGCGGAGGAGGCCTTCGACAAGGTGCGGACGCGGATGCGCGACCTCGTGACGGGCATGTTCGAGCGGGCCACCCTCGACGGGCTCAGTCTCCGCGCCGCCGCTCTGCAGCTGTCGGAGAAGAACCTCGAGGCCATCCAGTCCCGCTTCGGCTGAGTCGCCCGACGGCAAGAACGATCGGTCACCCTGCCCGCCCCAGAAAGAACGATCGTTCGCCCTCTCTCACGGCACGAACGGACCGTTCGCGCCCGTCTGCCGCAAGAACGATCGGTCACCCTCCCCAGCAGCGCGAACGGCCCTCTCGCACCCACCCGCAGCAAGAACGATCGGTCACCCCCGCCCAGCCGGGAACGAATCCGCCCCTCAGATAGTTGAACGCTCCATGAAACTCGGCATCTACAGCTTCGGCGACCGCGCCCCGGACCCGCGCACCGGCGACCAGCCGTCCGTCGCGCAGACGCTGGCCAACACCCTCGAACGCATCAAACTCGCCGACGAACTCGGCCTCGGCTTCTACGGCCTCGGCGAACACCACCTGGACCAGTACGCGATCTCGAACCCGGGCACGGTCCTGGCCGCAGCAGCGAGCGTCACCACCCAAATCACCCTCAGCTCCGCAGTGACCGTCCTCAGCACCGAAGACCCGGTCCGCGTCTACCAGCAGTTCACCACCCTCGACCAGCTCAGCCACGGCCGAGCCGAACTGCTCGCCGGCCGCGGGTCGTTCACCGAGTCCTTCCCGCTCTTCGGCAACGACCTCGGCGACTACGACGAACTCTTCGAGGAGAAGCTCGCCCTCCTCCTCCGCATCGACCGCGAAGACCCCCTCACCTGGTCCGGCAAGTTCCGCCCACCGCTGGAAAACGCCCGGATCCTGCCCCGCCCGTACGGCGACCGCCTGCGCATCTCGATCGGCACCGGCGGCAACCCCGAGTCGTCGATTCGCGCCGGGCTGCTGGGGCTGCCCGTCGTCTACGCCGTGATCGGCGGCCGGCCCGAGCGGTTCGCGCCGCTCGTCGATCTCTACCGTCAGGCGGGCGAGGCCGGCGAGCACCGGAAAGAAGACCTCCACGTCACCATGAGCGCCATCGGCTTCGTCGCCGAGAACTCGCAGGACGCCAAGGAGACCTTCTACCCGTACTGGCTCGAAACGATGAAGTACGGCGCGAAAGCCCGCGGCTGGGCGGTCCCGACCCGCGCCGAGTACGACCGGTACACCCACGACGCGCAGGCCCTGTTCGTCGGCAGCCCGCAGGAGATCGCCGAACGGCTGATCACCGTCGGGAAGCTCACCGGCGCGGACCGCTACGCGCTGCAGATGGACTGGTCCGGCGTGCCGCACAAGAACGTCATGCGCGCCATCGAACTGCTCGGTACCGAAGTCCTTCCGTTGGTGCAGAAGGAGTTCTAGACGTCGTTCCCGGCGATGTACCCGAACGTCATCGCCGGGCCGATCGTCGAGCCGGCGCCCGCGTAGCTGTGCCCCATCACCGCCGCGCTCGCGTTGCCGGCGGCGTACAGACCCGGGATCACCGTGCCGTCCGCGCGGAGCACGCGCGCCCGGGCGTCCGTGCGCATGCCACCCTTCGTGCCGAGGTCGCCGGGCACGATCTTGAACGCGTAGAACGGCGGGGCCCACAGCGGCGCGAGGCAGGAGTTGGGCAGCACCAGCGGATCGGTGTAGTAGTGGTCGTACGCGCTCGCGCCGCGCCGGAAGTCACCGTCCACTCCGGACCACGCGAAGCCGTTGAAGCGATCCACAGTGGACTTCAACGCAGCGGACGGCACACCGATCGCCGAGCCGAGCGCCTGGATGCTCGACGCCTTGAAGACCGCGCCCGCGGTGTACCAGGCGTCCGGCAGCGGCAGCAATGGCAAGGTGTCGCGGAACAGGTACTTGTTGCGGTAGTTCTGGTCGACGACGAGCCACGCGGGAATGTCCGGCGCCGTCGGGTTCTTGTCGTACATCGTGTGCACGACGTCGCTGTAGGGTGCGGCTTCGTTGACGAACCGCTTGCCGGCCTGGTTGACGATCAGCCCGCCGGGCAGGGTCCGCTCCGCCAGGCAGAAGTACGGGTCGCCGGGGATCGGGATGGCCGGACCCCACCACGCGTCGTCCATCAGGTCGAGCGCCGCGCCGGCGCGCTGCCCGGCACGGTGGCCGTCGCCGGTGTTCTCCTTGGCCCCGACGGTCCAGGCGGTGCCGATCGGTTGCCGCTGGTACTGCGCGCGCATCGCGGCGTTGTGCTCGAACCCGCCCGAGCCGACGATCACGCCACGCCGGGCCCGCACCAGTCCGCCCGGCACGAGAACCCCGGTCACCGCGCCGCTTTCGACGTTCAGGTCGAGCAACGGCGTGTTCAGCAGCACCGGGACGTTCGCCCTGAGCAGGCCCACCCGCAGACTCGCGGCAAGCGACTGCCCCATCGTCAACGGCTTCTGCCCGGCCAGCGCGGCGGCCGTGCCGCGGGCGAGACAGGCGGCGGCGACCGCCGCGCCCTTCGCGTTGACCGCGGCCAGGTTCAGCCACTTGTAGTCGGCACTGAACACGACGAGCCCCGGCGGCGTCGCGAGGTACGCCGGGTTCAGGTTCGCCAGTTCGGCGCCGAGCAGGTTCCCGTCGAACTGGTCCGGTTCGATCGAGCGGCCGTTCGGCAGCCCGCCCGGCAGCTCCGGGTAGTAGTCGCTGTAGCCCTCCATCCACCGGAACCGCAGCGGGCTGTTCGCCATGACGAACGCGATCATTTCGGGGCCGTTGCGCAGGAACGCGTCCTGCCGCGCGGCCGGGACGTCCGGCCCGACGACGGCGGCGAGGTACTGCGCGGCCTTCGCCGGCGTGTCCGGCACACCGGCGGCGAGCAGCACCGGGTTGTTCGGGATCCAGATCCCGGCGCCGGACCGCGCCGCCGACCCGCCGAACGTCGGCGCCTTCTCCAGCACGACGACGCTGAGCCCGCGCTTCGCCGCCGTCAGCGCCGCGGTCATCCCGGCCGCGCCGGAGCCGACCACGACGACGTCGTACTCCCCCACGAGTGGCGCGGCGCCCGCGGCCGGTGCCGCCGCGAGCCCGGACGTCACGGCGAGGCCCACGCCCGCCGCGGTGCCGCGCAGGATCTGGCGGCGGGTCAGGTCGGCATCCATGGCGCACTCCTCGCTCGCGGAACGGCGAAGGTCATGGTGTCGGTCCACTCGGGAAACTGGAACATGTTCTACCCGCTTGGAGCAGCCATGTAGACCAGTGGCCGCAACCCATGACGACATTCGCCGCACCGGCTCGACGAAGTTGACGAATCCCTCATCTTATGGATAACTTGAGGGCAGTCTCACTTTCCCTCGAGGAGGATCCCTTGCCGAAAGTCATCGCCGTCCTGGGCGTCGGCCCCGGTCTCGGCCTGTCGATAGCCCGCCGCTTCGGCCGCGAAGGCTTCATGACGGCGCTGGTCTCGCGCACCGAGACCCGGCACGCGAGCTACCGGGAGTCCCTGGCCGGGACCCCCACGCACACCTACGCGGCGGACGTCACCGACCCCGCCCGGCTGGAAGCCGTTCTAGCGCGCATCACGGAAGAAGCCGGCGAGATCGACACGGTGTACTTCGGCCCGGCCGACATCGCCGGGCCCGGTCCCGTCCCGCTCACCTCAGCCGGCGCGGACACCGTGCGCGCGGCGTTCGACGCGATCGTTTCCCCGGCGGCCCGGCTCGTCGAGGCGGTGCTGCCGGGCATGCTGGAGCGCGGCTCGGGGTCGCTGCTCTTCGCCGGCGGCCTGAGCGGCAAGTACCCGATGCCGATGCTCGGCAGCCTGGCGCCGGCGTCGGCCGCGTTGCGCATGTACGTCCTCACGCTGAACGCGGCCCTGCGCGAAACCGGCGTCTACGCGGGCACGCTGACGATCGGCGGCCTCATCGAGCGCGGCGACATCCACCGCGAGTTCACCAAGCAGGACCACGGTTTCGAGGTGGGCACCCTCGACCCGGACGTCATCGCCGGCAAGGCGTGGTCGCTCTACGTCGAGCGCGACGACGCGGAAGCGGAGTTCACCGCGATGGCCACGGTCTAACCTGGAGATCATGTTCACCTCGGGGGATCGGAACCTGCTCCGCGACGCCCTGGTCGAGGCGGCCCGGTCGGACGAGCGCGTCACCGGCGCCGCGCTCACCGGCTCGGCCGCGCTCGACTCCGAAGACGCGTGGTCGGACATCGACCTCGCGTTCGCCGTCGCCGGCGAGCCCGAGCCGGTGCTCGCGGACTTCACCGCGCGGATGTACCGCGAGCACGGCGCGGTGCACCACATGGACGTCGTGTTCGAGCGGACCGTGTTCCGCGTTTTCCTGCTGGCGAACACGTTGCAGGTCGACCTGGCGTTCTGGCCGGAGGCGGACTTCGGCGCGACCACGCCGAAGTTCCGGCTGCTGTTCGGCACGCCGCAGGATCGCCCGCAGTCGCCGCCACCGGACCCGCGGCGGCTGATCGACCTGGCCTGGCTGCACGCTTTGCACGCGCGCTCGAGCATCGAACGCGGCCGCGGCTGGCAGGCCGAGTACATGATCGGCCGGGTCCGGGAGTTCACGCTGAGCCTGGCCTGCCTGCGCCACGGCGTGCCCGCCGTCGAGGGCCGCGGCCTGGACCGGCTGCCCGCCGATGTCACCAAGCCGTTCGAAGCGACGCTCGTCCGCGGGCTCGACGACCTCGGCGGGCCGTTCCGGGCCGTCACGGAACTCTTCATCGGCGAAATCGACCTGGTCGACGCCGGCCTGGGTCGTCGATTGGCTCCGCTCCTGCGCGAGATTTCCTAAGCCAGGTAAGCGAGTTCCGGGTGCGCGGCGGCGTAGGCGTCGAGCAGCCGCCGCGCCACGGAGACCGAGTCGACCAGCGGGTGCAGCGCGAACGCCCGCAACGCGGCCTCGCGAGAACCCGTCGTCGCGGCTTCGATCGTCGCGCGTTCGACGGCCTTGACCGCCGTCACCAGGCCCAGCTCGTGCTCGGCGAGCGGCTCGGCGGCGAGCGGCCGGGCACCGTTCGCGTCGATGACGGACGGCACTTCGACGACCGCGTCGGCCGGCACACCCGGGAGCGCGGATCCGTTGCGGACGTTGAGGATCAGCGTCGTGCGTTCGCCGTACGCGATGGCCCGCATCAACGCCAAGGCGACCTTCTCGTAGCCGCCGCCTTCGAGGTCGTCACGCTCGCCCTCGCGCGTCTCGGCCATGTACGTCGCTTCACGCTCCAGGCGCGTGCGTTCCCACGACGCCAGCGAAGGTTCCGCGTAGAAACTGCGTTGCTGCTCCAGCAGCTGAGCACCGCGCGACTGTGGACTCATGGCTTCGCGCGCGAAGTAGTAATAGTGCAGGTACTCGTTGGGCAGCGCGCCGAGGGCACGCAGCCAGTCCGCGCCGAAGAGCTTGCCCTCCTCGAAGGACTCCAGCGCATCGGTGTCGGCGAGCAGCCGCGGCAGGACGTCCTCGCCGCCGACGCGGACCGCGCGGAGCCAGCCGAGGTGGTTGAGGCCGGCGTAGTCGAACCACGCCGTCGCCGGGTCGATCCCGAGAGCCCGCGCGACGCGGCGGCACAGCCCCACCGGCGAGTCGCAGATGCCGAGCACGCGGCCGCCGAGGTGCGCGGCCATCGCCTCGGTGACCATCCCGGCGGGGTTGGTGAAGTTGATGACCCACGCTTTCGGCGCCAGCTCGGCGATCCTGCGCGCGAGGTCGACGGCGACCGGGACCGTCCGCAGCCCGTAGGCGATCCCGCCGGCGCCGACGGTTTCCTGGCCCAGCACGCCTTCCGCGTGCGCGATCTGCTCGTCCAGGCGACGGCCGCGCAGCCCGCCGACGCGGATGGCGGAGAACACGAAGTCCACATCGGACAGTGCGTCGGCGAGATCGGTGGTGGTCCGAACCCGTGGCGCTGCCTTCGCGCCGGCGGCCTGCTCGGCGAGAACGCGTTCTATCGCGCTGAGCCGCCCGGCCTCGACGTCGTGCAGGACCAGCTCGGTGACGCCGCCGCCGGTCAGCAACGCGCCGTGCACGAGCGGCACGCGGAACCCGCCGCCGCCGAGGATCGCCAGTCTCATCGCAGCACCTCGACCCCGGCCTCGCGCAGCGCCGAACACGTCGGCTCGTCGGCGCCGGGACTCGTGACGACGACGTCGAGCGCGTCCGGCCCGCAGACCCGGGCCAGCCCGGTACCGGGGAACTTGCCGGCGTCGGCGAGCAGCACCACGCGGTCGCCCGCGGCGACCATCGCGCGCTTGACCGGCACCTCGACGACCGTCGAGTCCATCACGTGGCCGTCGCCGCGGATGCCGCTCGTGCCGAGGAAGACGGTGTCGGCGTGCACCTGGCGCAGCGCGTCCTCGGTCAGGAATCCCACCATCGAGTGATAGCTGCGCCGGACCACGCCGCCAAGCAGCACGAGCTGGACGTCGTCGGCGTCCTTCAGCTCGTCGTAGACGGCGAGGCTGCTGGTGATCACGGTCAGCGCGCGGTCGCGCAGGTGCCGCGCCAGCCGGTGCGCGGTGGTGCCGATGTCGAGGAGCACGGTGTCGCCGTCGGCGACCAGGCCGGCCGCGCGCCGGGCGACGGCGTCCTTGTCGTCGGCCCGCTCGGCGGCCACGCGCGCGAACGGCTCGTCGCCGGCCGCCATCGCCCCGCCGTAGACGCGGGTCAACCGGCCCTCGCGATCGAGCTGCACGAGGTCGCGGCGCACGGTCGCCTGGCTGACGCCGAGGCGTTCGGCCAGCACGCCGACCGGCGCCGGGCCCTCCGCGCGGAGAGCCCGGAGGATCAGCTCGTGGCGACGCTGGGGCAGCATGCCGGGACGATAGCAGTCAAACTCGCTCACCTGGCGATCGACTTTGCGCGTCTCTTGCGCATTCCGCGCACCTGAAGCACGCTCGTGCGCATCCTCGATCCCCGGAGGCGCCCGTGCCGGCCGAGTCCGCACCCGACATCGATGTCTTCCTGTCCGGCCTGCTGTTCTTCGACCTGGTCTTCACCGGGCTCGAAGGACCACCCGAGCCGGGCACGGAGGTGTGGACGGGCGGCATGGGCTCGGGGCCGGGCGGCATCGCGAACTTCGCGGTGGCGCTGAGCCGCCTCGGCCTGCGGACGTCGCTGGCGGCGGCGTTCGGCACCGACGTCTACGGGCGGTACTGCTGGGACGTGCTTTCGCAGGAGCGCATCGACCTGTCGCGGTCGCGGCGGTTCCCGGAGTGGCACTCCCCCGTGACCGTCTCCCTCGCCTACGCCGGCGACCGGGCGATGGTCACCCACGGCCACCCGCCGCCCGTCCCGGTCGCCGAGCTGGCCGGCTCGCCGCCGCCGAGCCGCGCGACCGTCGCGCACATCGGGCTCGACACGGCCGACTGGGTCCACACCGCGCACCAGGCCGGCAGTCTCGTGTTCGCCGACGTCGGCTGGGACCCGTCGGAGGCGTGGTCGGCGGCGCTGCTCGACCAGCTGGCGTGCTGCCACGCGTTCCTGCCCAACGACGTCGAAGCGATGCGCTACACCCGCACGGACACCCCGGAAGCGGCGTTGGCGGCGCTCGCCGACCTCGTGCCGGTCGCGGTGATCACCCGCGGCGCGGCGGGCGTGCTGGCCGTCGACGGCACCACGGGCGAGACGGCGGACATCCCCGCGCTGCCGGTGAACGTGCTCGACGCGACCGGCGCGGGCGACGTCTTCGGCGCGGGGTTCGTCGCGGCGACCCTGACCGGCTGGCCGCTGGCGGACCGGCTGCGGTTCGCCGGTCTCACGGCCGGCCTGTCGGTCCAGCACTTCGGCGGCGCGCTGGCCGCCCCTGGCTGGCACGAGATCGCGGAGTGGCACGCGCGGAACCGGCGTCCGGACTACGCGTTCCTCGACGACGTCCTGCCCGCGGAGACCATCGCCGAGACGTCCCGCCGAGGCCCGGTGACGCTCGGCTTCGGCGACGACAGCTGGCGCTAGTGCACCCGCGCGCCGGCCGGTACACGGCGTCGGGACTGCGGACGTCGCTGCTGTCGGTGCCGGGCGCGGTCGGCGCCGAAGCGGTCGGGCTGCGGCCGATCGGCGAGGTGATGGGCTGCGTCGTGGCGCGGTACGAGGACGTGACATCGGGCCTGCGCCGCGGCTACGCGACGGCCCTGGACCGGCTGCGAGAGGAGGCTGGTGCGCTCGGCGCGGACGGTGTCCTGGCGATCGGCTGCACGGTGACCCGGGTGAGCGCGGCGGTCCACGAGTTCGTGGTCCTGGGCACGGCGGTGCGCGCGCTCCGCGGGGTTCGCCCGCCGCGGCCGTTCACGACGGGGCTGTCCGGTCCGGACGTGGCGAAGCTGATGCTGGCGGGCTGGGTCCCGGTGACCCTGGCGATCGGCATCGACGGCGCGACAGTGTTCGACATCGCGATGACGGCCCGCCCGGGCTCGGAGGCGGCGGTGCCGACCGACCTGGTGACCCGCGTCCGGGCGGCGGCTCGGGCGGAGTTCCTGGCGTCGGTGCGCGAATCGGGCGCGGACGGCGGGTTGGTGTCCTCGACGACGCTGCAGGCGTGGGCCCTCGGCCACACGGGAGCGACGGCGGTGGCGAGCGTGTTCGGCACGGCGGTGGCCCGGTTCGGCGCCGGGCCCGCGCCGACGGTGTCGCTTCCGGTGCTGCCGCTGGACGGAGATCCGCCCGGCGCGGGCCGGTAGGCGGATTGCGGTCCCGGGCTCGTCGGCCGGCGCCGCGGCGCTCGTCCCGCCACCGTGCCTCCCGGATCTCGAGGCACGACCGGACCTTCCGGACATACCCCGTTGATCACCCCGCGCGCGCCGCCCGGCCGCGCGGATCCGTGCCACGATGGAAGCGAAAGCCCCGTCGAAGGAGGTCAGCCAGTGCCCGAATGGGACGGTCGTGGCCTGCCGCCCGTCGCGCGGGCTCGCGTCGAGCGCTATGCCTCGTCCGGGCTGAAGACGTCGCTGCTCACCGTGCCCGGCGCCGTCGGGGCCGAAGCGGCCGGTTTCACCGCCGTCGGCGAGGTCATGGGCTGCGTCGTGCAGCAGGTCGGCTGGACCGGGCCGGCCGCGTGGGCCGGCGACCAGGTCAAGCTGCTCTCGGGCATGCTGCGCCAGGGTTACGCGACCGCGCTCGACCGGCTCGGGCAGGAAGCCACCGCCCTCGGCGCCGACGGCGTCCTCGGCATCACGGTCACCATCACCGCGCTCGACGACGTGATGCAGGAGTTCACCGCGCTCGGCACGGCCGTCCGCGCCGAGGGCGACCAGCGCCCGCGGCGCCTGTTCACCACCGACCTGCCCGGCCAGGACGTCGGCAAGCTGATGCAGGCCGGCTGGGTGCCGGTGCGGATGGCGGTCGGCGTCGCCGGGCGCGCCGAGTTCGACTACAACATGCAGTACCAGGTCAACCCGCTGGCCGGGAACACCGAAGTCGACGCGCCGACGAAGGTCGTCACCGAGGTCCGCGGCGCGGCGCGGGCGGAGTTCGCCCGCGCGATCCGCGACTGCGGCGCCGACGGCGGCATCGTCTCGGGCATGACGCTGCGGACGTGGCCGGTGCAGGAGGTCGCGGTGGCCGGCATCGCCACCGTGACCGGCACCGCGATCGCCCGCTTCCACGAAGGCCGCGCCGCCCCGACCAGCGCGCTCAAGATCCTGCCGTTGAACCGTTCCTGAGGAGGCCTCGTGACCACCGCGGATCCCGCCGCGCAGCACATCCCCGAGGATGCGATGCGCCGGCTCGCTGAGATGCGGCCGGGCCAGAAGACCAGCCTGTTCACGTCCGACCTGAGCGTCAACGAGTTCCTCCTCGTGCGCGAAGCCGGGTTCCGGCCGCTCGGGCTCGTGCTCGGCTCGAGCATCTACCACGTCGGGTTCCAGATGGGACGGTGGAGCAAGAACCAGGAGATGGACCGGCTTTCGCAGGCGATGTACCACGCCCGCGAGCTCGCGATGTCCCGGATGGAGGCGGAGGCGGACGTCCTCGGCGCCGACGGGATCGTCGCGGTCCGCCTGGAGATCGAGTTCAAGGAGTTCGGCAGCGACCTGGCCGAGTTCATCGCCGTCGGCACCGCGGTGAAGGCCGACGAACCCGGCGAATGGCGCAACAACACCGGGAAGCCGTTCACCTCGGACCTGTCCGGGCAGGACTTCTGGACGCTGGTGCAGGCCGGCTACGCGCCGCTGGGCATGGTGATGGGCACGTGCGTCTACCACATCGCGCACCAGCGGTTCCGGCAGATGATGGGCAACATCGGCCAGAACGTCGAGATCCCGCAGTACACCGAGGCGCTGTACGACGCCCGCGAGCTCGCGATGTCCCGGATGCAGACGGAAGCCGAGCAGCTGGAGGCGGAGGGCATCGTCGGCGTGCAGCTGCTGTCGCTGCCGCACCGCTGGGGCGGGCACACGACGGAGTTCTTCGCGATCGGGACGGCCGTGAAGCCGTTGCGGGAGGACCACCACATCGCCAAGCCGCAGCTCGTGCTGCCCCTGACCGACTGATGAGCGGCGAGCTGGACTTCCACCTGCTGGTGGCGGCCCTGCGCACGGACCGCGCGGACGTCGAGTCCTACCACCGGGTCCTGTCCGACACGCTGGGCAGCGCATTGCCGCCGGGCATGGTCGAGATCGACCGGCGGCGCACGTTCGCCGACCGCGTCGCGGGCCGCGACGGCCAGGCGGTCGAGGTGCGGGTCCGGACGCCGGACCGGGTTCTGGTGCTGAGCACGGGAAAACACGGCGGGGTCGCGGCGGAGATCCACCAGGTGGTCCGGGGCGTGGTGATCAGCCGGAAGGAAGCCGCGGTCGACGAGTGGCTTGCGGCGCTGGCGCAGGAGTTGACCACGTTGGCGTCGAAGGACGCGAAAGCACGGGATGCGTTGTCGCGGCTGCTGGGTGGTTGAGAAGTCCTTGGTGGGCAAGGGAAGTGCATCGGGGGCCGGAGGAAGCGCCCCCGATGCACAGACTAGTCGGCAGGTACGACATTCTCGGGCGGGCTAGCCGACCGTCACCCGCAGGATCTTGTTGTGGCTGTTGTGCGGCGTGCTGTCCTTGTCGCCGTCCACGCTGGTCGCCAGCCACATCTGGCCGTCCGGGGCCGGCTCCACCGTGCGGAGCCTGCCGTACGTCCCGTTGAAGAACGTCTGGAAGTTCGTCAGCGAGCTGCCGCTGATCACCGCG
The DNA here is from genome assembly GCF_030182635.1 of Amycolatopsis ponsaeliensis. Taxonomy (NCBI): domain Bacteria; kingdom Bacillati; phylum Actinomycetota; class Actinomycetes; order Pseudonocardiales; family Pseudonocardiaceae; genus Amycolatopsis; species Amycolatopsis ponsaeliensis. The sequence continues at coordinate 65,190 of NZ_JAPZLD010000032.1, forward strand.
CGGTACAGCCGCGTGCCGCGCTGGCAGGCCACGTACAGCGCGTCGTGGATGATCGTGATGCCGCTGCACGACCCCTGCGCCACCGGGTACGTCTTCTTCGGCGCGATGAACCCGGCGGTGCCGCACGAACCCGACGTCCCCTCGCACGACGGCCAGCCGTAGTTGCCGCCCTTCACGATCAGGTTCGTCTCGTCCATGACGCTGTTGCCGAACTCCTGCTCCCACAGCCGGCCCTGCGAGTCGAACGCCAGCCCCTGGACGTTGCGGTGCCCGTAGCTCCACACCGCGTTGTGGAACGGGTTGTCCGCCGGGATCGAGCCGTCCGGGTTGATGCGCAGCACCTTTCCGTTGGGGCTGCTGGTGTTAGACGCGTTGTCGCCGTTCTGCGCGTCACCCGTGCCGGCGAACAGGTACCGGCCGTCCGGGCTGAACCGCAGCCGGCCGCCGTTGTGGAACTTGTTGCGCGCGATGCCGGTCAGCAGGAGCTGTTCGGTGCTCGTGGTCAGCGAGTCGGCGGCCGGGTCGTACTTGATCCGGACGATCCGGTTGTCGTTCGGCGACGTGTGCATGATGTAGAGCCAGTGGTCGGCGGCGAACGAAGCCGGGTTGATCTCCAGCCCGGTCAGGCCGCCTTCGCCGTCGGTGCTCTGGACGTTCGGCACGGTGCCGATCGTCTTCTTCGCCCCGGTCTTGGGGTTCAGGTGGACGATCGAGTGCGCGTCGCGCTGGTTGTAGAGGATCGTGCCGTCCGGCAGGGTGACCAGGCCCCACACGACGTCGTCGTCGGTCCCGACCTGCGTGGCACCGCAGACGCCCTGCGACGGTGTGCAGGTCGACCCGCCGGTGGTGGTGACGTCCAGGACCGGAGTGCTCGGCTCGCTCAGGTTGCCGTTCCCGTCGACCGCGCGCACCTGCAGGTGGTAGGCGGTGTTCGGGGTCAGGCCGCCGAGGGTGGTGCTCGCCGTGTCGGAGGTGCCGATCTGCGTGCCGCCGTCGAAGATCCGGTAGCCGGTGACGCCGTTTTCGTCGGTCGAAGCGGTCCACGCCAGGCCGATCGACGTGCTGTTGACCGCGGTGGTGTGCACGTTCGCCGGTGCCGACGGCGGCGTGTGGTCGTCGGACGGCGGCGTCTTCACGGACAGGGTGCCGCTGGCCTGCGAGACGTTCCCGGCCGCGTCACGTGCGTTGACGTAGAAGCCGTACGTGCCGTTCGGGCCGAGGTTGCCGCAGGTCGCGGTGAGGGCGCCGGTCGTGCTGGCGCAGAGCTGACCGTCGCGGTAGACGTCATAGCCCACGACGCCTTCGTTGTCGGTGGCCGCGGTCCACGAGATGGTCGCGCTGGTGGGCGTGACGCTGTCCAGCGTCGGCGTACCGGGCGGCGACGGCGGCACGACGTCCCCGGTCGAGCCGTAGACGCCGAACTCCTGCAGCGAGTAGCCCTTCGACGCGTCGGTGCGGCAGCGTTTCGTGCCGTACATCCGCACGTAGCGGCCAGTGCCGTCGAGGGAGGTCAGGTCTTCGACGCCGCCCTTTCCCGTGGTGGTCGCGTAGATCCGCGTCCACGTGACGTGGTCGGCGGAGGTGTCGATCTCGTAGGCCGTGGCGCACGAGGCGTCCCACTGCAGCCGCACGCGGCTGACGTGCGCCGCCGTGCCGAGGTCGACGTAGATCCACTGTGGATCGACGCCGGCCGCGCTGGCCCAGCGGGTCGCCGAGTCACCGTCGACGGCGGCCGGCGCCGGGCAGCACCCGCCCGCCGACGACGCCGTCACCGGTTTCCCCTGGGAGAGCAGGGTATCGGCGGCTTGCACCGGCCCGGCCTGCACCGGCCCCGCCGCGGTCAGTGTCGCGGCGACGATCGCGGCCGCGACCATCCCCGCCCGGATCCGTCTGGTCATCCCGTCCTCCTGCGCAGTCGGCGCGGAGGCGCGAACCCGCCTCCGCGGTGGCCCCGGTCTGCTCGCGCGCGTCCGGGCCCGTCGGCGAACGACCCGTCGGCACAGGCAGAGGCGGATGCCTGACGACGACGGTGGGGTTCTCGGGGACCGGACCGACCTGGGGCCAGGGCGATCTCGGGGAGACCCTACGAGGGGATCGTCCGGGCGGTCAACGCCCTTGTCCCGCTCAGCGGAGACCGTTGCGGGGCAATGGTTTCAGCCGACCACCCGGCCCAGGAACCCGCGGACGTAACCGGCGATGGCGTCCAAGTGCGTTTCGAGCGCGAAATGCCCCGAGTCGAGCAGGTGGATCTCGGCGTCGGGCAGGTCGCGGGCGTAGGCGCGGGCGCCGTCGGCGATGAAGATCGCGTCGTTGCCGCCCCAGACGGCCAGCAGCGGGACCTGGCTGGTCCGGAAGTACTCGTGGAACTTCGGGTACAGGCCGATGTTGTGGTGGTAGTCGGCGAGCAGCGCCATCTGGATTTCGGCGCCGCCGGGCCGGTCGAGCAGGGCCTGGTCGTGGATCCAGACGTCCGGGCTGACCAGCGCCGGGTCGGGCACGCCGTCGAGGTACTGCGCCTTGGTGGCTTCGAGGCTGACCATGCCGCGCAGGTCGTCTTCGGTCAGCGTGCCGGCGGCGAGCCGCTGGGGCAGCCCGGCGCCCAGGCCGTCGACGTAGGCGTTGCCGTTCTGCGTGACGATCGCGGTGACCCGCTCCGGGTTCCCGGCCGCGATGCGCAGGCCGACCGGGGCGCCGAAGTCCTGGATGTAGAGCGCGAAGCGGTCCTGGCCGATCTCGTCGAGCAGGCCGAGGGTGAGTTCGGCGAGGGCGTCGAAGGTGTAGGTGAACTCGCCGGCCGAAGGTGCGTCGGAGGCGCCCGCACCCAGGTAGTCGGGCGCGACGACGTGGTAGCGGTCGGCCAGCGCCGGGATGAGGTGGCGGTACATGTGCGAGCTCGTCGGAAACCCGTGGAGCAGCACGATCGTGGGTGCGTCGGCGGGCCCGGCCTCCCGGTAGAACAGCCGGCGCCCGGCAACGGTGGCAGAGCGGTGATACACGGCGACCATGGGTTTCTCCTCACGTCTCATGGATACTTTCTTATTTATCCATGAGATGACGTAGACTGTCAACGGGCCGGGACAATGAGGGGCGAACTTCGGGAGGCGAACGTGGTCACTGCGGCACCCGGCGAGGAGCGCTCCTCCGCGCTCGCGCTGGTCAACACCCGCCGGCTCGGCACCGGCGGCGAGGTCGACGACCTGGCCGATCCCCACGCGGCCGCCCAGTGGCTGCAGCTGCCCGCCACCGCCCTTGGCGCGGACGCCCTTAGTCGCGTCACGGACCTCCGCGCGGCGGTCCGCGAACTGCTGGCCGCGCTGGCGGAGGACCGTTCACCGGCCGCGGCCGCGGTGGAGACGGTGAACGCGGCCGCTCGCTCCGACGCCGCCGCGCCGCAGCTCACGTGGCCGGGCGGACCACGCCGGGAGTGGCACAGCACCAGCCCGGGCAGCGTGGAGGAGGCCCTGGCAGCCCTGGCCCGCGACGCGATCGACGTGGTCGCCGGCGACCTCGGCCCGCTGGTGCGCCCATGCGAGGCTCATGGTTGCGTGCGGTTCTTCTTCCGCGAGCACGCTCGCCGCCGCTGGTGCTCGACCACCTGCGGCGACCGGGTTCGTGCGGCCCGGCACCAGCGGTTGGTGGTCGAGCAACGGGAGTCGCCTCAGCGGGGAGCTTGAGGTTGGCTCACGCGGGTTTCGCCGGGCTTGGCCGCATTCGCGAGCCGGTTTGTCGGCGCGGGAGCCCTTGGCCCGGGCTCGCTGCGCGACACCGCCTGCGCTCTGGCGCCGCCGGTAACCGCGCCACAGTCGCCGATGGTTGCCCGCGCCCGGCCGCCCCGCGCCTGCCCTGCGCACTCGGCAACTGCCCTGAGCGCCACGGCTACCGGCAACCTCATCGCGACTGCCCCGCACCTGCGTGACCTCTACCCACGCGCCGAGTGCCCTGAGCGCCGCCGCTGCCGACACCTCGCCGCAGCTGCCACTACGCCGCCCACGCCCGGTCGCACTGCCCGCACTCTTGCTGGGAGAGCCACCACGATAGGTCTGCCCACGCCGCAGCCGGTCAGCCAGCTGCCCGTCGCACCACCGCCCCTTCCGCCACCACGCACCGGCACCTCCGTTGCCTCACTCTGCGGCGAACACCGCCGATCGGCTCACTTCGGCCCACTCCTCCACTTCCGCCCCGCGTGCGCGATCCGAGCGCTGTACCGCTTCGACCGCGTCCGCGCCGAGCAGGAGGCGTAGGGGTGGCGTGTCCAGCCGGACCACGTCGGCGAGGATGCGGGCTCCTCGGGCTGGGTCGCCTGCCTGTTTGCCGTCCGTTGCGTCGCGGAGGCGGTGCATTTCGCCCACCGAGGCGTCGTACTCCGGGCGGACCTGGGCGCGCTCCATCGAGGCGCCCTGCCAGTCCGTGCGGAACGCTCCCGGCTCGACGATCGTGACCTTCACGCCGAACGGCTTCACCTCCGCGTTCAGCACCTCGGAGAACCCCTCCACCGCGAACTTCGCCGCCTGGTACGCACCCAGCCCCGGCGATCCGCCGACCCGGCCGCCGACCGACGAGAACTGCAGGAAGTGCCCCGAACCCTGCTCGCGGAACACCGGCAGAGCCGCGCGCGTGACGTTGACGACGCCGAAGAAGTTGGCCTCGACCTGGGCCCGGAAGTCGTCCTCCGTCATGTCCTCGATCGGGGCGCTGTTCGCGTAACCGGCGTTGTTGGCCACGACGTCGAGCCTGCCGAACTCGCGGACCGCGAAGGCCACTGCCTCTCGCGCGGCCGCGGGGTCCGTCACGTCCAGCGCGAACACCCGGACGTTGTCACCGTGCTCGGCCACCAGATCCTTCAGCCGCTCCGGCCGGCGCGCGGTGGCGACCACCCTGTCACCGTCTTCGAGCGCGACCCGGGCCAGCTCCCGCCCGAACCCGCGGGAACTGCCGGTGATCAGCCAAGTCCTGCTCATGATGCTTCCTCTTCGGTCGTCCGATCCGGTTACCAACCGGTTGGTTACTTCCAGGAAACACTCGTCGGGCGAGTTTGTCAACTAACCGGTTAGTTGTTAGAGTCGCCGGTATGAGAGATGCGGCGGACACGAAGCGGCGACTGCTCGCCGCCGCCACGGAGGAGTTCGCGGAACGGGGCATCGCCGGTGCCCGCGTGGACCGGATCGCGGACGCCGCCGGCTGCAACAAGGCGATGCTCTACAAGTACTTCACCAACAAGGACAGCCTGTTTGACACGGTCTTCGGCGAGTCGGTCGGCAAGTTCGTCCTTGAGGTCCCGGTCGACACCGACGACCTGCCGGGCTACGCCGGAAAGCTCTTCGACCGGTACGAAGAGCAGCCGGAGACGCTGCGGCTGGCGGTCTGGCACCGACTGGAGCGGCCCGACGGCAAGTGGGTCACCGAGATCGTGCTGGCCAACGAAGTCCGGCTGAACGACCTGCAGCGAGCGCAGAACGAAGGGAGGCTGCCGAAGCACTACACACCCATGGAGCTGCTGGTGCTGATCCAGTCGATCTCGACGGCGTGGGCGACGACCAATTCGGAGCTCGGCGTGCACACCACCCTCTCCCGCGAGCAACGGCGAGGGCTCGTGGTGGACGCGGTGCGGCGGCTGATCGCGGACGACTGACGAGCGGTACGCGGACACGGCGGCAATCACCGGGCGCGGGTCGACGGCCGCTGGCCCGAGCGGGCGAGCCTGGGCCCGGCAAGCTGAGTGCAGCCGACCCGAGCGCGGCGAATTGGGCGCAGCGGCAAAACACTGGGTGCGGACCGACGGCTGCGGCCTCGCGCGGTGAGAGCGAGGCGCGGCAAGCGAGCCGGACACCGCGACTTGGGCGGAGCCGGCCCGGAGACAGCAGCGAGCCGCGGAGGACAGACGTCGTTGCGTGGCCGGCCAGAAGGCCAGCTCGCCGAAGCCGACGGTGAAGCGGGCGAGCCGAGACGCCACCAGCGCTCCCGGCCCACCACCGAAGCTCCGCTAATCCACCAGGGCGCCGCAGCTGATGTTGACCGTTGAGGCCGTCATCGTGCGGGCTCGGTCCGATGCCACGAAGGCCGCCACCGCTCCCACGTCCGCCAAAGTTGCCGCTCGGCCGAGCATCGTCTTGCCTGCGATGTTCTCCTCGATCTCCTCGCGGGCTTCGAACTCCGCCGGGAGGGTCTCCGGGATTCCGCCCGTCCGGAGCGTCACCGTCCGGACTCCGCGCGGGCCCAGCTCCGCGGCCAGCTGGCGGCGCATCGCCTCGAGCGCGTGGAACGCCACCTGCAGCCCGCCCACCGCGAACTCGCGCATCGGCTCGCCCGCGCCGCCGAAGAACAGAATCGCGCCCGAGCCCTGCTTCACCATGTGGCGGGCCGCCGCCCGAGCCGTCAGGAACTGGGTTCGGACCGCCGTCAGGACCGGGCGCTCGTAGTCGGCCAAAGTCATGTCGATCAGCGGGGTGCCCTGGACGTCGCCGTGGGCGATCAGGTTGAACGAGATGTCCAGGCCGCCCTGGGCCGCCACCGCGTCGGCGTGGTCGTCGACCGCACGCGCGTCCAGCGCGTCCACCTCCGCCACCTCGGCCGATCCGCCCGCCGCGCGGATGCGCGACGCGACCTCCTCCAGCCGGGACCGGGTGCGGCCCGCGAGGAACACCCGGGCCCCTTCCTCCGCGAAAGCGCAGGCCACAGCCGTGCCGATGCGGCCTCCGCCGCCGTAGACGATCGCGTTCTTGCCGGCGAGCAACGTCATGGATCCCTCCGATGTCCGGGTACCTTTCACCGGTGCGTCGAACGGCACCGCCCGGAATCGACATCAGGGCCGGGGCACGCCCATCGGGTTCGGGACCGGGATCACGCCCGCGTCGATCACCGCCCGGCTCAGCGGCACAGCCAGCTCGAGCAGCCGCGCCAGGCCGGCCGGGCCGAGCGCCTCCACCGGGGCCGCCGCCAGGCGGTCCGTGTCCTCCTCGATCCGGCGCCGGATCTCCGTACCGGCGGGAGTCAGCAGGCCGGACGAATCCAGCAGGCCGCGGGCCTCCAAGCGAGAGACCGCACCAGTCCAGTCCGCGTCGGACCAGCCCCGGTGCGGCTGGACGTCGCCGCGGGCGATCACGCCGTCGCCGATGTGGGTCAACGTCGTCTCCAGGCCCGTCAACCCCGCGTGGACCGCCGCCAGGACGTGGCCGTCGCCGCGGTGCTCGCGCAGCACCGTCGCCGCCAGCCACAGGCGGGCGAGCACTCCCGATGGGCGCGGCACCGCGGACCACGCCGCCGCCAACGGGCGCCCGTCGAACTGACACGCGGAAGCGGCCCGCTCCAGCAGCGACGCCAGTTCGTCGTGACCCGAAGGCCCCAGAACCCGGGAAAGCGCGGCTTCGACGGCGGAAAGCCGGGAATCCAGCACGTCAGAGGGCGCGGCGAACGACCACGCGTCCGGCAACGCCCGCGCGACCATCGCCGGGGCGAAGCCGAACAGCATCGACGTCACCGCCGACGGGCCGACCGGGCCCAGCGGCGCGAGGCGGCCCGCGAAATACCCCATCCAGTACCCGCGCAGGCCCACCTCTTTCGCCGCCGCGGCCGTCTCCGGCGCGAAGTAGACGACCGCGTGCAGGGGCTCCACGGCCGCCCACAACCGCCGGGCCGGTGATGCGTTCATGCCGCCATTCTCACCCCCAGGCGACCGGCAGCTCCCGCACCCCGTACACCAGCGTGTTGTGCTTGTACGCCAACGACTCCCGCGGCACCGCCAGCCGCAGGTCCGGTACCCGGCGGAACAGCCGCGTCAACGCCTCCTGCAGCTCGACGCGGGCCAGCTGCTGGCCGATGCACTGGTGCGCCCCGAAACCGAACGCGACGTGCGTGCGCGGCGACTCCCGGTGGAAGTCGAGCTTGTCGCCGCCGGGGAACAGCTCTTCGTCGCGGTTGGCCGAGTTCAGCGCCGCCACCAGCCACTCCCCCGCCTTCACCGACCGGGAACCGACCTGCGCGTCCGCGGTCGCGTAGCGCAGCACGCCGAACTGGACGACCGACAGGTACCGCAGCAGCTCCTCGACCGCCCGCTCCGGCGCGGAAAGCACGACGTCGCGCTGCGCCGGGTGCTCCAGCAAAACCAGCGTGCTGAGCGCGATCATGTTCGCTGTCGTCTCGTGGCCGGCCACCAGGAGGCTCAGCCCGAGCACGACCAGCTCCTCCATCGTCAGCGAGTCACCGGAGGCGGCACCGCGGGAAATCAGCCTGCTGAACAGGTCGTCCCGCGGATTCCGCTGCTTGTCGGTGAACAGTTCCGCCAGGAAGCCGGACAGCTCGTCGTACGCCTGCTTGCCTTCCTCGGGCGTGGCGTCGGTGCTGACCAGGAACCCGCTCTGCCGCTGGAACCGCGAACGGTCGGCGTACGGGACGCCCAGCAGCTCGCAGATCACCAGCGACGGGATCGGCAACGCGAAGTCCCGCACCAGATCGGCCTCGCCCGGACGCGCGAGCATCGTGTCCAGGTGGCTCTCCACCAGCTCCTGGACGTAGCCGCGCATCGCCTCCACGCGCCGCACGGTGAACTCCGCGATCACCATCTTCCGGATGCGGGAGTGGTCGGCGCCGTCGAGCTGGATGATCGAACCCGGGCTGACGTCGATGTCGAGGTCGGCGTTCGGGTGGACGTGCACCGAGGACGCGCCGCGCGAGCTCATCGTGCGGTCGGCGAGCACCGCGCGGACGTCGCTGTACCGCGTCACCAGCCAGGCCTCCATGCCGGCCGGGCAGCGCACCTGCGACGTCGGCGCGGTTTCCCGCAGCGCGGCGTAGTTTTCGGGCGGGTCGTACGGGCATCCGGCCGGTCGTGCCGTGGGGAGGGCCGGGGTTTCGGATGTCGCCGTCACGGCGGATCACACCTCTCTGCCGGTGGTCGGGTCACTTTCCACCATGGAGAGAACCGGTGCCGTCGTGGGACGTTCGACCCACTTCCGACCCGGATGGCCTAGTTTTCCACCGGGGAGGGCTCGGAGGGATCTGCCGTGTTCTCAGCGGGCTGTTCCCCGGGCCGGAGCCGGTGTCCGGGATCGCGGATCAGCTCGCCGGTCTTCCGGTGGATGTAGCAGACGCGCAGATAGGTGATTTTCGAGCCGGGCAGGACAACGCGGTGCCAGGTGTCGCCGATGACCTTCTTCTCGAATTCCGCGCCCCCGCCCAGCGGCTTTCCCTGGTAGGTCAAGGACTCGCCCTCGAGCACGAGCTCCCGTTCGGCCATCGGTCCCGACGGGGTGTAGGACCGCAGATATCCGAAGAACGACGACCCGTCGTCGAGAATCACGTGCAACCAAGGCCGGGTCCCGCTCGGGCGATCGAGCCGCAGCGCTTCCATCCAGGCCGACCACTGCCGCACGGAGGCGCGCTCGTGGCCGTACCGGCCGAGAACGAGGTCGAAGGCGACCGCGAGCCCGCAGGCCAGAGCCAGTTCGACGGCGACAGTGATGACGATGAGGGTGAGGTGCTGCCGCGCGTACGCGTCCCCCGCCGAAAGCCAGGCTTCGGCGTCGAGGAAGAGCTTCCCTCCACTGACTGCCTGCAACGCGGTCAGGACGAGCACCGACGCCATCGTGAAGATCAGGCTGCCCAAGGCCACTCGCGCGGCTTCCCGGAAAGCCGTCTCGGCACGACGTGCCCGATGGCGTTCACGGCGCAGTTCGAAGACGATGCCGGGCGCGACCAAGGTCAGGAAGGCGGCCAGCGCGCCCATCGTCTGGGGAATCATCGCAGCTCAGCTGGTCGGCCCGCTCCGCCGCGGTGGTGGGCCGTCCTCCGAGTCGATCTCGGGACGCATCTCCTGGTAGGTGGGACCCGAACAGTCTTTATGAACGGGGTGGTCGATGTGCGCCTTGCCATCGTCGTCGGTCCACGGAACCACCGGACTCGCGGAATCGACGTCCTCCTCGATCGCTTTCATGGGATCGAGTTCGTCGACTCCGGAACCGGAAGTGTTCATCATTCATCCCCTCGCGATGGCCGTTTCACGATACCGCGCAGGGGAGGACGTGGCCACGGTGAACAAGTCTAGCGGGCCCCGTAAGCGCCGCCGTTCACGTGCACGACCTGTCCCGTGACGTGCCCGGCTCCCGGCGATGCCAGGAACTGCACGGTTTCCGCGACTTCTTCCGGCGCGCCGGCCCGCTTGTTGAGTGCCACCGAGATCCGGGAGCTGAGCCATTCTTCGGTGAGCGTGCCGTGGAAGAACTCCGTGTCGAGGATGACGCCCGGGGCGACGACGTTGGCCGAGCCGGTGGCGCCGAGCTGCCGCGCGAGGTCGGTGTTCCACGCTTCGATCGCCGCTTTCGCCGCGCCGTAGGAGCCGGAGCCCTGCTTCGCCGCGACAGAGCCGAGAGTCACAACCCGCACGTTGTCCGCGAAACGCGGCTTCAAAGCAGTCGTCACGAGAACGGCGGAGACGACGTTCGCGTCGAAGTTCGCCCGCCACGCGTCCGCCACTCCGGCGAGGTCCGTGGGCGCTTCCCGGACGCGATCGGTGTTGCCGCCCGCGTTGTTGACCAGGACGTCGACCCGCGAAGGCAGCTCGGCCAGCGCCGCCTGCACCGCCGCCGGGTCGCTCGCGTCGAACGACACCGCCCGCGCGCCGATCCGTTCCGCGGCCGCCTCGAGCACGTCCTTGCGGCGGCCGGTGACGGTGACCCGCTCGCCCGCCGCCGCGAACCGGGCGGCGATCGCCAGCCCGATGCCCGTGCCGCCTCCGGTGACCACGACTTCCCGCTGTTCGCTCATGGCGTCATCTTCGCCGACGGAAGCACCGCCGCGAGAGGCTTTTCCCGCCGATCGGGACACGAAACCCGATTTGTTAGGAAACTTTACGAACAGGTCTTGACGGCGAGCCGCCGTCCGGCGAACCTGAACGCACGCCGCACGTCATCGTCCGCCCCACCCCCTTCCGGAGGCAGCATGACCCGGCGCGCGCTCGTGCTCGTCGTGACCCTGTTCCTCGCTCTGACCTCGGCGCTCATCGGCGCGAGCACGGCGAGCGCGGCCACCACGCAACCGACCTTCCTCACCTTCTACGGCTGGTGGGACAACACCCCGCCCGGCGGCGACATCTCCTACCCGCAGATCCACGACACCGCGGGCGGCAAAGGCAGCTACGCCGACCCGATCACCTTCGCCACCAGCAGCGACGAACTCAAGCCCGGCACCAAGGTCTGGGTGCCGCGAGTGAAGAAGTACTTCATCATGGAGGACGGCTGCGACGAGTGTTCCGACGACTGGAACAGCCAAGGCCCGAACGGCGGCCCGGGCCTGCGCCACATCGACCTCTGGCTCGGCGGCAAGGGCGGCAGCGCCTTCGACGCGATCGACTGCGAAGACGCCCTCACGCACTACAACGCCGACAACACGCCGGTCATGGAACCGGTGGTCGTCGACCCGCCCTCGGACGAGCCCTACGACGCGACGCCGATCTTCAACACCGGCACCGGCGAATGCTGGGGCGGTGCGCAACCGAACACGACGGTCGGCCAGTACCGCAACAACTCCACCGGCACCTGCCTCGAAGCGCCGAGCAGCGGCACCACGCTGAAAGTCGCCGCCTGCACCGGAAGTGACGCCCAGCGCTTCACCTTCCACGGCGCGTTCCTCGTGATCAACGACAAGTGCGCGGGCATCTCGGGCAGCTCGATCGTGCTGCAGACCTGCACCGGCGGCCCGGCCCAGCAGTGGTCGATCAACCCCGACGGCACCATTTCCGACATCCAGACGAGCAAGAAGTGCTTCCGCGCTTCAGGCACGACACTCACCGCGGGCAGCTGCTCCGGCACCCAGGCCCGCTGGACGTTCACCGCGGCCGGCACCCCTTCGAGCCTCAGCGTGACGCCGTCGGCGGTGTCGGTCGCGCCGGGTGGCACGGCGACGGCCACCGTCACCTCCACGGACGCCGTCACGCTGTCCGCGAGCGGCGCTCCCGCGGGCGTCACCGTGTCCTTCTCCCCGGCGTCGGTGCCGGCCGGCGGAACCTCGGCCGTCACGGTCGCCGCCGCCGCGACCGCGAACCCGGGTTCGGCGACGATCACCCTCACCGGCGGGACGAAGACCGCTTCGCTGGGCGTCACGGTCACCGGCAGCGGCGGCACCGAAACGCTGCTCTCCCAAGGAAAGACCGCGACGGCTTCGTCGACGGAGTCGTCGTCCTACCCGGCGGGCGCGGCCTTCGACGGCAACCTGACCAGCACGCGCTGGGCGTCGAAGGAAGGCTCCGCGAGCGAATGGCTGCGCGTCGACCTCGGCGCCACCAAGCAGGTGTCGCACGTCAAGCTGAGCTGGGAAGCCGCGTACGGGAAGGCGTACAGCATCCAGACCTCGGCCGACGGCACGACCTGGACGACGATCTACAGCACCACGACCGGCAACGGCGCCACCGACGACCTCACCGGCCTGGCCGGCAGCGGCCGCTACGTGCGGATGAACGGCGTCACGCGCGGGACGTCGTACGGCTACTCGCTGTACGAGATGCAGGTGTACGGCACGGCCTGAGTTGCCGGATCGGCAACACGATTTGCCTTTTCGGTGACGTCCTCCGCATGCTGGGGACGTCACCGAGGAGGAGCCATGTCCCATACGCACGACCAGCCGATGACCGTCGAGAACATGCTCAAGCAGGAGTTCTGGGAGACGCTCTACCAGCGCGACGACCACCAGATCTGGAGCGGGAACGTCAACCGCAACCTCAGCTCCGAGGTCACCGGGCTGAAACCCGGGCGCGCGCTCGACCTCGGCTGCGGCGAGGGCGGTGACGCGATCTGGCTCGCGCAGCAGGGCTGGACGGTCGACGGTGCCGACATCTCGACCCTCGCCCTCGCCCGCGCGGAAGCCGCCGGAAAGGAGCGGGGCGTGGACGTCCGGTGGCTGCACCGCGACATCCTCGACTGGCGGCCCGAAGAGACCTACGACCTCATCTCGGCGCAGTACATGCACCTGCCGCCGGACCTGCGGCGCAAGGTCTTCACGGCGGCCGCGGCGGCCGTCCGGCCCGGCGGGTCGCTGCTGGTCGTCGGGCACTCGCCGAAGGCCATGCGCGAGTTCGAGGGCCAGAAGCCGCCGGAGGAGCTGTTCTTCGAGCCGGAGGAGATCACGAACTTCCTCGGCGACGCCTGGGAGTGGATCGTCGAGACCTGCGAGACGCGCGGAGAGGGTCACCACACCGACGCCGTCTACCGCGCGAAGCGGCTGTAACTGGAAACGGGGGCCTCCTCACGCGCCCTCGACGCGTGTGAAGAGGCCCCCGCGGGACTTGATTATCAGGCGAGCTCGAGGCCGTAGGCCTGCAGCTCCAGGGTGAGCGGGTAGAAGTAGCTGGTCACCGTGTCGCCGCCGGACAGCGTGCCCAGGCCCTTCGAACCGTCGTAGGCCGGGCCACCGGAGTCACCGTGGTCGGTGTGCGCGGTGGTGCCGAACTCGTGGTTCAGGACGCCGACGTCGAAGTTGACCGACTCGTCGACCGAGGTGACCTCGCCGCTGCCGCCACCGGTGGTCGAGCCCTGCTTCTCCATCTGCTCGCCGACCGTCGGCTCCGCGGCGCTGGTGATCGCCTGGCCGGTGTTGATCGCACCGGGGCCGGTGCCGTTCGGGCGGGTCAGCAGACCGGAGTCGGCGTCGGGGCAGTCGCTCTCGACGACCTGCGCGCCGGAGACGTCGCCGCCGGCCCAGGTGCCACCGAGGTTGGTGCAGTGGCCCGCGGTGAGCAGGAAGGGCTCCCCGCCGCGCGTCACGTTGAAGCCGAGCGAGCAGCGGCCCTGGTCGTTCTGGATCGCGTCACCGTCGGCGATGTGCAGCTCGAGCTTGCCGGTGCGGTGCTCGACCCGGACGCTGTCGCCGTACTTCGCGGCGGCCGCGGTGACCTTGCCGGCGGTCTCCTTGCTGGCCGCGTCATACACCTTCACCACGACCTGGTTGGTCTTGGTGTCGATGCCCCACGCGGTCTGCGGGACGTTCTTCACGGCGTCGAGCTGGTTCTTGACACCGGTGAGGGCGGCGAAGGTGTGCTTGACCTTCTTCGCGGTGAGGCCGGCGGCCTGCACCTTCTGCACGGACGCGTCGTCGGTGACGTTGACGACGGCCTTGCCGTTTTCCAGGTAGATGCCGCCGGACGTCGCACCCAGGGTGCTCGCCACCTGCGTGGCGTTGCTGACGGCGTTGGCCTGCATCTCGGAGAAGGCCAGCGGGGACGCAGTGGCGGCCGAAGCGCACACGCCGCTCGTGAGGGCGGCGGCCGACAAGACGGCGAAGGTCTTGAGGGCGGTTTTCCGGGGAGTCATCAACTTCCTCCAGGTTGCCGGTTCGAAGCCTGCGTCGGTCACTTTCGTTGCCGAGCAACCAACGCACCACCGACTAAGGTTGGTTAATAACCAGCAGATCCGGACATACCTCTCAAGTCAGACCCGTGACGCCACCTCGCTCGGCGTAACACTCACCCCTTCGGCCAGCGAACGTGATCCTCGTAGCCCGGGTTCTTCCGCAGATATCCGGCGATGAAGGGGCAGACCGGCACGATCGTCCGGCCGTGCGCGACGACGTCGTCGAGCGCACCGGCCGCCAGGACCTTGCCCAGCCCCTGCCCCGCGAACGCGTCGTCGATCTCGGTGTGGGTGAACACCGTCAGGTCGCCGCGAAGGTCGTAGTACGCGGACCCCGCCAGCTTGTCCCCCACCCAGACCTCGTAGCGGTCTTCGCCGGGGTTGTCGGCCACTCGGGTTTCGTCGGTCATCAGCTCTCCCTCGATTGGGCCGGCCGGGGGACGCGTCCGGCCCGTTCGTGTGCATCCGGGCTGCTTCTCTTGGCGGCCCCGGCTTCGTTTGGTTGCCTCACGGGGTGCCTCAGCAGCCGTTCGTCCTCCCCGAGTTCTACATGCCCTACCCGGCGCGGGTGAACCCGCACCTCGAGCGGGCCCGCACGCACAGCAAGGCGTGGGCGTACGGGATGGACATGGTCGACGTCCCCCAGCACGGCACCGTGATCTGGGACGAGCACGACCTCGACTCCCACGACTACGCACTGCTCTGCGCCTACACCCACCCCGACGCCGGCGCAGACGAGCTCGACCTCATCACCGACTGGTACGTCTGGGTTTTCTACTTCGACGACCACTTCCTCGAGCTGTACAAGCGCACCGGCGACATCGACAGCGCGCGCACCTACCTCGACCGGCTCGACCTGTTCATGCCCGCCGAAGGCGAGATCACCGCGGCTCCGGAGAACCCCGTCGAGCGCGGCCTGACCGACCTGTGGAACCGGACGATCCCGCACCGCTCGGCCGGCTGGCGGCAGCGGTTCATCGAGAGCACGAAGGCATTGCTCGAAGAGTCGCTGTGGGAACTGGCCAACATCAACGAAGGCCGCCTGTCCAACCCCATCGAGTACGTCGAGATGCGGCGGAAGGTCGGCGGCGCGCCGTGGTCGGCGAACCTCGTCGAGCACTCGGTGCACGCCGAGGTGCCGGACGGGATCGCCGCGTCGCGGCCGATGGAGGTCCTGCGCGACTGCTTCGCCGACGGCGTCCACCTGCGCAACGACCTGTTCTCCTACCAGCGGGAGGTGCAGGACGAGGGTGAGCTGTCCAACGGCGTGCTCGTGTTCGAGAAGTTCCTCGGGCTCACCACGCAGGAGGCGGCCGACGCCGTCAACGACCTCATCACGTCCCGGCTGCACCAGTTCGAGCACACCGCGCTCACCGAGGTGCCGGCGCTGTTCGACGAGCACGCCGTCGACCCGGCCGCCCGCGCGGCGACGTTCGCCTACGTCAAGGGCCTGCAGGACTGGCAGTCCGGCGGGCACGAGTGGCACCTGCGGTCCAGCCGGTACATGAACGAAGGAGCGCTGGACAGCCGCGGCGGCCCGGAACTGGGCGGTGCGACCGGCCTCGGGACGTCCGCGGCGCGCATCTTCGGCTCGGTGCTCGCGACGGCGCCGCAGCGGCTGCGGTCCTACTCGACCACGCCGTTCCGGACGGTTTCCCCGCCGCGGCCGTCGATCGCGCTGCCGTTCCCGCTGCGGTTGAGCCCGCACCTGGACGCGTGCCGCCGCCGGAACGTCGACTGGGCGAAGCGGACGGGCCTGCTCGACGGCGTGGTGTGGGACGAGCGGCGGCTGCGCGCGGCCGACCTGGCGCTGTGCGCGGCGGGCATCGACCCGGACGCGACGGCGGACGGCCTCGACGTCACCAGCGACTGGCTGACCTGGGGCACCTACGCCGACGACTACTACCCGATGATGTTCGGCGCGACGCGCGACCTCGCGGGAGCGAAGGCGTGCAACCTGCGCCTGTCGGCGATCATGGCGGGTTCGGCCACGCCGTCGACGCAGCTGGAAGTGGCGCTCGCCGACGTCTGGGCGCGGACGACGGCGGACATGCCGCCGGAGAACCGGCTCACGGTGCGGCGCGCGGTCGACAAGATGACGTCGAGCTGGCACTGGGAGCTGGTGAACCAGGCCCAGAACCGCATCCCGGACCCGATCGACTACGTCGAGATGCGGCGCCGGACGTTCGGCTCGGACCTGACGATGAGCCTGTCGCGGTTCGGGCACGGCCGCGCGGTGCCGCCCTCGCTGTACCGGACGCGGCCGATCCAGGCGATCGAGCACTCGGCGACCGACTACGCGTGCTTCGTCAACGACCTCTACTCGTACCGCAAGGAGATCCAGTACGAGGGCGAGCTGCACAACGCGGTGCTCGTGGTGCGCAACTTCCTCGACTGCCCCGAGGAGCGCGCGTTCGAGGTGGTGACCGACCTGATGGCGGCCCGCCTGGCGGAGTTCACCCACGCGGCGACCGTCGAGCTGCCCGCGCTGTTCCGCGACTACGCCGTGGCCCCGGACGTGCAGGAGATGCTGCTGGGGTACGTCGAGGAGTTCCGGAACTGGATGGCGGGGATCGTGAACTGGCACGAGAACGTCGGGCGGTACACGGAGGCGGAGCTGAAGTACCACCCGATGGCGGCGAGTGCGTTCGGCGGGCCGACGGGGATCGGGACCTCGTCGCTGCGGATCTCGTCCCTGCTGCCCGCCGGTCGCTGAGGTGCCGGGATCCCCGACACCGAAGCAGTGCGAGATCGCCCGGTTGCTCCGCGCGGCCGGTATGCCGGACGCGGCGGAGCAGGCTCTCCGCACGGATTTCCGCGCGCGGTGGCGCCGAGGTCACCGGCGCCTCCGCGTCCGGCTCGCGGCTTTCCGGGCCCGGCGGGCCCGAGCGGCCGGTCGCTGAAGGGCGTTGTTCGCGCCACTCCGAGGGGCGATCGTTTCGCGCGAGGGCGATACTCGACAGCGTGAGCGGCTTCAACCTGCGTTTCCTCGGCCATTCGACCGTCCGGCTCGAACTCGGTGGCCGGGTCGTGCTGACCGATCCCGTGCTCACCGCGCGTGTCGGGGGCTTGACCCGCGTCGTGCCGGTACCCGCGCGGGAGGCCTACGAAGACGTCGACCTCGTCCTCCTCTCGCACCTGCACGGCGACCACCTGCACCTGCCCTCGCTCAAGCTGCTGGGCAAGCGCACCCGGATCGTCGTCCCGCGTGGGGCCGGGGCCTGGCTCGCCAAGAAGGGCTTCGAGCAGGTCGAAGAGATCGCGCCTGGCGAAACCCTGAACGAGGGTGCGCTGGAAGTGACCGCCACGAAAGCCGTCCACTCCGGACACCGCTGGGGCCCGCGGCTCACCCACGGCCCGCAGAGCCCCGCGATCGGGCACCTGATCCGCACTGGAGACACGAAGATCTACAACGCCGGCGACACCGACCTCTTCGACGGCATGGCGGACTTCGGCCCGGTCGACGTCGCCCTGCTGCCCGTCTGGGGCTGGGGGCCGAACCTCGGGCCGGGTCACCTCGACCCGGCCCGCGCCGCGAAAGCCGCCGAAATCACGCAGGCCCGCGCCGCCGTGCCCGTCCACTGGGGCACCCTCGCCGTCCCCGGCCTGAAACGCACCGCCCGGATGCGGCGGCTGCTCGCCGATCCGCCGCGGGTGTTCGCCGCCGAAGTGAAAGCCACCGGCGGAGCCACCGAAGTCCTGTTCACCGAGCCCGGCGCCGACGTCGTCCTCCCGACCGCGACGGACCGCGCGTGAACTGGACCGACCCGGCCGCCATCGGGTACCCGGCCCTGTTCGGCGGCGTGCTGCTCGGCTCGGTCATCCCGATCGTGCCCACCGGCGCGGTGGTCGGCGCCGCGGCCGCCGTCGCGACCACCACCGACCACCTGTCCCTGCCGCTGGTCATCGTCATCGCCACGCTGGGTGCCTATATCGGCGACGTCGTGACGTTCGGGATCCCGCGCCTCGGCAGCGAAGCCGCGTTCCGCTGGATCAGCCGCCGCCAGCCCGCCGAACGCCTGGAGAAGGCCCGTGACCAGTTCGCGCGCCGCGGCTGGCAGCTCGTCGTGATCGGCAGGCTCGTCCCGGCCGGCCGAATCCCGGTGCTCCTGGCCGCCGCCGCGCTGAGCTACCCGTGGCGGCGCCTGCTGCCCGCGGCGCTCGTCGCCTGCGTGCTCTGGGCGAGCGCGTACAGCTTGCTCGGCATCGTCAGCGGAGGCATCTTCGACTCGCCGATCATCGCGACGGTCCTGGCGACGGTGCTGGTCCTGCTGGTCACCGTGCTGGCGAACCTGGTCGCCCGGTGGCGGCGCAAAATCAAGGAGCGAGTGTGACGACATCCGCGCCGAAGGGCCGTCTCCTGCGCGGCGGCCGGGCCGTCGCCCGCATCCTGCTGGTGTGGGCCGCGGTGACCGGAGCGCTGCGCCTGCTCGACGTCCTCCTGCCCGGCTTCCGGATGACGCACTGGTGGCAGCCGACGGTCTGCGCACTGCTGCTCGGCCTGCTCGCCGGCGTCGGGTGGCCGCTGGTCATGCGGATCGCCTACCCGCTGGCGTTCTTCACCTTCGGCCTCTTCGGGTTCCTGCTCCTCGGCGCGGGGACGCTCGCGGTGTTCCGCACCGTGCCCGGCGTCGAGCTGGTCGGGTTCCGGACGGCGGTGATCGTCACCGTCGCCATGGCCGGGGTCGGCGCGCTCATCTCGGCCGGGCTGGCCATCGACGAGGACGAGATCTTCTTCCGCCGCGCCAACCGCCGCCGCCGTCGCCACGCCGCCGCGCCCGGCGACGCCGGCCAGCCCCCCGGTGTGGTCTTCCTGCAGATCGACGGCCTCGGGTTCGACACCGTCCGCCGCGCGATCCGCGACGGCGACATGCCGACGTTCGCCGCGTGGCTCTCCGAAGGCAGCCACACGCTGACGCCGTGGCACACCGACTGGAGCTCGCAGACCGGCGCGAGCGTGTGCGGCATCCTGCACGGCTCCAACCACGACATCCTCGGCTTCCGCTGGTACGAAAAGGACCGCGACCACGTGATGGCGTGCGCGCACCCGACCGACGCGGCCGAGATCGAGCGGCGGCACTCCGACGGGCACGGCCTCCTCTCGGGCGACGGCGCGAGCCGCGGCAACCTCTTCTCCGGCGACGCCGACCACGTCAGCCTCACCATGAGCTCGATCCCGGTGCTGGTGCCGAAGACCCTGCGCCACCGCCGCCGCGACCGGCTCGGCGCGGGCTACTACGCGTACTTCGCGAACCCGATCAACGCGCTGCGGACGTTCGTCGTCGCGCTCGCCGACGTCTTCCGCGAGATCAACGCCTCGGTGCGCCAGCGCCGCGCCGGCGTCGTACCGCGGGTCCCGCGCGGCGGCTGGTACCCCCTCGCCCGGCCGGGCACGACGGTGATCGCGCGCGACGTCGTCGTGTCGGCGATCCTCGGCGACATGCTGGCCGGGCGGCCGGTGGTGTACGCGGACTTCCTCGGCTACGACGAGGTCGCGCACCACTCCGGCATCGAGCGGTTCGACACGCTGTCGGTGCTGCGCTCGATCGACCAGCAGATCGCGCGGCTGCACCGGGCGAGCCGGCTGGCGCCGCGCCGCTACCACGTCGTCGCGCTGTCGGACCACGGCCAGACCCAGGGGCAGGCGTTCTCCGAGCGGTTCGGCGAGACGATCGAGGCCTACGTCGGGCGGCTGTGCGGCGGTTCGCCGTCGGCGGCTTCGGGGAAGCGGCGGCAGGCCGAGAGCTGGCAGATCAACGCGGCGCTGGCGGAGGCGACGAAGAGCGGCGGCCTGATCGCGCGCCGGCTGCGCGCCCGGGTGGAGGACGCGGAGTGCGCCGACGACCGGCCGCGCACGACGTCCGGCTCGCCGGGCGCGGTGACCCGCGTGGCGCCGGGTGTGGTGGCCGTCGTGTCCGGGCATGTGGCGATGGTGTCGTTCACCGAGCACGAGGGCCGCGTCGAGCTGGAGACGATCGAGCGCGAGTTCCCCGACCTGCTGCCGTCGCTGGTCGATCACCCCGGGGTCGGGTTCCTGCTGGTGCGCAGCCGCGAGTTCGGCCCGGTGGTCCTGGGCCGCGACGGCCTGCACCGGCTGGCGACGGGCGTCGTCATCGGCGAGGACCCGCTGCTGCCGTACGGCCCGCACGCGGCGGACCTGATCCGCCGGGTGGACACGTTCCCGCACTGCGCGGACGTGATGATCAACAGCCGCTACGACCCGGACTCCGACCAGGCGTCGCCGTTCGAGACGCACGTGGGCTCGCACGGCGGGCTCGGCGGGCCGCAGCAGCGGGGGTTCGTGGTGCACCCGCGGGAGCTGCCGCCGCTCGGCGAGGTCGTCGGGGCGGAGGCACTGCACCGGGTGTTCCGGGGGTGGCTGACGGAGCTGGGGCATCCCACGCCCGCTCCGGTGGAGACCGCGGTTTCGGAGGTTGTTTCATGAGTCTGACGGTGTACGGCGCTTCCTGGTGCCCGGATGTCAAGCGCAGCCGGGCTTTGCTCGACCGCGAGGGCGTCGAATATTCCTATGTGGACGTCGAGGCGGACGCGGAGGCCGAGCGCCGGGTCCGCGAGCTGCAGGACGGCGCGCGCAAGATTCCGACGATCGTGTGGGACGACGGCTCGTTCCTGGTCGAGCCGTCCGACGACGAGCTGAGCGGACGGCTGTGAAGCTGTTGCGGGAACTGCCGCTGGGGACGCGGGTCGTCGTCCGGTACCGGATCGAGGGCGGGTTCACCGACGCGCTCGGGAACCTCGTCGCCCGCGACGAAACCACGTGCACGGTGGACACCCGGCGCGGTCCGGTGGTCGTCGGCTTCGCCGCGGTCACCCTGGCCAAGCCGGTGCCCCCGCCGCCGGTGCGGAAATCGGGTGGCGAGCCGCCGGCCGCTTTGTGACCATCGGGGGCATGTTCGACGAACTGGTCGCCGAAGCCGCCGCGGTGTCCGTCGACGGCTGGGACTTCTCCTGGCTCGACGGCCGCGCCACCGAGGCCCGTCCCTCGTGGGGATACCAGCGTTTGCTGGGCGAACGCCTCTCTGGGGTCGAGGCGGGACTCGACCTGGAGACGGGCGGCGGCGAGGTCGTCGACGGCTGCCCGTCCCTGCCGCCTTTGATGGCGGCGACCGAGTCGTGGCCACCGAACGTCGCGCGCGCTTCGGCACGGTTGCGTTCGCGCGGGGTGGTCGTCGTGGCCACCGAGGGAATCCCCTTCGGCGACGACGTGTTCGACCTCGTCTCCAGCCGCCACCCGGTGACGACGGACTGGGCCGGGATCGCCCGGGTGCTGCGTCCGGGCGGCGCGTACTTCTCCCAGCAGGTCGGGCCGGCGAGCGTGTTCGAGCTGGTCGAGTTCTTCCTCGGCCCGCAGCCTGAGTCAGCGCGGAACAGCCGCCACCCGGACCACGCCGTCGCCGCGGCCACGGCCGCCGGGCTCGAGGTCGTCGACCTGCGCGCGGAGTCGTTGCGCACCGAGTTCTCCGACATCGGCGCGGTGGTCTACTTCCTGCGCAAGGTGATCTGGATGGTTCCGGGGTTCACGGTCGAGCAGTACCGGCCGCGGCTGGAGGAGTTGCACGAGAAGATCGAGCGGGACGGCCCGTTCGTCGCCCACACGACGCGGTTCCTCATCGAGGCCCGGAAGCCTTGAGGAACGGGGACGTTCTACCGAAGTATCCCCACCCCGAGTGAGGGCAGACCACATGACGGGATATCCGAGGCACGCCGTTCTGTGCTTCGGATATCCCGTCGGGTTCGCTTGTCCCGGACCACATCACGCGGCTTGTCGTCGTGGTGGGTCGTGGGCGGTGTTGCGCGCCGGTATTCGCCGCCGATCCAGCCACTCGGGCGGGATCCAGTAGACGACCCCGTGGCGCAGCTCGATGTCCCAGCCGCCATGGTGGATCAGCTGATGACACCGCTCGCAAACCAGCGCTAGGTCGTCGAGGTTGGTTTCGCCACCCTGAGCGGCCCAAAAGATCACATGGTGCGGTGTGGTCCACTTGGGGCCCCGCGGGCAGCCCGGCCTCGTGCAGCCCTTGTCCCGGATCGCCAGCGCCCGCCGCTGCGCCGACGTCGCGGTCCGCGCCGAACGTCCCAGATCCAGCACTTGACCGTCGCCACCGAGCACCGCCGGGTAGACCTTCGCGTCGCACAGCAGCCTCCGCAGTTGCGACACGGTCAATGTCTCACCGCCGTCGAGGCTGACCAGCCCGGCGTCGCGCAGCAGGTCCGCGTACGGGATCGTCACCGTGGCGACCGCGCGTTCCCCGGCCCGGACCGGCAGATTCTCCGCCCGCGCCGCGAGGTCGAAGATCGCCGCGACCGCATCCCCCTGCCGCTCCGCCATCGTGCGCGGGTCGGGGTTGCCGTGCTCATCCGCAGGATCCGGTCTGGCCAGTGGCACGAACAAACCCTCGGCCAACTGCCCGGCCTCGGAGTCGAACTCGCCGGAGAACTTCATCCGCCCGTCCCGAGTCCAGCTGTAGCGGAACTCTCGCCGCGGCCGCGCCAGCTCCTCCTCACGGTCCCGGGGTTCCGTGCCGTCGAGGTCCCAGTAGCCGAGGAGGCGCTGCCCGGCCTTGCGTACGGTCGAGGGGATCGCCTGCCGCGCCGGCTCCAGCAACGTTTGCTCGTGCGCCGCCACCTGCTCCGGGCTCACGGTGGGTGGGGTCTGCCGCAGCACCTTCACGATCTCCACTGCGTGCGCCGGGCCGATCTCTCCCGCGGCGAGCGCGGCTCGCACCCCAGGCAGATCGGTGGTGGCGATCGCCACCCGTGCCCGGGCGTCCTCCCACGAGATCCGCTGCGACCCGACCAGGAACGCCGCGGTGTCCCGCGCCCCCGTGGCAGGTCCCAGCCCGCGCTGATCGGCCTCGGCCACCAGTTCCAAGTGCTGCATGTACGCGACCCGCATGGTCTTCTCGGACGCGCAGATCGCCGCGGCCAGCTCCCCATCGGAAAGCTGCCACGCCGCGCTCTGCCCGGTCTCGGCCATACCTTCAAGATAGCCGAACACCCGTTCGAATGGCATCCTTCGATCGGGTAGTCCACATTAGACAGTGTTGTCACAGGTCGGGTTGCACGCCGCATCGAGGCGCATCAGGCGTGGCGAACGATCGCCGCTTCGACGCCGTCCAGCAGCAACTCCAGGCCCGCCTCGAACGACAGCCGCGCCTCGCGCTCCAGGTAAGGCTCGTCGGACGGCGCCTCATACGCACCCTCGTCACCGAGCCGGGACACCGTCGGGAAGCGCGCCGTCAAGTCCGGTACCAGCTCCCCCAGCAACGCCGACCGCGCGTACCACCAGTCCTCTTCGGACAGTCCCGTCTCGCGGGCCGCCTGGCGGGACTCCGCCGCCGCCTGGACCGAGCCGCGGACGATGTTGAACAACGCCGCGACCACCCACCGAACTCGCGACAGCGGCAACCCCGTCGCAGCCAGAACGGACAGCAACGTCTCCTGGACGTGGAACTCCCCCGGCCCGAGCACCGGCCGCGCCGGCGAGACCTGCAGCAGCCACGGATGCCGCAAGTGCAGGTCCCACAACGCATCGGCCAAAGAGAAAGCCGCCGCGCGCCATCCGGAAGTCACCGGATACGACGATGGCAGCTCGCCCAGCGTCCGGTCGTACATCAGGTCGACCAGCTCGGTCTTGCCCGGCACGTACGTGTACAGCGCCATCGCCGTGCGGCCGAGCCGCTCACCCACCGAACGCATCGACAGCGACGCCATGCCCTCGGCGTCCGCGATGTCGATCGCCGCCGCGACGATCGCCTCGACGGACAGGCCCGGTTTGGGCCCCGGACCCGTGCGCGGTGCGACCACGCGCGGTCCCCACAGCAGCTCCATGGACCGCCGGGCGTCGCCCTGACCCGCGAAGACGACCACCTTGCCGACTCCTTACACCCTAAAGTAATGTACGATGGACAATCACTTTACAGCCTAAACTATCAAGAAGGACGGTATGACCTCACCCAGGCGGGCCGCCGACACCCACGACGTGATCGAGGTCCGGGGGGCCCGGGAGAACAACCTGACCGGCGTCGACCTGGACATCCCGAAGCGCCGGCTCACGGTGTTCACGGGCGTGTCCGGCTCCGGCAAGTCGTCCCTGGTCTTCGGCACCATCGCGGCCGAGTCCCAGCGGCTGATCAACGAGACCTACAGCGCCTTCCTCCAGTCGTTCATGCCGAGCCTGTCGCGCCCGGACGTCGACCTGCTGGAGAACCTCAGCGCCGCCATCGTCGTCGACCAGGAGCGGATGGGCGCCAACTCGCGCTCCACGGTCGGCACCGCGACCGACGCCTACGCGATGCTGCGGATCGCCTTCTCGCGGCTCGGCGAACCGCACGTCGGCACGTCCGGCGCGTTCAGCTTCAACCTGCCCGAGGGCATGTGCCCGGCCTGCGAGGGCCTCGGCCGGGTGTCCGACCTGGACGTCCACGCCCTGCTCGACTTCGACCGTTCGCTCAACGACGGCGCGGTCCAGGTCCCCGGCTGGGCGCCGGACAGCTGGTACGTCCAGATCTACGCCGCGGCCGGCTTCTTCGACCCCGACGCGAAGATCCGCGACTTCACCCCCGAACAGCTCGACGACCTGCTGCACAAGGGGCCGTGCAAGGTCAAGGTGGGCAAGCAGAACCTCACCTACGAGGGTCTCGCGGTGAAGGTCAAGCGGCTCTACCTGCAGAAGGACACCGAGTCGCTGCAGCCGCACATCCGCGGGTTCGTCGAGAAGGCCGCGACCTTCAAGACCTGCGACGCGTGCGGCGGCGCCCGGCTGAACCAGGCCGCGCTCTCGGCGAAGATCGACGGCAAGAACATCGCCGACTGCGCCGCCCTGCAGATCAGCGACCTCGCCGAGTTCGTCCGGAACCTCGACGCGCCGTCGATCCGGCCGCTGCTGGGCAACCTGCGCGACACGCTCGACTCGCTCGTCGAGATCGGCCTCGGCTACCTCTCGCTCGACCGCGAGTCCGCGACGCTCTCCGGCGGCGAGGCGCAGCGCGTGAAGATGGTGCGGCACCTGGGATCCAGCCTCACCGACGTCACGTACGTCTTCGACGAGCCGACCGTCGGGCTGCACCCGCATGACATCGAGCGGATGAACAACCTGCTGCTCTGCCTGCGGGACAAGGGGAACACGATCCTGGTCGTCGAGCACAAGCCGGAGACCATCCGGATCGCCGACCACGTCGTCGACCTCGGCCCCGGCGCGGGCACCGACGGCGGCCGGCTCTGCTACACCGGCAGCGTCGACGGCCTGCGCGCGTCCGGCACGCTCACCGGCCGCCACCTCGACCACCGGGTCACGCTCCGCGCGAAGCCCCGCGAACCGGCCGGGCACGTCTCCATCACCGGCGCCAAGCTGCACAACTTGCGTGACGTCAGCGTCGACGTCCCGCTCGGCGTCCTGACCGTGGTCACCGGCGTCGCGGGCTCCGGCAAGAGCTCGCTGATCCACGGCTCCCTGGCCCACCACGACGACGTCGTCGTGGTCGACCAGTCGGCGATCCGCGGGTCCCGGCGGTCCAACCCGGCGACCTACACCGGCCTGCTCGACGCCATCCGCACCGCGTTCGCCAAGGCCAACGGCGTCAAGGCGAGCCTTTTCAGCGCCAACTCCGAAGGCGCCTGCCCGCACTGCAAGGGCCTCGGCGTCATCTACACCGACCTCGCGATGATGGCCGGCGTCGCGTCGGTCTGCGAAGAGTGCGAGGGCAAGCGGTTCACGCCCAAGGTGCTGACGTTCGAACTGCGGGGCAAGAACATCAGCGAGGTCCTGGCGATGTCCGTCGCCGAGGCACGCGAGTTCTTCCCCTCCGGCACCGCGCGGCGGGTGCTCGACCGGCTCGGCGACGTCGGCCTCGGCTACCTCACGCTCGGGCAGCCGCTCACCACGCTCTCCGGCGGTGAGCGCCAGCGGCTCAAGCTGGCGATCCGGATGGCCGAGAAGGGCTCGACCTACATCCTCGACGAGCCGACGACCGGGCTGCACCTCGCCGACGTCGACCAGCTCCTGGCCCTGCTCGACCGGATCGTCGACGCGGGCAACACGGTCATCGTCATCGAGCACCACCAGGCCGTGATGGCCCACGCCGACTGGCTGATCGACCTCGGCCCCGGCGCCGGGCACGACGGCGGCCGCGTGGTGTTCGAAGGGACCCCGGCCGCGCTCGTGGCGGACGCCTCCACGCTCACCGCCCGCCACCTGCGCGAATATCTGGGGAAGCCGTGAACCCGACCGGACTGCTCGAAGTGACGGCGGTGCGCCGGCCGACCCCGCGCACCGTGCGCGTCACGTTCACCGGCGACGGCCTGGCCGAGCTGGAGTCGTGGCCCGACCAGCAGCTCAAGCTCCTGTTCCCGCCACCGGGCCACCCGGTGCGGCTGCCCGCGGGCGACGACGACGTCATGCGCTGGTACCAGGCGTTCCTGGCGATCCCCGAAGACGAGCGGCCGGTGATGCGCAGCTACACGGTGCGCTCGCGGGATCGCGGCACGATCGACGTCGAGTTCGTGCTGCACGCTTCCGCGGCCGGCCCGGCGACGACGTGGGCGCGCACCGCGGCGGTCGGCGAGGTCCTCGGCCGGTACGGACCGGACGCGGCCTACCGCCGTCCCGTGCCGAAGGCGGACACGGTGCTGCTGGCCGGCGACGAGACGGCGCTGCCCGCCATCGCCACCCTGCTGTCCGAAGTGGATAGTCCGATCGTGTTCGTCGAGGTGGCGGACGCGACCGAAGAGCAACCGCTGCCCGTCCGGTGGCTGCACCGGAACGGCGCACCGCACGGGACCAAGCTGCTCGAAGCCGTGCGCCGCGAGTCTCTCGGTCCCGGATCGGCCGCTTGGCTCGCGGGCGAGGCGGGAATGGTCCGGTCGCTGCGGCGCCACCTCGTGAACGAGCAAGGGCTCGACAAGGGCGCGATCGAGTTCACCGGCTACTGGCGGCGCGCACTCACCCAGGACGACGCGCCGACCCCCGAGGATCTCGCCGACGCGCGCGAAAAGCTGGGCGGCTGATGGCAGACTCGCTCGGGTGCGCACGGAAGAAGCTCTGGCGGCCGCGGGCATCGACCCGGCTTCGGTGGTGGCGAGCGAGGAGATCGGCGGCGGCACCTACAACACGGCGATCCGGCTGACGCTCGCCGGCGGGCGGCGGCTGGTGCTCAAGATCGCGCCGCCCGCGCCGGGTCTGTCCTATGAGCACGACCTCCTGACCACCGAGGCGGCGTACTACCGCCGGGTCTCGGGCCCGCTGCCGTCCGTCGTCGGCGCCGGGCCGGGGTTCCTGCTGATGACGGAACTCCCGGGCGTGCCCTGGTCCCAGGTGCCCGACGCCGGCCCGCGGCTGCGGACCGAACTCGGCGGGATCGTCGCCGGGCTGCACAAGACGACCGGCGACGGGTTCGGCTACCCGCAGGACCCGCCGCACCCGACGTGGCCGGCGGCGTTCACGGCGATGGCCGACGCGATCCTCGCGGACGCCGTCGCGCACGGGGTGCAGCTGCCGCGGCCGGCCGCCGAGATCGCCCACCTGGTGCGCCGCCACGAGCCGCTCCTCGAACTGGTCACGACACCGGTGCTGGTGCACTTCGACCTGTGGAACGGCAACATCCTCCTCGACGGCAACCGGGTGTCCGGCATCATCGACGCCGAGCGCGCGTTCTGGGGCGATCCGGTGGCGGAGTTCGTGTCGCTCACGCTGTTCCGCGACCCGGACCGCGAACTGCTGGACGGCTACCGCGCGGCGGGCGGCCCGGCGGAGTTCGGCATGCCGGCGTGGGCGCGGCTCGCGCTGTACCGCGTCTACCTCGACCTGATCATGCTCGTCGAGATGACCCCGCGGAAGGACGGCGACGCGGACCGGGCCCGGTTCCTCCGGGCCCGGCTGACCGAGGACCTCGACGCCCTGCGCCGGGCGGTGTGATCACGTCGCGAACCTGCCAGCCCGCAACCCCTTGCCCCGCCTAGGGTTCGCGGCATGAGCCGTGACATCGTCCAGCACGCCTGGCAGGAGTTCGCCACCCACGACGCCGGCCGGATCGCCGCCGTCTTCACCGAAGACGCCGAATGGCTGGCCCCGGCCGGGAACGCCACCGCCGTCGCCCTCGGCGGGCCGTCGCACCTGGTCGGGCGGGACACGATCGTGCGGTTCCTCGCCGAGGACTTCCCGCGCTTCTTCGTCAGCGACGTCTCCGTCACCTTCCACGGCTTCCACGCCGACGGCGACCGCGTCGTCGTGGAGGAGACCATGACCGCGACGCTCGCCAACGGCAACCACTACGCCAACGACTACTGCTTCGTCTTCGAACTGAAGGACGGGCTCATCCACCGCGTCCGCGAGTACATGGACACCGCGCGCGGCCACCGGATGGTCTTCGGGGAGCGCGTCACCACGTGACCGGCAGGCAGTGCACCCCGTACACCAGCATGTCGTCCTTGAAGGCCAGCTCCTCCACCGGCACCGCGAGCCGCAGTCCCGGAATGCGCCGGTACAGCGTCCCGTAGACCACCTGCAGCTCGACCCGCGCCAGCGTCTGCCCGAGGCACTGGTGCACGCCGTAGCCGAACGCGACGTGGTGGCGGGCCTCGCGCGTCACGTCCAGGCGGTCCGGCTCCTCGAACACCGCGCCGTCGCGGTTGGCCACGTCGCCGGCCGCGATGACGCCTTCGCCCGCGTGGATGACCTCGCCGCCGATTTCGATATCCTCGGTCGCCACCCGGCGGCGTCCGGTGTGCGTGATGTTCAAGTAGCGCAACAACTCTTCGACCGCGCGCCGCAGGAGGTCGGCGTCACCCGTGCGCACGAGCTCGAGCTGCGAAGGGTTCTCCAGCAGCGCGACCGTGCCGAGGGCGATCATGTTCGCCGTCGTCTCGTGGCCCGCCACCAGCAGCAGCTGGCCCATCGACGCGACGTCTTCGGCACTCAGGCGACCGGTCGCGTACTGGGAGACGGCCAGCTTGCTCAGGACGTCGTCTCCCGGGTCCGACGCCTTCTTTTCCACCAGCCCCCCGAGGTAGGCCAGCAGTTCTTCGGTGGCGGTCACGGCTTCTTCGGGAGTGGCCGTCCTCGACACCATCACCTTCGTGATGTCCTGGAACAGCTCCCGGTCCTCGTACGGCACGCCGAGCAGCTCGCAGATCACGAGCGACGGCACCGGCAGCGCGAACGCCGTCACCAGGTCGACCGGTTTCGGGCCGGCCAGCAGCCCGTCGACGAGGTCGTCCACGATGCGCTGGATCGCCGGGCGCAGCGCCTCCATCTTCTTGACGAGGAAGTCGCCGGTCAGCAGGCGCCGCTGCGCCGCGTGCTCGGCGCCGTCCATGGTGATGAACGACTTCGCGCGCTTGCGCCGGGCCGCCGAAGCCGCGCTCTGGTGCGGGTAGCCGGGCCGGTCGGAGTCGGCGCTGATCCGCGAGTCGCGCAGGACCGCGCGGACGTCGTCGTAGCGGGTGACCAGCCACGGCGTGCTGCCGTTCCACAGCCGCACGCGCGAGACCGGCGGCAGGTCGCCGAGCTCGGCGGGCGGGTCGAAGGGACACCGCCGGGTCATCGGAAACGCGGGCACACCGTCCACCGGATACCTCCCGAAGCTGCCGGAAATTACATAGCTATGCTAAGCATCTTCCCGGAACTTCGCCACAGGGCCGATCAGGCGAACACCAGTGACACGAGCTCGTCGACGAACGGCTCCACGAGATCGGCGCCGGTCCGGTTGAGCACGCTGTGGAACAGCGCGACCCGCCCGTGCGCGCCGACGAACACCACCGCCGCCGCCCGGCCCGGCGTGACGCGCAGCGCGTGACCGGCCTCGACGCAGCGCTCGAAGCCGGCCGCCAGGCGGTCGATCACGTCCAGCAGCGGACCTTCCGCCCGGCCGCCGGGCCCGGAGCGGGACGCGCCGTTCGCGAGCATCAGCCGGTAATGGCCGGGGTTCTCCATGGCGAACGTGCAGTACGCGTGAATCTGCGCCCGGACCCGGCCGACGACGTCGGTTTCCCCGAGCGTCTCTTCCGCCGCGCGCATCGATTCCGCCAATCGGACGTATTCGTGCTCGAGCAGTCCGCGCACCAATTCCGCACGATCGGAAAAATGCTGGTAGATGCTGGCCGGGGCGATGCCGACCGCACGCGCGACTCCGCGGATCGTCAGCCCGTCCTCGCCGCCGAGCTCGGCCAGCAACCGGGCGGCCGCCGCCAGGATCTCCCCGCGCAGCCGTTCGCCTTCACCCCAGCGGTTCCTCGTCCGGCCGATTCCGGCTTCGACATTCTCCGCCACCCGCCCATTCATACGCCCGGCGCCGGAGTGCCCGTATTCCGGGGTCCCCGAGAACCCCGGAACGGCGAAAATCATCCGAAAATTACAATGTGCAGAATCGGTTTCGTCAACCGGCCAGTGCCGGGTACAGCCCGGCGAGGTCGCCCGACAGCCCGGCCCGCACGTTCTTGCTGACGTCGTCGGCGAGAACCTCGAAGCGGCCCTGCTCGACGCCGTCGAGGGCGAGCCCGGCCACGACCGCCGGGTCGATCTTCGGGCCGTCGACGTGCTTGGCCATGTCGGTGTCCATGTAGCCGACGTGCAGCGCGGTCACCTGAGTCTTCTGCGACGCGAGCTCCAGGCGCAGCGCGTTGGTCAGCGACCAGGCCGCCGACTTGGCCGCGGAGTAGGCCGCGACCTGGGGCGCGGTGAACCAGGACAGCACCGACAGCACGTTCAGCACCGCGCCGCCGCCGTTGCGCTCGAGGATCGGCGCGAACTCGCGCGTCACACCGAGGGTGCCGAAGTAGTGCGTGTCCATCTCCAGCTTGATGTCCGCCAGCGAGCCGCCGAGCAACGACGACCCGGTGGACGAACCGGCGTTGTTGACCAGCAGCGTGACGTCGCCCGCGATCTTCGCGGCTTCCCGGATCGACTCGGGGTCGGTCACGTCGAGCTTCAGCGGCACCACTCCCGGAAGGTCGATCGACTCCGGATTGCGCGCGGCGGCGTAGACCTTGGCCGCGCCGCGCTCGAGCAGCGCGGCGGCGAACCGCCGGCCGAGCCCCCGGTTGGCTCCGGTGACCAGTGCCACCGCACCCGTGATCTCCATGACGAGCTCCTCTCGCACCTGACTTGCTCGTTGCAAGCTAGCTACGGCCGACTGTACGGCGTAGACTTGCTCGGAGCAAGTCAGGTAGGAGGGATCACATGAGCCGCCGCATCACCTGGGAGGGCACCGCGTGCCCGATCGCGCGCGCCGCCGACGTCCTGGCCGAGCCGTGGACCCTGCTGATCCTGCGCAACGCCACCGCGGGCACCACCCGGTTCGAGGACTTCCGCGCCCAGCTCGGCATCGCCGACAACGTGCTGACGACCCGGCTGGCGAAGCTCGTCGACCGGGGCCTGCTGACGAAGCTCCCCTACCGCGACGGCGGCCGGACGCGCCACGAGTACCGCCTGACGAAGGCCGGCTCGGACGCGTTGCCGGTCCTGCACGCGCTCGGCGCGTGGGGTGACGCGTACACGTCGTCCGAGGACGCGGCCGGTCCGATGCAGCTCGTGCACGTCGGCTGCGGCGACCTCACCCGCCCGGGCACGACCTGCGACAGCTGTGGGAAACCGCTGGCCAGGGACGATCTGGCGTGGCGCGGATCGCGTCTGCGCGAAGGCACGATCCCGCTGGCGGACCCGGTCGGCTGAGCCGGACGGCGCATCCTTGTATGCGTGGCTGCGCATGTCAACCGGACGAAATGGTTGGTAAATCACCGTTCGCAGCGCAGTACGAAAGTCGGGTCACAAGAGCCGGGCGATTCCGTAAGTTCGACACCCAGCGCGCGCAAACCCGGCAAATTCCCCACGGCAAGGAGTCGTCCCGATGTCCAGGAAGTACCTGCTGCCCGGCGCCGCCGTCGCGCTGGCGATGATCGCGACCCCGCTCACCGCGGCCCCGGCCTTCGCGGCCCCGGCGCAGGCCGAAGCGGCCACGATCGTCTACTACGACACCTCGGACGCCCCCACCTTCCGCGACCAGATCAACGCGGGTGCGGCCAACTGGAACGCGGCCGTGTCGAACGTCAAGCTCCAGGAAAGCTCCTCGGGCGCGTCGCTGCACTACACGGAGGGCAACGACCCGCAGGGCTCGTACGCGCAGACGGACGGCCACGGCAGCGGCACGATCTTCATCGACTACACGCAGGCCGAGCAGTACAACCAGACCCGCATCACGGCCCACGAGACGGGCCACGCGCTGGGCCTGCCGGACCACTACGAGGGCCCGTGCTCGGAACTGATGTCGGGCGGTGGCCCCGGCCCGTCGTGCACCAACGCGAACCCGAACTCGGAAGAGGCTTCGCAGGTGGAATCCCTGTGGGCCAACGGCTTCCGCGCGGCGGCCGCCCAGCAGCACCGGATCTACGAAGTGACCATGCCGGTCAAGTGACCCGCATGTGACGTCGTCGGGGGAGGCCGCACCGGGAGTTCCCGGTGCGGCCTTCGCACGTGCGGGAAGGGTCGACACGCGTGATTGAGCAGTCGACTCGCGTGATTGAGGGGTCGACACGACTCCGCGGCCGTGTCGACCCTCCGATCACGCGAGTCGACCCTTGAATCACGCGTGTCGACCTCTGGATCACGTCAGAGGCGGGACAGGAGACGGTCCCGCGCCACTTCGAGGTGGTCGGTCATCGCCTTCCGGGCCCTCGCGGCGTTCCCCGCCACCAGCGCGTCCACGATCACCCGGTGCTCGGCGATCGTCTGCTCGCCGAACGGCTGGTTGTAGTTCAGCCGGAAGAAGTGCAGGTGGCAGTGGGTCCGCGCGAACGCCTGCTCGACCGCCACGTTCCCGGCCAGGTGCAGGATCAGCTCGTGCAGCCGCGCGTCGTGCGCCGTCAACGCCTTGTAGTCGCTGTACGCGTCGTCCACCGGGGCCGCCGGGCACGTCGCCAGCTCCGCTTCCAGCGCGGCCACGTTCGCGTCCGACATCGCGGAAGCCGCCCGGGCCGCCGACGGGGGCTCCAGCAGCAGCCGCAGCGCGTACATGTCGTCGACTTCCTTGCGGTTCAGCAGTTCCGTCACGCGGTAGCCGCGCAACGGGAGCCTGCTGACCAGTTCCTCGGACTCCAGCCGGGCCAGCGCTTCGCGCACCGGCGTTCCCGACACGCCCAGCTCGCGGGCGATCTCGTCGATGTTGACCCGGGCGCCCGGCTCGATGCCGTCGTTCATGATCAGCGCCCGGATCTGCTCGTAGACGCCGTCGGCCAGCACCTGCCTGCCCGGCAGGGCTTCGAGGCGGCGACCCTCCACCATGACTCCCCTCACGTCTCGTGACTACAGGCTACTGCTTGCCCAGCACGGCCCGGCTCTTCGACGCCATCTCCGCGAACACGTCGCCGTCGCGCTGGTGGGCGAAGTACGCCTCGAACAGCGGCCGCTCCGCGTCCTGCAGGGCCGCGCCGTTGCCGTAGACGACCGCCGGCACCAGCGTGCCGTCCTTCAGCATCGACGTGAACACCGACAAGTCGACGCCCTGGCCCTTCATCGCCGTCGCCGCCGCATCCATCGACGCCGGGATCGACGGGAAGAACGTGCCGCTGGCCCCGGCCGCCGACTGGCACTCCGGCGATCCCATGTACGAGACCCACTTCCAGGTCAGGTCGGGGTTCTTCGTGCCGGCCCAGACGTTGTTCCCGTTCGAGTTGGACAGCACCGCGCGCTTGCCGGACGGCCCGAGCACGGTCGGCGCGATCCCGACCTTCAAGGGCAGCTTGGCGAACGTCCCCGCCGTCCACGAGCCCGCCGTCTCCATCGCGACCTTGCCCGAGCCGAGCAGGTCGGTGTCGCTGATCGTCGCCTGGCCGCCGGTGGTGAACGTGCCGATCTTCGGCGCGAACCCGCGGTCGGCCAGCGACCGCACCCAGCTCAGGGTCTTGGCGAACACCGGGTCGTCGTAGGTGAACGTCGTCGGCCACGACTGCTTGTCGGCCATCCGCCAGCCGGTCGTCATGGCGAACGAGCTCCACGTCGACTCGCCGATGAAGTCGCGCGACGCGAGCTGCCCGGTGCCGTAGGTGGCGATGTGGTCCTTGTCGAACCCGGGCTGGTCGCCGCGGACGCCGTTCTTGTCCACGGACAGGTGAGCCGCGACCTTCTCGAACGTCCCGCCGTCGTCGGGGTTCCACGTCAGCTTCGCCAGGTCGGCCGGGGTGTAGCCGGCCTTCGTGATGGCGTCCGTGTTGTAGAACAGGCCGGTCGCGGACCAGTCGAGCGGGAGGCCGTACTGCTTGCCGTCGGTGAACTTCCACGCGTCGACGCCG
This sequence comes from Amycolatopsis ponsaeliensis, assembly GCF_030182635.1. Classification (NCBI taxonomy): domain Bacteria; kingdom Bacillati; phylum Actinomycetota; class Actinomycetes; order Pseudonocardiales; family Pseudonocardiaceae; genus Amycolatopsis; species Amycolatopsis ponsaeliensis. The sequence continues at coordinate 99,818 of NZ_JAPZLD010000032.1, forward strand.
ACGGAGAACCGCTTGAGGTCGAACTTGTCGCGCGCGATCAGGTCGTCCAGCGGCAGCAGCTGGTGCTGGGACGCGTACGCCTGGAAGTACTGGACGCTGTTCTGGAACGCGTCCGGCGCGGTGCCGCCGACGAACCCGGCGGTCAGCTTGGTGAAGTAGTCGTCCACGTTGTACTGCGTGATCTTCACCGTCGTGCCGGGATTGGCCTTCTCGAACGCCGACGCGCACGTCTGGTACGCCGCGGCCTGCTTGTCGTCCCAGGTCCACCAGTTCACGGTGTTCCCACTGCCGCTCGCCGACCCGCCGCCGCAGGCGGCCACCAGCGCTCCGAGCGTCGCCGCCAACCCGGCGGCCGCCACTACGCGAAACTTCATGTCAACTCCATTGTGGACTGGAATCCTTCGAGCACTGCCTGAACGTCGTCGGGGCCACCGGCTTCGTGGCCGTTGTACTCCCAGACGGCGAGCTCTTTCTGTCCCTTGTAGACGTGGTAGGCGCCGAACACCGTGGACGGCGGCACGATGCCGTCCATCAGCCCGGCGCTGAACCAGGCCGGTGCCGTCGCGCGCGAGGCGAACCCGACACCGTCGAAATAGGACAGCACGTCGAACACCCGCGAGACCGCGTCACGGTGGTCGGCCAGATAACGGGATAGTTCGACGTAAGGCCGTTCGCCACCGACCAGGCTGGCGCGCCGGAAGTCGCAGAGGAACGGCGCTTGCGCGTGCAGGGCCGCCACGTCCGGGACGAGCCCCGCCGTGGCGAGCGCGATGCCGCCGCCCTGGCTGTTGCCGAGCACCGCCACCCGCGCCGGATCGACCTCCGGAAGCGCGCGCACGGCGTCGACCGCGCGGGCAGCGTCGGTGAAGATCCGCCGGTAGACGTAGGTTTCGCGGCTCTCGATGCCGCGCGTCAGGTGGCCCGGGTACGTCGGTCCGCTGCCCACCGGATCGGGCGTCACCCCGCCCTGCCCGCGCACGTCGACCTGCAGGTGCGCGTACCCGGCGGACGCCCAGGTCAGCTCCTGCAACGCGCTGCCCCGGCTGCCGCCGTAGCCGTGGAACTGGACGATCGCCGGCAACGGCGTTTCGACGCCGCGCGGAAGCCGCAGCCACGCCCGGATCGGGTGCCCGCCGAAGCCGGCGAACGTCACGTCGAACACGTCGAGGGTCCGCAGGGGCGTGTCCACCGGCGTGCACCGGACCCCGATGTCGTGCGCCCAGGCTTCGGCGAGGGTCGACGTCCAGAATTCGTCGAAGTCCGGCGGTGCTTCGTAGGCGCTGCGGTACTCCCACAGCGCGTCGAGGGCGAGGTCGGTGAGCATCACAGTCCTTTCAGGACGGTCGATTCGCCGGTCCGCAGCCGCAGCTCGGTCTCGCGGCCGCGGTAGCGCACGCGCACCGGCTCGGCCGGGTCGCCCGACAGCCGCCGCAGGACGGCGTACCGCAGTTCGCCGTCGCGCCACTCGACGTCGGCCGCGAGCCCGCCGCGGCACCGCAGTCCCCGCGCCTCACCTTCCGGCCAGCCCGCGGGCAGCGCCGGCAGCAGCGTCACGACGTCGTTCTGGCTCTGCAGCACCAGTTCCGCGAGCCCGGCCGGGAAGCCGTAGTTGCCGTCGATCTGGAACGGCGGGTGCGTGCTGAACAGGTTGGGCAGCAGCCCACCCCACTCGGAGCCGTCGACCGGCGCGTCGCGGTGGCGGTCGCCGGTGAACGGCTGGACCGCCTCGCTCAGCAGTTTTCGCGCGGTCTCGCCGTCGCCGAGGCGGGCGCGCAGCGCGATCTTCCACGCCCACGACCAGCCCATCGCGCCCGGCCCGCGCCGCTCGAGCACCCGGCGGGCCGCTTCGGCGAGGTCCGGCGTCGCGACGGCGTCGATCAGCCCGAGCGGGTAGAGCGCGACCATCTGCGACATGTGCCGGTGGGTCGGATCGTCTTCGGGGAGATCCGACGCCCACTCCCCCAGCCGGCCGTCGGAAAGGACCGGCAGCGGGCGCAGCCGCGGCAGCGCGGTCTCGATCTCGGCGCGCAGCGGGTCGTAGACGCCCAGCGCGTCCGCCGCGGCGAGGCTGCGCTCGAACACCGCGCGGATCAGCGCGACGTCCATGGTCACCGAGTGGGTCAGCGACTCCTTCGTCCCGGCTTCGGAGAGGAACAGGTTCTCCGGAGACGTCGACGGGCACGTCTCGAGGAAGCCGTCCCGTTCCACCAGCCAGTCGAGGCAGAACTCGGCGCACCCGCGCAGCAACGGCCACGCCGTCTTTTCGAGGAAGGCGCGGTCGCGCGTGAAGTCGTAGTGCTCCCAGGCGTGCTGGACCAGCCACGCGCCGCCCATCTGCCACAGCGCCCACGACGGGTTGCCGTGCCCCATCCCGACCGGCAGCGCCCAGCCCCACGGGTCGGTGTTGTGGTGGGTGACCCAGCCGCGGGCGCCGTACAGCTCGCGCGCGACGTCGGCCCCGGTGACCGCGAGCTTGCCGAGCAGGTCGAACAGCGGGAGGTGGCACTCGCCGAGCCCGGTCGTCTCGGCGGCCCAGTAGTTCATCTGCGTGTTGATGTTGACCGTGTAGTTGGACGACCAGGCCGGGCGGAGGTCGTCGTTCCAGATGCCCTGCAGGTTCGCGGGCGGCGCGCCGGGCCGGGACGCGCTCGCCAGGAGGTACCGGCCGTACTGGAACAACACCGTCGCGGTCAGCTGTTCGTCCCGGCCGGACAACAGTTCCGCGACGTCGTGGGTGCCGCCCCGGCGCTCACCGATCCTTAGCGAGGACGCGCCGAGCAGCGGCCGCAGGTCGGCCTCGTGGGCGCGACGCAACTCCGCCATCCCGGTTGCGGCGGCCTGCTCGGCCAGAACCGCGGCCCGCCGCCGGTGCTCGTCGCGGGTGTGCTGGCGGTCGCCGATCCAGGCGTCGTACGCGCTGGTGGAACTGGCCAGGACGATCAAGACGCCGGTTGCCGTCCGGGCGACCCGGACGGCAACCGCGGCGAACGGGTCGTACCCCTCGACGGTCCCGTACCGCAGTGGCTCTTCCACCAGCGGTTCGTGCCTGGGTGCGCCGTCGACCGGGATCTCGATGCCGAGGTCGAAGCCGTCCCGCGAGACCTCCCGCAGCGGTGTCGACACATCGACATCGACATCGGTCGCGCCGGACAGCGCCACGCACAACACCTGGGCGGGACGGCTCACCCACGTCGTCCGCTCGACGTCCTGGCCGTCGATGGTCAGCTTTTCGGTGGTGACGCCGCTGTCGAGATTGAGCGTCCGGCCGCGTGAGGTGCCTTCGGGCAGTGTCAGCCAAAGGTCGACGTAGGGCAGGAACTCCTGGCTGTACGGCCCTTCGAACGTCATCAGGAGTTCTTCGGCGCGCCTGAAGTCCTTCGCGAACACGGCCTCGCGCACCTCGGCGAGCCGGTCCGGTCCGGCGTCGATGTCCTTCAACGCGGACGCGGGACCATGCGGCGTGCCGGACCAGATCGTGGCGTCGTTGACTTGGACCCGCGTGCGGCCGGCGCCGCCGAAGACCATCGCGCCGAGCCGGCCGTTGCCGACCGGCATGGCTTCGGTCCAGTCCGTCGCCGGGTGCGGCCAGGAGAGCAGGAGATCCGTCATTTCAACCCCGTGAAGCCGATGGAATTGACGAGCCGGCGGCCGAACACCACGAACAGCAGCAGCATCGGCAGCGCGGCGACGAGCGTGGCGGCCATCAGGCCCGCCCAGTCCAGCGCCGCCTGCGGCGAGGACTGCTTGAACACCGCGAGCGCCAGGGTCAGCGGGCGGACGGTGTCGTCGTTGGTGACCAGCAGCGGCCACAGGTAGTCGTTCCAGGTGTTGATGAACGTCAGCAGGGCGAGCGTCGCGACCGGGGCGGCGCTCATCGGCAGCACGATCCGGAAGCAGACGCGCAGCGGACCGGCACCGTCGATGATCGCGGCCTCCTCGATCTCGGTGCTGAGCCCCTGCATGAACTGGCGCAGGAAGAAGATGTTGAACGCCGAGAAGAACGCCGTCGGCAGGATCATCCCGCCGAAACTGTTGAGCAGGCCGAGGTCCTTGATCAGCACGAAGTTCGGCAGCAGCGTCAGGACCTGCGGCACCATCAGCGCGGTCAGCAGCACGGCGAACACGGTGTTGCGGCCCTTCCACCGCAGCCGCGAGAACGCGAACGCGGCCAGCGCGGAGAAGAACACCGTGCACACGGTGAGCAGCACCGCGTAGACGATCGAGTTCCGCAGGGCCGACAGCAGGTCGATCGACGCGGCCGACCCGCCCTGCGCGGCGGCTTCGGCGGGCGAGGCCAGGCCGAGCGCGCGTTTGAAGGCGCCCAGTGTGAAGCCCACCGGGCCCGGCGACGACGGGTCCGTCGCGAGCGCGTAGTTGTCCGACAGCGCGGTCCGCACGATCCAGTAGAACGGGAAGATCGTGACGACCAGGACGAGCACGAGGTACGCCCAGGCGACGACCCGGCCCGGGGAGATCCGGCGCACGATCCCTCCTAGTTGGTGTCGGACTCGCCCGCGCGAGCCATCCGGAGCTGGGCGAAGGTGACGGCGGCCAGCAGCACGAACAGGGCCAGCGACATGGTCGCGGCGTAGCCGAAGTCGAACTGGCCGAACGCCTTGTCGTAGATGTACATCTGCAGCACCTTCGACGCGTTCGCCGGACCGCCCTTGGTGGTCACCTGCACGATGTCGAAGATCTGGAACGAGCTGATCACGGTGAGCACCACGACCATCACCAGGATCGGCCGCAGCAGCGGCACGGTGAGGCGGCGGAACATCTGCAGCTCGCTCGCGCCGTCGATCCGGCCTGCCTCGTACACAGTGGACGGAATGGTCTGCAGCCCGGCGAAGATCAGCACCGCGTTGTAGCCCATGGACTTCCAGATGTTGAGCCCCGCGAGCGTCGGCACCGCCCAGCTCCCCGACCCGAAGAACAGCACCGGCTCGCCGGTGAGCTTCGTGATGAGGATGTTGACGATGCCGAGCTGCGGGTCGAGCATCCACGACCACACGAGCGCGGTGACCACGCCGGAGATGAGGAACGGCAGGATCATCAGCCCGCGGACGGTGGCCGACACCGCCAGCCGGTGCAGGATCACCGCCGTCACCAGCGAAACCAGCACGCCCAGGACCACCGACAGCGAGACGAAGTAGATCGTCACGAGCAGCGAGTGCCAGAACTCGCCGTCGGTGGCCAGTTCGCGGAAGTTCCCCAAGCCGATCCAGCGCGGCTCGGTGAGGACGTGGAACTCGGTGAAGCTCAGGTAGAGCCCGCGCAGGGTCGGGTAGGCGAAGAACACCGCGAACCCGGCGAGCGCGGGGCTGATGAGCAGCCACGCGATCGGCGCGTCCCGGCCTCTAGACGGTGATCTTGTCGACGTCATAGACATAACCGGCCTGGTTGCCGATCTGGATGGTGTTGGCTCCGGCCTGCAGGTACACCGGGACGGTCACGGTCTGCGGCGTGTTCCAGTCGTTGTCGTTGCTGCCGGCGACGGGCAGCGGGAACGAGGTTCCATTCACCGTGACGATGCCGGTGCGGCTGGAGTCGCCGTCCACATAGGACAACTGCATGAGGTAGGTGCCGGCCTTGGCGGTGGTGACCGTCGGCAGCACGACGTAGCCGCTGCCGCCCAGGTAGCCGACCTTCTTGCCGTTGCTGCACGCGCAGTCGTAGACGGTCGCGCCGCCCTGCGGACTGCCGTTTTCGGCCTCGTACGCCTGGGGCCCGCCGGCGGCCGGTGTGGTCACGCTGATCTTCTTGCTCGGCTCGGACGGACGGCCGTAGCGCTGGTTCGCGACGACCGTGAAGTCGTACGACGTCGACGGCTTGAGACCCGTGACCGTGGCTTTTGCGCTCGTGGTGCTGGTCAGCTTCTTGCCGTTGGCGAAGACGTCGTAGCTCTGCGCGCCCTTCGAGGCGTCCCAAGCGAGCGAGACGCTGGTGCCGGTGGCCGCGGTGCCGCGCACGACCGCCGGGGCCTGCAGCGCGGTGCGATCGCGAGGCGTCACCTTGAACAGGCGCGAGCCGTGCACCGGCAGGTCGCCGGCCGCGGTGTCGACGTCCTTGTGCGCCCACAGGTCCCGGATCTGCACTGGGCCGGAGATGCCGAGCTGCGCGAGGTCCGCGGTGACGCGCGCCGGCGTCGCGGCGAGGTTGAACAGCGCCACCGTGTAGCTGCCGTCGGCGTTGCGGTTGTACCAGACCTGCTGGTCGGTCGTCTGGCTCACCGGTTTGGCCGGGACGCCGGCCTGGTTGAGCGCGATGACCTCGTCGTTGGTGAGGAGCTTGACGCCGTAGTCGTCGAGCTGGGTCAGGTCGTCGCCGATGTAGAGCGGCGCGGCTTCGATCGCCCACAGCGTCATGTAGCTCTGGCGCTCGGCTTGGGTGAGGCCGTCCATCTTGCCGCTGCCGACGTCGAGCGAGTCGAGGTTGTTCCAGTGGCCGGGGCCGGCGTCGGGGATCCACTGCACGACGTCGTTCCAGCGCTGCTTGACCGAGTTGTTCCAGGTCACGAGCGTGTCGCAGTAGCACTCGACGTCGGTGTCAACGCGCCAGCCGTTGGTGTTGGCCTTCCAGACGTCGGCCTGGCGGTGGCTCAGCGCCCACGAGATGACGAACTCCATCGGGCGTCCGGTCTTGGCGATGGCCTTGTTCCAGGCCTCGACGTCGGTGGTGTTGGTGTAGTTCTCGCCGCCCTTGAAGGAGCCGGGGCCGACGCCGTCGAGCTTGAGGAAGTCGACGCCCCAGCCGGCCAGCAGCTGCGCCACCGAGTCCACGTAGGACTGGGCGCACGGGTTCGCGAAGTCGATCTTGTAGGCGGAGTCCCAGCCGTTGGTCTTGCGCAGGTCGGGGTAGACGAGGTCCTTGGTGTGGCAGTTCGTGGTGCCCGCGATCGGCGAGTTGCCGTCGTTGTACGCCTTGAGGTCCAGGCCCACGGCCAGGTAGGAGCCCAGCTTGAGGCCCTTCTTGTGGACGTGGTCGGCGACGTACTTCATGCCGTCCGGGAAGGTCGTGGGGTTGACGACCGGGCGCGCGTACTGGTCGAAGGCGTTGGACCAGCCGGCGTCGATGTTGACGTAGGTGTAGCCGTGCTGCTTGAACTTCGCGGCGAGGACGTCGGCCTGCTGGAGGACGTGCTGCTCGGTGAGCCAGCTCGCGGAGCCGGTCGGGTTGACGCCCGGGTAGTTCGTCGACTCGAGGCTCCAGCTGCTCCAGCCCAGGTAGGGCTTCTGAGCTATCTGGGCTGCCGGCTTCGGTGCTTCCGGCTGGGCTTCCGCCGCGGGGGCCGTGAACAGGCCCGCGATCACCGTCAGTCCGGCGAGGACACCCAGGGCCCGTCTGCCGCGTGCTGCCATGACCACTCCTTCGAGGTCGGTTTCGTCAAACATCAGAGGATCACGGCCCAGTTTCGGCAGCCATGGATCCTATAGGATCGACGATGGCAGATTCTTGCTGCTTGAGCTCGCCGATGTCAACGGGTGCGCCGGACAGAGATCGGACGAATCAGAACTGTCGGGGGTGGCGGTTAGGTTCGAGGGATGTTGACCACGCTGGCCGTCGAGAACTACCGCTCGCTGCGCGACCTGGTGCTGCCGCTGTCCGGGCTGACCGTCGTCACCGGGCCGAACGGCAGCGGCAAGTCGAGCCTGTACCGCGCGTTGCGGCTGCTGGCGGACGCGTCCCGCAACGGCGCGGTGGCGGCGCTGGCACGCGAAGGCGGGCTGCCGTCGACGCTGTGGGCGGGGCCGGAAAACGGCGTGCGCCCGGGTGCGCGCGCCCAGGGCACGGTGCGGACGAAGCCGGTCGGCCTCCGGCTGGGGTTCGCGGGCGACGAGTTCGGCTACGCGCTCGACCTGGGGCTGCCGGTGCCGGACCGGGAGACGATGTTCAACCTGGACCCGGAGTTCAAGCGCGAGGCGGTGTGGTCAGGGGCGGTGCTGCGGCCGGCTTCCCTGCTGGCCGACCGCGCGGGGCCGTCGGTGCGCACGCGGGTCGCGTCCGGAGGGTGGGGCTCGGACGTCCATAAGATCCGGCTGTCCGACAGCATGCTGAGCGAGTTCGCGGACCCACGGGCGTGCCCGGAGCTGCTGGTGGTGCGCGAGCGGATCCGGTCGTGGCGGTTCTACGACCACTTCCGCACGGACGCGGCGGCACCGGCCCGCCGGTCACTGGTGGGAACCCGCACGTTCGTGCTGTCCCACGACGGCGCGGACCTGGCGGCGGCGCTGCAGACGATCATCGAGATCGGCCGGGCCGCGGAGCTGGCTTCCCTAGTGGACGCGGCTTTCCCGGGCTCCCGGCTTTCGGTGGTCTCCCAGGACGGCCTGCTGTCGGTCCGCTTCCACCAGCACGGGTTGCTGCGGCCGTTGTCGGCGGCGGAGCTGTCGGACGGGACGCTGCGGTTCCTGCTGTGGGTGGCGGCGTTGCTGACCCCGCGACCCCCGGAGCTGCTGGTGCTGAACGAGCCGGAGACTTCGCTGCACCCGGACTTGCTCCCGGCGCTGGCCGTGCTGATCGCGACGGCGGCTAAGGAGACCCAGCTGGTGGTGGTTTCCCACGCTTCACCGTTGATCCGGGCTCTCACCGAAGTCGCCGACGTCGGGACTCTAGAACTGGAAAAGGAAGGCGGGGAGACAAAGCTGGTAGGCCAAGGTCGCCTGGACAGGCCTTCCTGGCACTGGCCCAAGCGCTGACCGGCGTACCCAGAGGGTCGGCTCACGTACCGGAACAGTCGGCTGGCGTACCTGGAGAGTCGGCTCACCAACCGACCCTCTGGGCACGCGAACCGACCCTCTGGGTACGCGAGTTGGCGTTCTGGGTACGCGAGTTGGCTCGGGTCCAACGGCCCTGGTGACCTTGCCCGCCCGGGCGGATGGTGGGTGGATCGTCCGCCGCGCCCGAAAGTTCCGCACATGCGTCACTTCGCCACTGCCGCCGGGATCCTGGCCGCTGCCGTGCTGGTCGGCGGCTGCACGGCCTCACCCAAAGCGCAGACTCCGCAGCCGGTGCCGACCACCGTCACCGCCGAGCCCGTGACCGTCACGGCCACCGCCACCACGACCGAAACCGTGCCCACGACGGTGACCAGCGTGGTCACCAAGGCGAAGGCCGCACCGAAGACCACCCGGCCCAACGCCGAGGACTGCCAGACCGGCGGCTGCCTGAACGCCGCCCGCGGACTCACCCAAGAGCAAGTGATCCGCGAGCGGGACGCCTGGCTCGCCACCCACCCCGGCTGGTGCGCGGCCGGCGAAACCGGCGCCGTCGCGCCCTGCTGAACCTCAGCGGCCCTTCGTACTCTCCCGGATCTCCAGCGCGAACGGCGTCTGGATGTCCTGCGCCGGCGACGTCTTGTCCCCCGTGATCCTCCGGTGCACCAAGTCGATCGCCGCCTCGGCCAATGCCGTCTTGTCCGGAGCGATCGTCGTCAACGCCGGGAGCGAAAACGCGCTCTCCTCGTTGTTGTCGAACCCCACGATCGCCACGTCCTCCGGCACTCGCAGCCCCAGCTCCGCTACCGCCCGAAGAGCGCCGATCGCCAGCAGGTCGTTGAAGCAGAACACCGCGTCCGGCGGCGACGGAAGAGCCAGCAACGACCGCATCGCCGCCGCCCCCACCGATCGGTGCCACTTCTCCGCCGGCGCCACCAACGCGTCCGAATAGGACAGACCCGCCAACGACAAAGCCGCCCGATACCCCGCCAACCGCTGGGAGGACGTCCCACGAGCCGGATTGCGCCCGATCGCCGCGATCCGCGTACGACCCAACGACGCCAAATGGGACACCGCCGTCTGCGCCGCCAGGACGTTGTCGATCGCCACGTGATCGATCGGCACGTCCACCGCGTGCTCGCCCAGCATCACCAGCGGGATCTCCCCCGGCGACGGGAAGTCCGCCGCCTCCAGCGCTTCCGGGTGGACCAATGCCCCGTCCACCAGGTGCGGCCCCAGCGACGACAGCGTCTCGCGCTCGCGTGAGCGCGTCCCCTGCGTCTGCTCGATCAGGACGCTCCAGCCGCGCTTCTGCGCCGCCGTGATGACCAGGCCCGCCAGCTCGCCGAAGTACGGGATCGACAGCTCCGGCACCATCAGCGCCAGGAACCCGGTGCGGCCACGACGCAGGTTGCGCGCCCCGACGTTCGGCCGGTAGCCGGTCGCGGCCAGGGCCTCCTCGACCCGCCGGCGGTTCTCCGGCTTGACGAAGGCGTAGCCGTTCACCACGTTCGACACCGTCTTCACCGACACTCCGGCGAGCGTGGCGACGTCCTTGAGCGTCACGGTCACGGGCGGCTCCTTCTCAGATGGTGAGCACGCAGCATAGCGACATTTTGCCGGTTTACAACGTTGTTCCAACGATGTAAAAAGTACCTCAAGGCTCCCGCGGTGACTCCGATCACCCCGGTGAGCGGGCCCCACCGTCGCTGCCCGAGGAGTCACCGTGCCGCTGTCCACCCGTCCCCGCCTGGTCATGGTCACCGTGGCCGCCGCCGCGCTCACCCTCACCTCCTGCACCAGCCGGGAAGAGACCCCGGCCGCCCCGTCGAGCGGCGGCGGACCGGCCGCGTCCGCGCAGTCCGTCGCGCCGTCCGCCGACGGCTGCACGCTCGAGAAGACCGGTTACGCCAAGGTCGACCTCAAGACCGCGGTGGTCGGTTTCTCACAGTCCGAAAAGGAAGCCAACCCCTTCCGGATCGCCGAGACGCAGTCCATTCGCGACGAAGCCGCCAAGCTCGGCATCGCGAGCGACAAGCTGCTCGTCACCAACGCCCAGAGCGACCTGAACAAGCAGATCAGCGACATCAAGTCGATGCTCGACCGCGGCGCCCAGCTGCTCGTCGTCGCGCCGCTGAACTCCGACGGCCTCCAGCCCGCCCTCGACGCGGCGAAGGCCAAGAAGGTCCCGGTCGTCACCATCGACCGCAAGGTGACGTCGCAGCCGTGCACCGACTACCTGACCTTCATCGGCTCGAACTTCGTCGAACAGGGCAAGCGCGCGGCGCAGGAGATGGCCCGCGTCACCGGCGGCACCGGCAAGGTCGCGATCCTGCTCGGCGCGTCCGGCAACAACGTGACCACCGACCGCACGTCGGGCTTCAAGGACGAGCTGGCCAAGACCGCCGGCCTGTCCGTGGTCGCCGAGCAGACCGGCGAGTTCGACCGCTCCAAGGGCCAGGCCGTGATGGAGCAGCTCATCCAGAGCCACCCGGACATCACCGCCGTCTACGCCGAAAACGACGAAATGGGCGTCGGCGCCGTCAACGCGCTGAAGACCGCCGGCAAGACGCCGGGCAAGGACGTCAAGGTCGTCTCGATCGACGGCACCCGCAACGCCGTGCAGCTCATCGCCGACGGCAGCTACAACGCCGTGATCGAGTCCAACCCGCGCTTCGGCCCGCTGGCCTTCCAGACGCTGCAGAAGTTCGAGAGCGGCGAGGCCATCCCGGCCAGCATCGTGATCACCGACGACCAGTACGACGAGACCAACGCCGCGCAGAAGGTCGGGAACGCGTACTGATGACGGCAGCCACCGAAGAGGACGTCGCCATGACGACCGCACCGGTGCTCGAGGTGGCCGGGGTGACCAAGCGGTTCCCCGGCACCCTCGCGCTCGACGACGTGAGCTTCGCGCTGCGGCCCGGCGAGGTGCACGCGCTCGTCGGGGAGAACGGCGCGGGCAAGTCCACGCTGATCAAGGTGCTCACCGGCGTCTACCAGCCCGACGAGGGCGAGGTGCGCCACCTCGGCGAGCCGGTGACGTTCAAGCGGCCGATCGACGCGCAGCGGGCCGGGATCTCCACGATCTACCAGGAGGTCAACCTCGTCCCGCTGATGAGCATCGCCGGCAACGTCTTCCTCGGCCGCGAGCCGCGCACCAAGACCGGTCTCGTCGACTGGTCCCGGATGTACGCCGACGCCCGCGAGCTGCTCAAGGGCTACGGCATCGACGACGACGTCAAGCGCCCGCTGCACTCCCTGGGCGTCGGCGCGCAGCAGATGGTCGCCCTCGCCCGCGCGGTCTCGACCGACGCCAAGGTCGTCATCATGGACGAACCGACGTCGTCGCTCGAGCCGCGCGAGGTCGAGACGCTCTTCGAGGTGCTGAACAGGCTGCACGCCGAAGGCATCGCGATCGTCTACGTCAGCCACCGGATGGACGAGCTGTACCGGGTCTGCGAGAGCGTCACGGTGCTGCGCGACGGCCGGGTCGTCCACAGTGGACCGTTGAAGGACCTGCCGCGCATCGAGCTCGTGTCCAAGATGCTCGGCCGGGAGATCAAGCAGATCCGCGAAGAGGGCGTCACGGCGTTCGGCGAGGAACACGACGTCGAGCGCGAACCGCTGCTCAAAGCGGAGAACCTGTCAGGCATGCGGAAGCTGCACGACGTCTCGGTGAGCATCCGGCCCGGCGAGGTCGTCGGCCTCGCCGGCCTGCTCGGCTCCGGCCGCAGCGAGACCGCGCGGGCCATCGTCGGCGCGTTCCCCCTCGACGGCGGAAGTGTGCTGCTCGCGGGCAAACCGCTCAAGAAGGGCAAGATCGCGGCGGCCATGCGGGCCGGGATCGCGTTGCTGGCCGAGGACCGCAAGACCGACGGGATCATCCCGAACCTCTCGGTCCGCGAGAACATCGTGCTGGCCGCGCTGCCGACGCTCTCGCCGTTCGGCCTGGTCAGCAAGGCCAAGCAGGACAAGGTCGTCAAGATCTTCATGGACCGCCTGCGGATCAAGGCGTCCAGCCCGGAGCAGAAGGTGTCCGAGCTCTCGGGCGGCAACCAGCAGAAGGTGCTGCTCGCCCGCTGGCTCGCCACCGGCCCGAAGATCCTGCTCCTCGACGAGCCCACGCGCGGCATCGACGTCGGCGCCAAGGCCGAGGTCCAGGCCCTGATCGACGAGCTCGCGCAGGAAGGACTCGGCGTGCTGCTCATCTCGTCCGAGCTGGAAGAGCTGATCGACGGCTCCGACCGCGTGGTCGTGCTGCGCGACGGCTCGGTCGTCGGCGAGCTGACCGGCGACCGCATCACCGAGGAGAACGTCTTGACCGCGATCGCAGCCGAGGCTGACAACGATGTCTAGCGCCACCCTGACCAAGACTCCCGACCGCGCGAAAGTCACGGCGTGGCTGCAGAACTACGGCGTCTACCTGGCCGTCGTCGTGCTGCTGCTGTTCAACGTCGTGTTCACCGAGAACTTCCTGTCCGCGGCCAACTTCCGCACCCAGCTGGTGCAGGCGGCGCCGGTCTGCATCGTCGCGCTCGGCATGGCGCTGGTGATCGGCACCGAGGGCATCGACCTGTCGGTCGGCTCGGTGATGGCGATCTCCGCCGCGCTCATCCCGCTCTACCTGGGCGCGGGCCCGCTGATGGCGATCATCGTCGCCGTCATCGCGGGCGTGGTCTCCGGTCTCTTCAGCGGATACCTGGTGGCCTACCTGGGGATCCAGCCGATCATCGCGACCCTGGCGCTGCTCGTCGGCGGCCGGGGACTCGCCCTGGTCATCGCCCACGGCCAGCTCGTCCAGCTGCACAACCAGGAGTTCCTGGAGCTCGGCACCGGCGACTTCCTGGGCGTGCCGATCATGGTCATCGTCGCGGGCGTGCTCGCGGTGCTGGCCGGGCTGGTCGTGCAGCGCACGACGTTCGGGCGGCACCTGGTCGCGGTCGGCGGCAACCGCGCCGCGAGCACCCTGGCCGGGCTGCCGGTGAAGCGCGTGCTCATCAGCGTCTACGTCATCTCCGGCGCGCTGGCCGCGGTGGCCGGCGTGCTGGCGACGTCGCGGCTGGCCGCCAGCGACCCGAGTGACGTCGGCCTGCTCATGGAGCTGTCCGCGATCACCGCGGTCGTCGTCGGCGGCACCCCGCTGACCGGCGGCCGGGTCCGCGTGCTCGGCACCGTGTTCGGCGCACTGCTCATGCAGCTCGTCCAGGCGACCCTGATCAAGCACAACCTGCCGGACTCCACCGCGCAGATGGTCCAGGCGGCCATCATCATCGTCGCGGTCTACGTCGCCCGTGAGCGGAGCAGCAAATGACCGCGACCCAGACCCAGGCCCGCAACGCGGCGTTCGCGGGCGTCCTGCAGCGTCAGGGCGCGGCTGTCGTGCTCGTGCTCGGCCTCGCCGCGTCGTGGTTCGCGTTCCCGCACTTCGGCACCGCGGACAACCTGCGCAGCCTGGTGTTGCAGGGCTCGTTCCTCGCAGTGATCGCGCTGGGCATGACGTTCGTGATCATCTCCGGCGGCATCGACCTGTCGGTCGGCTCGAACTACGCGCTCGGCGGCGTTCTCGCCGCGTACGGCGCGCAGTACGGGCTCGTCGTCGCGATCCTGCTGCCGCTGGCCGTGTGTTCGCTGATCGGGTTCGTCAACGGCGTGCTCATCGCGCGCACCGGGATGGCGCCGTTCATCGTCACGCTCGCTTCCCTGCTGTTCGCGCGCGGTCTGTTGCTGGCACTGACGTCCGAGGGCGCGACGACGTACAAAGTGGACCCGGGATCGGCGTTCCTCTGGCTCGGCCAGGGCACGATCTTCGGCGTCGGCGTCCCGGTGTACCTGACGCTCATCCTGTTCGCGCTCGGCGGACTGCTGCTGCGCCGCACCCGGTTCGGCCAGTCGGTGTTCGCCATCGGCGGCGCCGAGCAGTCCGCGCTGCTGATGGGGCTTCCGGTGGCCCGCACCAAGATCAGCCTCTACACCCTCAGCGGGGCGCTCGCCGGGTTCGCCGGCGTCCTCACCGCCGCGTACCTCCAGTCCGGCGTCACGGTGATCGGCGTCGGCACCGAACTGGACGCGATCTCGGTCGTCGTCATCGGCGGGACGCTGCTCACCGGCGGCGCCGGGACGATCATCGGCACCCTCGTCGGCGTGCTGCTGCGCACGCTGATCCAGAACGTCATCAACCAGATCGGCACTCTCGACTCCAACTACCAGACGGTGGTGAGCGGGGCCTTCCTGCTCGTCGTCGTGGTGATCCAGCGCCTGCTGGCGCGTTCCCGAACCCGCTGAGCCCCGTCCCCCACCAGGAGGTCTCAACGATGTTCCGCCCTGCCCGAAAAACCCGGAGATGGCTGACCGCGGCCGCCGCGTTCGCCGTCGCGGTCGCCGGCCTCGGCACCGCCCCCGCCGCGAGCGCCGCCGACGCACCCCAGTGGCAGCGGCTCACCCCGCCGCTGTCGACGCCCTGGACGAAGGACGTCTCGCCCACGAACGCCCTGCCCGACTACCCGCGGCCCCAGCTGACCCGCGACAACTGGCAGAACCTCAACGGCGTCTGGGAGTTCGCGAAGGCGACCCCGGGTGAAGCCGCGCCGGTCGGGAAGACGCTCGGCGAGCGGATCCTCGTGCCGTACCCGGTCGAGTCCGCGCTGTCCGGGATCATGCGCCACGAGACGAACATGTGGTACCGCCGCACGTTCGAGGTCCCCAAGAACTGGCAGATCGGCAAGGGACAGCGGCTGCAGCTGCACTTCCAGGCCGTCGACTACGACGCGACGGTCATCGTCAACGGCAAGACCGTCGGCCGCCACACCGGCGGCTACGACGCGTGGTCGGTCGACGTCACCGACGCACTGACCACGGCCAAGACCCAGGAGCTCGTCGTCGGCGTCGCCGACCCGAACGACCAGGGCGGGCAGCCGATCGGCAAGCAGCGCCAGCCCGGCGACGGCATCTTCTACACGCCGTCCTCCGGCATCTGGCAGACCGTGTGGATGGAGCCGGTGGCGACCGCGCACATCGACCGGCTCGACGTCACCCCCGACGTCGCTTCCGGCTCGGTCACGGTGAACGCCGTGGTCGGCGGACCGGTGAAGCAGCGCGTCGAGGCCGTCGCCTACGACCACGGCCGCCCGGTCGGACGGGTCAGCGGTGACGCGAACAAGCCGTTGAAGCTCAAGGTGGACCGGCCGCACCTGTGGTCGCCGGACGACCCGTTCCTCTACGACCTGCGCGTGCGACTGTCCACAGGGGACGAAGTCGGCTCGTACTTCGGCATCCGGTCGATCAGCGTCGGCAAGACCGCCGACGGCAAGCAGCGGATGCTGCTCAACGGCAAGTTCGTCATGCAGGTCGGCCCGCTCGACCAGGGTTTCTGGCCGGACGGCATCTACACCGCGCCGACCGACGCGGCGCTGAAGTTCGACCTGCAGCAGGAGAAGGCGCTCGGCTTCAACATGGTGCGCAAGCACATCAAGGTCGAGCCGGACCGCTGGTACTACTACGCCGACAAGCTCGGTCTCATGGTGTGGCAGGACATGCCGGCGATGAAGGACGACGTCGAGCCGACGCCCGCGTCGCGCGTCAACTACGAGTCCGAGATGCACCGGATGATCGACCAGCACCGCAGCTTCCCGTCGATCGTCACGTGGGTGCCGTTCAACGAGGGCTGGGGCGACTACGAGGTCGGCCGGATCGCCGACGAGGTCAAGTCGTGGGATCCCTCGCGGCTCGTCAACGCCGAGTCCGGCGTCAACTGCTGCCGGTCCGAACCGGACAGCGGCAAGGGCGACATCTACGACGACCACACCTACACCGGGCCGGGAACGCCGGTGCAGACCGGAACCCGCGCCGCGGTCGACGGCGAGTACGGCGGCCTCGGCCTCAAGGTCGACGGCCACCAGTTCGACCCGGCCGGCAGCTTCGCCTACGAGATGGAACCCGACAGCGCGACGCTGACCCGGCGCTACGGCGAACTCCAGCAGCGCCTGCTGCTGGTCGCCCAGCGGTGCGGCGTCTCGGCCGGCGTCTACACGCAGACCACCGACGTCGAGAAGGAGGTCAACGGCTTCTTCACCTACGACCGGCAGGTGAAGAAGATGGACTTCGCGGCGGTCCGCGCGGCGAACCTCGCGGTGATCAAGGGCGCGACGGGTGCACCCGTTTCGGGTCCGTCGGTACCCGCGGGTACCCCGGGCATCGACGGCATCGCGGCGTACGGCTTCGACGAAAACGCGGGCACGACAGCTGCGGACTCGGTCGGCGACCACGACGCCACGCTCGTCGGCGGCGCGTCCTGGACCGAGGGCAAGAGCGGTTCGGCGCTGGCGGTGAACGGGTCGGGCCAGTACGCCGACACGGGCGCGGCCCTGGTGAACACGGAAGGCAGCTACAGCGCGGCGGCGTGGGTGAAGTTCAACGCCGTGGGTGACGGCTTCCAGACCGTGGTGAGCCAGGACGGCGACAACACCAGCGCGTTCTTCCTGCAGTATTCGGGCCAGGACCACCGGCTGGCGATGAGCTTCGTGGGCACGCGGGCCCTGGCGCCCACGGCTCCGGAGGCGAACCGCTGGTACCACGTCGTCGGCGTCCGCGACGCGGCCGCGGGCACGCTGAAGCTGTACGTGGACGGGCAGCTGGCGGCCACGAAGAGCGTCTGCCTCGGCGACGCGTCGACGGGCCACACCGTGATCGGCCGCGGCAAGTACGGCGGCGGCCCGGTCGACTACCTCAACGGCGCGGTCGACCAGGTCCACGTCTACGACCGGGCGCTGTCCGACGCGGACGTGAGCGCGTTGTACAGCAGCGGCAAGTAGGCAACCGGAAACACCCCTGAAGCGTGTTGGGCCCGGGGACCGCGATCGCGGTCCCCGGGTCTCGCATTTCAGGGGGTGAGCCTTTTGGGCTCCGGAAGATCAAAAGCGGGCATCATCACCGCCACGGCGGCGCTGCTCATGGCCGGCACGGCGATTCCGGCATCGGCAACGGAGTACTCGACGCTGCGGTCGGCGTCGTGGTCCTATGTCGACTCGGCCGCACCGAAGACCGCGTTCGTCAACCCGGCCGGAGACGCGCCCGTCGGCGCGAAGGTCACGGCCGACCACAAGAAGCACGTTTCGAAGTCCTACTTCACCTTCGACCTCTCCGGGCTGGCCGGCGCCACGGTGCTCGACGCGCGCCTGACCACCGGAGAGACCGCGGTCGCCGACTGCACGGCGGCCCGCGGCACCGAGCTCTGGGTGACCGCGCCGGCGAAGAAGGCGCCGACGTGGGCCGACCAGCCCCGGGAGCTGAGCCGGCTCTCGGGCCGGAGCGACCCCGCCGAATGCCCGGCCGAATTCGTCGGCTGGGACGCCGAAACGGCGCTGCAGCAGGCGATCGACGCCGGTCGCACGTCGCTGACCCTGGCCATGCGCCTGCCGGACGGTCAGCAGGACAACCCGCGGTTCGGCCGCACCTACCGGCCGGTGCTGTCGGTGAGCCTGCAGGAGAACCAGCCGCCGGTCACGCCGACCGCGCTCAAGACCGGCGAGCACCCGTGCGCGGACAACCCGCTCGTCCGGCGCGGCGGCACCGGCCTGTCGGCGACCGTGCGCGACCCGGACGACATGAACTTCTCGGCCGAGTTCGCCTGGTGGCCGGTCGACCACCCGGACCAGCGCGCGACCGGGACCGACGACATCTACGGCTCTCTCTCCACCTACTACGACCCCGGCGCGCAGCTCGCCGACGGCGTCACCTACGCCTGGCAGGTCCGCGCGAAGGACAGCCTGGCCGCGAGCCCGTGGAGCGTGACCTGCCGGTTCACCACCGACTTCACCGCGCCCGCCGCGGGCCCGGTGATCACGTCGGCCGACTATCTGCCCGACGACATCACCAGGGGCGGCACGGGAATCCCGGGCTCGTTCACCTTCGACGCCCAGGGCGACACCGACGTCATCGGCTTCACCTGGGACGGCGGGTACGTCGTCGCCGACCACCCGGGCGGCAAGGCCACGGTGAGCTACACGCCGTCGAGCAGCGGACCCCTGAACATGTACGCGTGGAGCGTCGACGCGGCCGGGAACACGTCCCCGTCGGGCGGCTACCGGTTCTGGGTGGCGGGGAACGAGCCCGCGGTCGCCTGCACCCCGGCGTCGGACTACGTCGGCGTTCCCCGGCAGTGCACCTTCACCCCGCACGGCAACGGCGGCGCGACCGCCTACGTCTGGAAGTTCAACCAGGGCACCGAAACCACGGTGCCGGCGGGCGCGGACGGCACGGCGACGGTCACCATCACCCCGACCGAACCCGAGCAGTTCCAGACCCTGATGGTCCGGACGAAGCTCACCAACGGCAACCTCACCGCGGCCACCACGCACCACCCCGGCATTCGCCTCGGCGAGCCGACGGTGGACGTGCCGGACGAGGTGGCGGTCGGCCGGCCCACGGAATTCACGTTCCACGCCGTGCTGCCGGGGTCGGCGAGCTTCGGCTACAGCTGGGACTTCGGCGACGTCATCACCGTGCCGGCGGGCCCGGACGGCGTCGGGAAGGCCACGATCGTCCCGGCCGAGTCCGGGTACCACCAGCTGAGCGTGTTCAGCAGCACCGCCGCGGGCCTGCGGTCCGGGACCACCGACACCTACGTCGACGTGGTCTCGAACCAGCCGACGGTGACGAGCACGGACTACCCGGAGAACAGCTTCGGCGGCGGCACCTCGATCCCCGGGACCTTCACGTTCTCGGCTCCCGCAGCCGTGAGCTACACCTACGTCTTCGGCGACGAAGCCGCGGCCACGGTCCCGGCGGGAGCCGACGGCGCCGCCACGGTCACCCTGACCCCGCTGCACGCCTACTCGCAGACGCTGCTGGTGACCGGCACGTTCGCCGACGGAACGCAGTCGGAAACCCGGCGGTACGACTTCTACGCCAACCAGATCACGCCGCAGCTGTCCTGTGACACCAGCGGCGCGGTGCGGCCGGGCCAGGAGGTGCACTGCACGCTCACGACCACCCAGCCGAACGCGGTGTCCTTCCGCTACGTGCTGGGCGGCCAGTCGGAAGCCACCGTGCCGGCGGCGAACGGGAGCGGCACGATGACGTTCACCGTGCCGGCCGGCCAGACCGACGGGATGTCCCTGTACGTACGCAGCGTCAACGCGCTCGGGCTGGCGTCCGACCCGCTGAGCACCGGCTTCGACGTCGTCGCCGGCTCGGCCGACCGGACGGCGCACGCGGTTTGACGCCCGTGACGGCCACCCCGCCGGGTGGCCGTCACGGTTGTCCTGGAGCGCGCTCCAGCCGCTACCGTCGTTGACATGACAGAAGATCGCTTCGAACGCGGCCACCGGGCACTGATCGACCTCAACGGCGAGGAGACCACCCAGCGCGTGCTCGACGGCCTCGCCGACATCTCGCCGAAGCTGGCCGACAGCATGGTCGCCTGGGGGTTCGGCGAGATCTACTCGCGCCCGCAGCTCGTGCCGCGGGACCGGCAGCTCGTCACGCTCGGCATGCTCACCGCGCTCGGCGGGTGCGAGCCGCAGCTGGAGGTGCACGTCAACGCGTCGCTCAACGCCGGGCTCACGCCGGAGGAGATCGTCGAGGCGCTGCTCCAGTCGGCCGCCTACTGCGGCTTCCCGCGGGCGCTGAACGCGACCGCCGTGGCGAAGAAGGTCTTCGGGGAACGCGGGTTGCTGCCGGTGGCCGACTGATGAAGGCCGTGGTGTTCGGCGCGAGCGGCATGGTCGGGCAGGGCCTGCTGCGCGAGTGCCTGCGCGACGAGCGGGTCGAAGCCGTCCTCGCGGTCGGCCGGTCCGCCCTCGGCGAAGAGCACCCGAAGCTGACCGAACGCGTCGAGAAGGACCTGTTCGCCCTCGAGCCGATCACCGGGTACGACGCGTGCTTCTTCTGCCTCGGCGTGTCCTCGGTCGGGATGGCGCCGGAGGAGTACGAGCGGATCACCTATCAGCTGACGCTTTCGGTGGCCGGGAAACTGCCGCCGGACACCACTTTCGTGTACGTCTCGGGGGCCGGCACCGACAGCACCGAACGCGGCCGGGTGCGCTGGGCACGCGTCAAGGGCGCCACCGAGAACGCGCTGGCGAAGCTGCCGCTGCGGACGTTCTCCGTCCGCCCCGGCTACATCCAGCCACTGCACGGGGTCACGTCGAAGACCACGCTGTACCGGACGCTCTACCGCGTCGCGATGCCGCTGTACCCGGTGCTGCGGCGGCTGTTCCCCGGCTTCGTGACGACCAACGAGGAGCTCGGCCGGGCGATGCTCGAAGTCGCCGAGAACGGCTACGAGAAGCCCGTGCTCGAGAACGCGGACATCGTCACCGCCGCCGCGCGACGAGCCCGGCCAGCAGGTTCGTGAGCCCTTCGGCCAGCGCGGCCGCGAACTCCGGAGCGGCGCCCACCTCGGCCGCCGCCTTCGCCACGACGTCGGTCGGGTTCGCGAACGGCCACGCGCCCGACACCAGGACCACGACCCCGAGCGCGAACTGACGGGCGCCGTCGGCCGACAGCTCCGGCACCCGCGTCCGGACCAGCGCGCCGAGCCGTTCGGTGCTGGCCGCCGCGCGCCCCTTGAAGCTGCGCGCGAACTCCAGCGAGATGTTGCGCTCCAGCACCGGCGCCATCGAGCTGATCAGCTCGCACAGCAACCGCCGCTCGGCGAGCGTCGCGGCGATCGTCCCCGCGACACGCTCTTCGCGTGCGAAGCCGGGATCCGCCGGTGCCGGGTCGCCGAGCTTTCCTTCGAGGTCGTCGAGCCACGCGGTCCACGCCGTGTCGAGGACTTCGAGGAAGACCGCCTCGCGGCTGTCGAAGTAGCGGAGCACATTGGACTTCGCGAGCCCGACGTGGCAGGCGAGCTCCCGCAGGCTGATGTCGGCGACCGGGCGCTCGGCCAGGAGCTCGCGCGCGGCGGCGAGGATCGCGGTGCGGCGCGCCTCGATCTGCTCGGGCCGCCGGGCACGCTGGAATCCGGCGCTCATGGCGCCGACAGTATCCTTCTCAGCCGCTGTGCGCGGCCTCCCGGCGCGTCTTGACCCGTCGATAGCTCCAGATCAGCAGCGCGAAGAGGATCACCGACGACAGGATCAGGCTCGACCCGGTGCTCCAGCCGCCGAACGGCAGCGACTTCACCGTGCCCCAGACGATCCCCGCGGCCAGCAGCGCCAGCCCGGCCAGCACCGAACCGGCGATCCGCAGCGGCGACGACACGCTGTCTTCGGCCGCCTTCATCGCCCGGTCACGCACCGGGTCGACGTACCGCTCGAGCGCCGGGAACTCCGACGCGAGCAGCAGGAGCCCGGCGAGCACGAGCAGCAGCCCGGGGCCGGGCAGGACGAGCAGCAGCACCCCGACCACCAGCAGGACGACACCCGCCACCGTGATCAAGATCCGCTTCGCCTGTTTGCCGATGCCCACTGGGCGTCTCCCCTCGTTTCGCCCGATTCTTCCTGGTTGCGGCCTCGCGTGCCACCCACGACCGCCCGCGCCCTGGCCGCGGCCACGCTCAGCCCGGCCAGCGCGACCACGCCGAGGGCGACCACGAGCCCCGGCCAGACGTAGAGCACCTGGGCATAGGTACCCCGTCTTCCGGCGAATACCACCCCGAGCAGCTGCGGCAGGAACACGAGCGGGAGCAGCGGCAGCAACGGCGGCGCGACCCGCCACCACCGGGGCTTCCGCCGGGCCCGCCGGACGCCCACGATCGCCAGGGCCACCGCTATGAGGGCCAGCGCGGCGAGTACCCGGTCCGCGACCACCCCGGCCGGCAGCGCGGGCTCCGGCGAACCGCCCTGGACCAGCGTCGCGATGCCTTGCGCCAGCAGTTCGGCCTCGTTGTCCAGCGCCATCCCCATGGGCGTCACGACCGCGACGCCGTAGCCGTCCGGGAGCAGGATCTGCGCCGCGGTGTGGCTGAACCACTCGCCGGTGTGCCCCACCTGCCCCGCCCGGACGGTCCAGCCCAGCGCGTAGTCGCGGCCGGGCGCCGGGGTGTGCGCCAGCGCGGTCGACGCCGGGGACAGCACGCCGCCGCCGTCCTGCTGGGCCGTGAGCCACCGCGCGAGGTCGGTCGCGGTGCTCAGGACCCCGTGGCTGCCGCCGGTGAACCAGTCCGGTTCGGACACCGGGACCTCGATGCCGAAGGCCCGGACGTACCCGGTGGTCCCGGCCGGCGGCTCGTCCACCGTGGTGCTCGACGCCATCCCGAGCGGGGCGAACAGCCGCGTCCGCAGGTACTCCGCGAACGGCTGCCCGGCCACGACCTCGACGATCCGGGCGGCCACTTCGTAGTTCGGGTTGTGGTAGTGGAACTCCGCCCCCGGGTCGCTCGCCAAGCCCGCGTCACGCAGGCGCTCGACCGCTTCGGCGAGGGTGTGCGGCTGCGGCAACTCGAGGTCCGGGAACGCGGAGTCGGCCATCCCGGACGTCTGGTCCAGCAGCATCCGGACGGTGATCCGCGCGCCGCGCGGGTCGGCGAGCCGGAAGCCGGGCAGGTAGCGCGTCACGGGCTCGTCGAGCGTGATCCGGCCCGCCTCGACGAGCTGGAGCACCGCGAAGGCCGTCATGGACTTGCTCAGCGACGCGATCGGCAGCCGGGTCGACGCGGTGATGGGCGTGTCCGAGGCGTCGTGGCCGTAACCCGCGACGCGCACGACGTCACCGCCGCGGGTGACGGCGACCGCGGCGCCGGGCAGGCCGGTGTGGTCGAGGTAGGCGCGGACGTACCCGTCGATGTCGTTCGTCGCGGCCGCCGCCGGGGTCGCGGTGCCGAGCAGGAGCGCGGCGAGCACGAGGAGAAGCCTGGTCATGCGGGTCAACGTAGGTACCGGGCGGGGTCGACGGCGGCTGCCGGACGACGTCGGTCACCCCCGACTTTCGGCAGGTACTTGACAGCCCGCTTATATTCAACTCATCAGTTGATAAACAGATTGGTTGATAAAGATGACGGTTGACGAGGAGGCGCTGGACCGGGCGTTCACCGCCCTCGGCGACCCGGTCCGCCGGGCGCTGGTCGCGCGGCTGTCCCGCGGCGAAGCGACGGTCAACGAGCTGGCCGAGCCCTTCGCGATCACGAAGCAGGCGGTGTCCCGGCACATCCAGGTGCTGGAGCAGGCGGGCCTGATCACGCGCAGCCGCGACGGGCAGCGCCGGCCGTGTCACCTCGTGCCGTCCGCCCTCGAGGCCCTCACCAGCTGGATCGACACGTACCGGCTGGCGACCGAACACAGCTACCGGCGGCTCGACGCCGTCCTCGAAACGCTGAAGGAAACGCCATGAGTTTCCTAAGTCAACCCCTCCGCCTTGTTGATCTTGGTGGTGGTGTGGACGTCAGGGTGGTAGCAGGTTTTGTCGCGCCAGCAGGCCCAGATGACGCGCAGCCAGGCGCGGGCCAGGATGCGCACCGCGTGGGGATGGCGTTTGCCCCGGGAACGCGCGTTGTTGTAGATCGCGGCGGCCCAGTCGCTCTCGTGCCGGCTGTTGTCGGCGAAAGTCATCAGGGCTTGCCGGGCGCGGCGGTTGACCGCGTGCCGGAAGTTGACCTGGCGGTGTTTGCCGGATTCCTTGGTGACCGGGGCGGCGCCGGTCTCAGCGGCCAGTTGCGCGCACCCGATGGCGCGTTCGAGCATCGGGCCGATCTCACCGACGACCTGGCCGAGGTTGACGGTGCCGATCCGGGGCAGTCCGGCGATCAGTTCGGCCCAGGGATGGGTCTTGATCGCCTCAGCGATGGCGGTATCCAGTTCGCGGATAGTGACGCACAGGGACCGCACCAGCCGCACTTGGACACCGACCAACCGGGTGATCACGTGCCGGCCCAGCCGGGAGGCCGCCGCAGGGGCGGCGCGCAGCCGCTCGATCAGCACGCTGCCGGGTCGTTTGCCGGAGTAGCCGTGGCGTTTGCAGAACGCTTCCAGCCGACCGGCGGTCAAGCGGGCCGCGTCCGCGGGCGTGGGGTAGCGGTCCAGGAAGGTCAGGGCGATGTCACTGTCCAGGCTGGCGAACACGGCTTTCCCGCCGGGCCAGTGCTCATCCAGCAGTGCGGCAAGCTGGTTGACCGCCGCGACGCGCGCTTCGACGTGGTCGGCGCGTTGCCGGGTCAGCGCTTGCAGTTCCAGCGTCTCGGGCAGCGTGGGCGCCAACGTCCGCAACTGGTGGCCGTCGGTGCGCAGGTAGTCCGCGAGCTTGAACGAGTCACCGGGGTCACTCTTGGCCCGGGCCGCGCCCCAGCGGGGGCGGACGGCGTTGAAGGCGTTGGGGTGTATGGGAATCACGGGGTGCCCGGCGGCCAGCAGCCGGTCCACGACCAGTCCCCGGGTGGTCTCGATAGCCACGGGCAGCCCGCCTGGGGCGCCGTGGCGGCGCAGCCGGGCCAGGGTGCCGGCAATCCCGGTCTCGGCGTGGGCCAGCGCCCATCGGTCGGTCCTCGCTCCGGCCTGGTCGATCACGGTCACATCGTGCGGCCCGCTGGCCCAGTCCCATCCCGCGAACACGCGCGCGGTGCTCCTTCTCTCACGGTGAAGGACCCGCTCGGTGGTGAGGACGCTGTCCGGAAGCTCATTAATCGGCCCTCGACCAGGTCGGGGCATGTTCCTAAGGCCGGTAAAGCGGCCTCGGCCCGGCGGGGCTGGCAGTACTCATGCTGGCCGTTAAGCGGCGCGCACCAAAGGCCATGCACCCACCGGGACCGAGTGGTCACAACCCTATCCGTTCGGGCTGCAACAGGGATGGTGGCCTAATGAGCACCACGATCACCGCCCAGCCGGGAACGCCGTTCATCGAGATCACGCGCGAGTTCGCGGCCACGCCGTCGGCGGTCCTCCGCGCGCACACCGACCCGGACCTGATCGTGCAGTGGCTGGGCCCGCACGGGATGGAGATGGAGATCGTCGAGCTCGACGCGAGGTCAGGAGGTGCGTACGACTACATCCACCGCGACGAGCGCGGCGAGTACCGCTTCCGCGGCGTGTACCACACGGTGAGCGCCGACCGGATCGTCCAGACTTTCGAGTACCTGGGCGCGCCCGGCGACGTCACGCTGGACTCGATGGTGTTGACCGACGTCGGCGGCCGCACACGCCTGGTGACGCACTCGGTGTTCCCCTCGGTGGAGGCGCGCGACGCGGCGCTGGAGAGCGGGATGAGCCGCGGGATCACGGAGTCGTACGAACGGCTCGACAAGGTGCTGGCGGACTGAGATGGCCGGGGTGGTAGCGAGTTTCTGCATGTCACTGGACGGGTTCGTGGCCCGGCCCGACGATTCGGTCGGGCCGCTGTTCGACTGGTACACCGCGGGCGACGTCGAGGTGCCGATGGTCGGCTACCCGATGACTTTCCGGGTTTCCCCTTTGAGTGCGGACTACTTGCGGTCGTTCATGGACTCGGTCCGTCATGGCGCGTTCGTCTGCGGGCGGCGGGTGTTCGACTACACCCACGGCTGGGGCGGGAATCCTCCTGGCGGGGGTGCGGCTTTCGTTGTCACGCACCGGCCTCCGCCTTCGGATTGGCCCGCTTCTCATCTTGCGCCGTTCACTTTCGTCTCTTCGGTCTCCGAGGCTGTTTCGTTGGCCTTGGCTGCCGGGGATGGGTCTGTGGGGGTCTCCGGGCCGAACGTTGCTCAGCAATGCCTCGAGCTGGGGCTTCTGGATGAGGTTCGGATCGATCTCGTTCCTGTTCTGCTCGGGTCCGGGGTTCGGTACTTCTCTGACGTCGACAGTGCTGCTTCGCTTGAGCAGGTTGAGGTTGTTGTCGGTTCTGGGGTTACACACTTGCGTTATCGGGTTCGGTACCCACAGTCTTAAAGATGCGGCTTCGCCGGGGCGTGGGAAATCGGCGCTTCGTGTTGTTGCCTCTTGCTCGGTGCGAGAGCGCCGATTCCCCGCGCAACGGTGTCCCTGCCGCACTTGGCCTGGATCATCCTTTCGAGTGATGACATGTGTTCGAATGTTGGTAATCTTGTTGTGTGGACAGCGAAGCGGTGTGGAAAGCGGATGCGGTGGCCCTGGCCGACCGCATCTCCGCCCTGCTCACTGTTGTGCGGTCTGCTGAGGCCGAGATCGGTTCTCTGCTGGCGGAAATCGAGTCCCGCGGTGTCATGGAGTTGTTCGGATACCGTTCCGTGGCACGGCTCTTCGAGCACCTCGCCGACATCCCCAAGGCTGCCGCCGAGACCGTCGTCAAACGAGCCCGCGCCCTCACCTCCAGCCACACTCTCGACGGCACCCCCATCCCCGCGGTCGCTCCCGCCACCGGTCTTGCTGCCTCGGATGGCCGGTTGAGCACCCCGATGATCGACACGATCGTCGGCGTGATAACCCAGATCCCACCCGAGCACCGCGACGAGGCCGAGCAGCACCTGCTCACGTTCGCCTCCGAGGCCGGCCACAAACAGGTCGCTGCCTTGGGCGCCCGGATCGTGGCCCACCTGGACCCCGACGGAGCCGAGCCCGACGAGACCGAACCGGCCACGCCCAGCCGCGAATTGTCGTTGCGCCGCAAAAGAACCGGGTTCTGGGAACTGAACGGCCGATTCGACGACGAGACCGGCGCCCGAGCCAGCGCCCTGCTGGACTCCCTGGCCCAACGCCGCACGACCGACGAAGGCCCAGACTTGCGTTCGCCGTTGGAACGCTACGGCGATGCGTTCTCCGACGCGATCGACCTGGCCCTCAACTCCCCGGAGCTGCCGCTGCAGGCCGGCGAACGAGCCCACGTCATGGTCACGGTCTCCCTGGCGGACCTGAAGTCCGGCGTCGGCCGGGCCACCCTCGGTGACCTGGGCACGATCTCGGCCGCCGAAGCCCGAATCCACGCCTGCGACTGCATGCTCATCCCCGCGATCCTGGGCGGCAAGAGCGAACCCCTCGACCTCGGCCGCCAGCGCCGCTTGATCTCCACCCCACTGCGCCGCGCGCTCTACCTGCGCGACCGCGGCTGCGCCTTTCCCGGGTGTCATCGCCCACCCCGGCATTGCCAGGGTCACCACATCCAGGAATGGGCTGCCGGCGGGCCGACCGAGCTGGGCAACCTGGTGCTGATGTGCGGTCATCACCATCGGTTGTTGCATCGCTCGGGTTGGCAAGTCCGCATCGCGGCCGACGGGTTGCCCGAGTTCTTGCCGCCGGTGTTTTTGGACAAGCGCCGAAAACCCAGGCGTAACAACCTCCACGAACCGTTGCCGTTCGCGGCGTGAATAACCGAACACGGGGAAAGGCCCGCAGCCAACCGGCTGCGGGCCTACACCCACGCCACTCAAGGCCCGAGCTCATCCGCAATCCCAAAGCGCCCAGCCACCCACCCCGAGCTCGCAGCGCTGAGCAGCTATTCCGAGTACACACCCGAAGTTGCGCCGGTTCAGCTTCCGGCCACCTCGCGCATCCGACCCAACAGGTCAGAACCTCAGTCGAGGCAGAACTCGTTACCCTCCACGTCCTGCATCACGATGCAAGACTCATTGAACCCATCAGCCACCAGCACCCGCTCCTGCACTGCCCCCAGCGCAACCAACCGCGCACACTCCGCCTGAAGAGCGGCCAACCGCTCCTCCCCCACCAACCCGGTACCGACCCGCACATCGAGGTGCACCCGGTTCTTCACGACCTTCCCCTCGGGCACCCGCTGGAAGAACAACCGCGGCCCCACCCCCGAAGGATCACCGCACGCGAACGCCGAGCCCTGGCGATCCGCCGGCAGCGAACTGTCGAAATCCGCCCAGCTCGCGAACCCCTCCGGGGGTGGCGGCACCACGTACCCCAGCACCTCGCACCAGAACCGGGCCACGCGCTCGGGTTCCGCGCAGTCGAACGTGATTTGAACCTGCCTGATCGACCCCATCGGCCCAGCCTAAGCCACCCTCACTCGCCCGCGCCCGCCAGCAGCTGCTCGAACGGGACGAACGCCGGCTCCTGAGCCAAAGCAGGACGTCCGGCGGCGAGCGACGCCAGCTCCGCTCCTGCCTTCTCGATCCGTCGCTGCAACGCCCCCTCCCCGCTCCCCCAGTCCGACGAAGCCGCGTACACCCCGGTAGCCACCGGGTCCGCCTTCAAGTACCCGAACAACGGCCGCAGCTGGTAGTCCAGGACCAGGGAATGCCGCTCGGTTCCGCCCGTCGCGCCCAGCAGGACCGGCTTGCCCGCCAACGAGTCCGCGTCCAGCACGTCGAAGAACGACTTGAACAGCCCGCTGTACCCGGCCGTGAACACCGGCGTCACCACCACCAGCGCGTCGGCGTCGACCACCGAAGCGATCGCCGACCGCAGTGCCGGGCTCGGAAACCCCGTCAGCAGGTTCTTCGTCACGTCCAGCGCGATGTCCCGCAGCTCCACCACCGAAACCGACACCGGCGACGACGAGGCGGCGACCGTGGCCGCCGCCAGCCGGTCCGCCAGCAGCCGGCTGGACGACGGGACCGACAGCCCCGCCGTCACCACCGCGAGCTTCATGCCGGCACCTCTTCCGAAACCGAAGCCGAAGCAGCAGCCACCAGCGAAGCGTGGGTAGGAGCGTCCGGAACATGAGCCGGCCGCATCGAGTCCAGCTCCTTGCGCAGCACCGGCACGACCTCCGAGCCCAGCAGATCCAGCTGCTCCAGCACCGTCTTCAGCGGCAGGCCCGCGTGGTCCATCAGGAACAGCTGACGCTGGTAGTCACCGAAGTGCTCGCGGAACGTCAGCGTCTTGTCGATGACCTCCTGCGGGCTGCCCACGGTCAACGGCGTCTGGTCGGTGAACTCCTCCAGCGACGGGCCGTGGCCGTACACCGGCGCGTTGTCGAAGTACGGGCGGAACTCGTTCCACGCGTCCTGGGACTTGGGCCGGATGAACGCCTGCCCGCCGAGGCCGACGATCGCCTGGTCCGCCGTCCCGTGGCCGTAGTGCTCGAAGCGCTGGCGATAAAACGCGATCAGCTGTTGGAAGTGCGACGTCGGCCAGAAGATGTGGTTGGCGAAGAAGCCGTCGCCGTAGAACGCCGCCTGCTCGGCGATCTCCGGGCTGCGGATCGACCCGTGCCACACGAACGGCGGGACGTCGTCGAGCGGCCGCGGCGTGGACGTGAAGCCCTGCAGCGGCGTGCGGAACTTGCCGGACCAGTCGACGACGTCCTCGCGCCACAGCCGGCGCAGCAGCGCGTACTTCTCGATCGCCAGCGGGATGCCCTGGCGGATGTCCTCGCCGAACCACGGGTACACCGGGCCGGTGTTGCCGCGGCCCATCATGAGGTCGACGCGGCCGTCGGCCAGGTGCTGCAGCATCGCGAAGTCCTCGGCGATCTTCACCGGGTCGTTCGTGGTGATCAGCGTCGTCGACGTCGACAGGATGATCTTGGACGTCTGAGCCGCGATGTGCCCGAGCATCGTCGTGGGCGACGACGGCACGAACGGCGGGTTGTGGTGCTCGCCGGTCGCGAAGACGTCGAGACCGACCTCCTCCGCCTTGAGCGCGATGCGGACCATCGCCTTGATCCGCTCGTGCTCCGTCGGCGTGGTTCCGTTCGTGGGATTGGTCGTGACGTCGCCCACCGTGAAGATTCCGAACTGCATGACCTGCTCCCTTCGCGACCCCCATCTTACATGCGCGTTCAACTACTTCCAAGCAAGAGATATTCCGGCCGTCAAAGCCGTAGGGGGCACCAAGTAAGGTCTGGGACATGGACGCGGAGCTCGGTCGGCTGGGTCTGGCAGAACGTTCGGTACGCCTTCTCACGGGCCGCGACATCTGGGGGTCGATCACGCCGCTGCTCGCGCCTCGCCGGAACCTGGTGGCGGCCTTCGGCCACGTCGGGCCCGGCGCGGCGGCGCTGCTGCCGTTGGAACCCGGAGACACGGTGATCACGGACGCGAGCCTGGACACCGTGCTGTCCGGCGCGACGAGTCCGCACGCCCTGCTGCACTGGGTGAAGGCGGGCGTGATCGTGCACTCGCTGCGCGGGCTGAACGCGAAGCTGGTGATCGCCGAGGACGAACCGTCGTTCGTGGTGGTCGGCTCGGCGGACGTCACCGCCGCCGGCCCGCGGCAGCTGTTCGAAGCCGTGACGGTCTCCCACGAGAAGCACACCGTCGAGGAGGCCCAGGAGGCCTGGCTCGAGTGGTGCGACCTCGCGGGACCCGCGCTGACGGCGGGTGACCTGGAGCCGCTCCTGGAGCAGTACGGCGCCGGCAAGCTGGTCACCTCGCCGCGCCCCGCCACCCCCAGCCGCCCCGCGGCACCCGCCCGGCCCGTGGTCACGAGCCGCCCCGCGACGCCGGTCCGGCCCGCCGCCCCGACCCCGCCGCCGTCCCCCGTCCGGCCCGCTCCGACGCCGCCGCCCGCCCCGGTCGTCGAGGTCGCGCCGGCTCCCCCGGCCGAGCCGGCCCCGGAACCGGTTGCGGCACCGGCCGTCGCGAACGAGCCGGAAGCGGCCGACACGCCGGAGACGGTGGAGTCTTCGGACTCTCCCGAGACCCCGGAGACCGACGTCCCCCGGCCCTCCTGGCCGCGCCCGGCCGAGCTGTACCTCGTCAGCCTCGTCGAAGGCGGCGAGCCGTCGGCCGAGGCCGAGTACCGGCTCGAAGAGCTGACGCGCGATTACACCCACCCCGGCGAAAACGGCGAGCAGCCGTTCCGCGTCGAGCTGTTCTGGGCCGACGACGGCCAGGGCCAGGACCCGCCGCGCACGCTCCGCGCGGGCGTGCACGTGATCCGCGTCTACAGCCAGAAGCAGGGTCGCGCCCTGGTCGGGTCGCGGATCGAAGCCCCTGGTCTCGTGCTGCAGGCCTACACCGACGAGTTCGCGTACCCGCGCCGCACCTACTGCTACATCCTGACGCGGGAGACCGCCGCTCGGCCGCTGTTCGGCGAGCTCCGCAAGGGCCTCGCGACGATCGGCGAGAAGCCGAACTTCCGGAACAGCTTCCAGGTCCCGCGGAAGATCGAAGCCCTGCTCGGCCTGTGGCCCGACCTGGGCTACGACCCCAAGTAGCGGGCGGCGCGCGCCACTCCGGAGCAGGGAGCGCGCGGAAGTTGTCGGGGTGGGCGGATATCCTGCAGTACGGTGCAGGCCGAGTCCGCACCACCACCAGCACTTTTCGCGAGCCACGATCCGGGAGAACGACCCTGTGACTGCCGAGACCTTGTACGGGGCCGACGACCTCACGCACCTCGAGGGGCTCGAGGCCGTCCGCAAGCGCCCCGGGATGTACATCGGTTCCACCGACAGCCGGGGCATCAACCACCTCTTCTCCGAGGTGGTGGACAACTCGACGGACGAGGGCGTCGCCGGCCACGCGACGAAGATCGTCGTCACGCTGCACGCCGACAGCAGCGTCCAGGTGGACGACGACGGTCGCGGCATCCCCACCGGCACCCACGCGAAGTCCGGTTTGTCCGGCGTGGAGCTGGTCCTGACCCGGCTGCACGCGGGTGGCAAGTTCGGCGGATCGGGCTACAAGACCTCCGGCGGCCTGCACGGCGTCGGCGCTTCGGCGGTCAACGCGCTGTCCCACCGCTTCGACG
Organism: Amycolatopsis ponsaeliensis; assembly: GCF_030182635.1. NCBI lineage: Bacteria > Bacillati > Actinomycetota > Actinomycetes > Pseudonocardiales > Pseudonocardiaceae > Amycolatopsis > Amycolatopsis ponsaeliensis. The sequence continues at coordinate 132,015 of NZ_JAPZLD010000032.1, forward strand.
TCACGGTCAAGCAAGAGGGCAAGGTCCACCAGATGTCGTTCAAGCACGGCATCCCCGGCACCTTCGACGCGCCCGGCCCGAAGGCGAAGTTCACCCGCCGGTCCGGGCTGAACCTCACCGGCAAGATGAAGCGCGGCGAGCGCAGCGGCACGTCGATCCGCTACTGGTACGACTCGCGCTACTTCGAGTCCGGCGCGGCGCTGGACGTCGAGGGCGTGCGCGCGAAGCTGCGCAACACCGCGTTCCTCGTCCCGGGTGTCACGTACGTGCTGCGCACGGCGATCGAAGACACGATCAACGAAGAGACCTTCCACTTCCCGCACGGCCTGGTCGACATGGTCGACTTCCTCACGCCGTCGGGCGAGAAGCCGGTCTGCGGCACGCTGCTCATCACCGGTGAGGGCACCTACAAGGAGAACGCGGCGGACGCCGCCGGCGTCATGCAGTCCAATGTGGAGCGCCACGCCGAGGTCGAGGTGGCGCTGCGCTGGGGCACCGGCTACGAGCGCACCGTCGAGTGCTTCACCAACACGATCCGCAACGTTCACGGCGGAACGCACCGCCGCGGGTTCGACCGCGCGATGGCGAAGGCGTTGCAGGACGCGATCTCCAAGACCCGCGGGCTGCTCAAGCCCAAGGAGGACATGCCGACGATCGAGGACGTCCTCGAGGGCATGACGGCCGTGGTGCACGTCCGGCTGCCGGAGCCGCAGTTCACGTCGCAGACGAAGGACGAGCTGTCCACCGCGGGTATCACCCGGGTCATCCAGGGCATCGTCGACAAGCACGTGAAGGCCTGGACCGAAGACCGCAAGACGAAGTCCGAGGCCAAGGTCGTGCTGCAGAAGGTGGTCGACGCCTCGCGCGTCCGGCTCACCCAGAAGCAGCAGAAGGACGCCGCGAGGCGCAAGACCGCGCTCGAGGGCGCGGCGATGCCGCCGAAGCTGGTCGACTGCCGCACCACCGGCGTCTCCCGCAGCGAGCTGTTCCTCGTCGAGGGTGACAGCGCGCTGGGGTCGGCGCGCATGGCCCGCGTGTCGGAGTACCAGGCGCTGCTGCCGCTGCGGGGCAAGATCCTGAACGTGCAGAAGGCGTCGCTCGGCGACACGCTGAAGAACGCCGAGATCGCGTCGATCGTGCAGGTGCTGGGCGCGGGCACCGGGCGCACGTTCGACCTGACGACCATGCGCTACGGCCGCGTCATCCTGATGGCGGACGCGGACGTCGACGGCTCGCACATCCGGACCCTGCTGATCACGCTGTTCGCGAAGTACATGCGGCCGGTGATCGAGGACGGCCGGCTGTACGCGGCGATGCCGCCGCTGCACAAGCTCGTCACCAAGGGCCGCAACCCGGAGACGCACTTCACGTACACGCAGCAGGAGATGGAGTCCAAGTACGCGGAGCTGGAGCGGGCGGGCAAGAGCATCGTCACGCCGGTGCCGCGGTTCAAGGGCCTCGGCGAGATGGACGCCGACGAGCTGTGGGACACCACGATGAACCCGTCCACCCGCTCGGTCCGCCGGATCACCATGGACGACGCCGAAGCCGCCGAGAACGCGCTGGAACTGCTGATGGGCGAGAAGGTCGAGCCCCGGCGGAACTGGCTGGTCGCCTCTTCGGACCGGATCGACCGCGACGCCATCGACGCTTAATTTTCGCAGCTACCAAGGAGTTCTGCCGTGGCACGCCGCAAGGGCACCACCACCAAGGTCGATCCCAGCGCGTTCGACTCCGCCGGGGCGAACGTCTTCGACAACTCGCTGAAGACCGAGATCGAAGACAGCTACCTGGAGTACGCGTATTCGGTCATCCACTCGCGCGCCCTGCCGGACGCGCGGGACGGGTTGAAGCCGGTGCACCGCCGGATCCTGTACTCGATGAACGAGAACGGCTACCGCCCGACGCACGCGTACGTGAAGTCGTCGCGCGTGGTCGGCGACGTGATGGGCAAGTACCACCCGCACGGTGACGTCGCGATCTACGACGCGATGGTCCGGCTGGCGCAGGACTTCTCGCTGAACGTCCCGCTGATCGACGGCCACGGCAACTTCGGCTCGCCCGACGACGGCCCGGCCGCCTCGCGGTACACCGAAGCGCGGATGTCGCCCGAGGCGATGCAGCTGGTCGGCGAGCTCGGCGAAGACACCGTCGACTTCCGCCCGAACTACGACGGTTCGCTCGAAGAGCCGTCCGTGCTGCCCGCGGCGTTCCCGAACCTGCTGGTCAACGGCACGTCCGGGATCGCGGTCGGGATGGCGACCAACATGATCCCGCACAACCTCGGCGAGGTCGTCGCGGCGGCGCGGTGGCTGATCACGCACCCGTCCGCGACGCTCGACAAGCTGATGGAGTTCGTGCCCGGCCCCGACCTCCCGACCGGCGGCAGCCTGCTGGGCCTGGACGAGGTCCGACGCGCGTACGAGACCGGCCGCGGCGTGGTCCGGATGCGCGCGAACTGCGAGACCGGGCCCCTCGAAGGCAGCCGCGGGCGGCAGGCGATCACCGTCACCGAGCTGCCCTACGGCGTCGGCCCGGAGAAGGTGATCGAGAAGATCACCGACGAGGTCAACAAGTCCAAGCGGCTCACCGGCATCGCCGACGTCAAGGACCTCACCGACCGCGAGAACGGCACGCGGCTGGTCATCGAGTGCAAGGTCGGCGTCAACCCGCAGGCCCTGCTCGCGGACCTGTACCGGCTCACGCCGCTGGAGCAGTCGTTCGGCATCAACAACCTGGTCCTCGTCGACGGCCAGCCGCAGACGCTGGGCCTCAAGGAGCTGCTGGAAGTCTTCCTCCGGCACCGCTACGAGGTCGTCACGCGGCGCACGAAGTACCGGCGCCGGAAGCGTGAAGAGCGGCTGCACCTGGTCGACGGCCTGCTGATCGCGCTGCTGAACATCGACAAGGTGATCAAGCTCATCCGCGAAAGCGAGAACGCGCAGGCCGCGAAGGACGGCTTGATGACGCGCTTCAAGCTGTCGGAGATCCAGGCGACGTACATCCTCGACACTCCCCTGCGCCGGCTGACCAAGTACGACCGGCTGGAGCTGGAGTCGGAGCAGGAGCGGCTGCGCGAGGAGATCGCCGAGCTGTCCAAGATCCTCGACGACGAGTCGGTGCTGAAGAAGCTGGTCTCGGCGGAGCTGGCGAAGATTGCGAAGGACTTCCCGACCGAGCGCCGCACGTCGCTGATCGACGGTGACCTCAAGGAGGTCCTGGCCGCGTCGAAGCCGTCCGGTCCCCTGGAGGTCACGGACGACCCGTGCCAGGTGATCCTGTCGGCGACCGGCCTGGTGGCGCGTACGGCGGCGGAGTCCGAGGAGTCGACGGAGACCCGCCGGCGCAACGGCCGGGTGAAGCACGACGCGGTGGCGGCGGTGGTCCACACGACCGCGCGTGGCCAGATCCTGCTGGTGACGAGCCGCGGCCGGGCGTTCAAGACGGACGTGCTGCCGTTGCCGGTGCTGCCGGAGCAGGCGGGCACGGTGTCGTTGCGTGGCGGCATGGCAGCTCGCGAACTGGTCCCGCTGGAGAAGGGCGAGACGGTCGTCGGCATCGCGCCGCTGGGCGAGCAGGCGTCGGGTTCCCCCGGGTTGGCGCTCGGTACGAAGGCCGGAGTGGTGAAGATCTGTTCGCCGGAGTGGCCGGTCCGCTCGGACGAGTTCGAAGTGATCAGCCTGAAGGACGGCGACGAGGTAGTCGGCGCGACGTGGCTGACGGACGGCTCGGAGACGCTGGCCTTCGTGTCGTCGGAGGCAGCACTGCTGAAGTACGCGGCGTCGCTGGTCCGCCCCCAGGGCCTGAAGGGCGGCGGCATGGCGGGCATCAACGTGGGCGCGGGTTCGACGGTCTTCTTCGCGGCGGTCCGCACGGACGACGACGAGCACGGCGAGCCGCTGGTGATCACGTCGACCGGGCAGAGTGTGAAGGTCACGCCGTTCAGCGAGTACCCGGCGAAGGGCCGCGCGACCGGCGGTGTCCGGGCGCAGCGGTTCTTGAAGGGCGAAACGGCTCTGCGTGTCGCTTGGATCGGCCCCCGCCCGGCCGGCGCGGCCCGCAACGGCGACCCGGTGGAGCTCCCGGAGATCGACGTCCGCCGCGACGGCTCGGGTCACGCGCACCCAGGTCCCGACGTGGTGGGCCACCTCATCGAACGCGACTGAGGTCGTGAGTGGGAAACAGGGTTAGACCCCTGTGCTTGAGTTCAGGACATCGTGAACAGTTGATGTTTCAGGACATCGTGAACACTGACCGGCCTGTCAGTGTGATGACCAGGGCTTTTGTGGTGATCATGCGGCGAT